>JAFVTH010000031.1 GCA_017503285.1 Clostridia bacterium | reverse complement strand
GAGAGCCACGATAGTGGAGGGGGGATTGCTTCATATGTGTGAGGACCACAATCCCACCGTCATTTTCTCTCGAAAATGCCACCTCCCTTTACACAAGGGAGGCTTTGAAGAAAGACCTGCCTTGAGAATTTTTGGCAGGAGATACGCCGTCCGCCCTACGATTTTTATCTTTCAACGGGCAGATATGGAATCTGCCCCTACGGGTTTGTATATATTTCTCGTTCGTCGGGTGGTCTTTCGCAGGGTGGGGTTTGTACCATTGTTGCGTGCAGTCGGAACACGTCTGCCCCTGCGAAGTGTTGAACGCGGTGGCTTTACGCTTTTTTCGGGCAGTCGAGGACACCTGCCACTACGGGGTATGGCAAATGTTCCGGTTCTCGGCGGGAGCAAGCCCCCGCCCTGCGGTGGGTATGAGGGCGTTTTACGTTTTTTTTGGCAAATATGGAATCCGCCCCTGCGATGGTTGGTGCGTTCCTTTTGTGTGTCTTTCAATTTTTTCAAAATAACAGTGTTTTTCCGCATATTTTTCAGCTGAAAAGCCTTGTGGTTACTGGATTTGCAAGGATTTTTTAACCAAAATGTTTTTTAATGTTAAAGAAAGTCTATTTTTTCTGATAAGGGGTAAAATAAAGTGAAATTCGGCACCTTTCCGCAAACAATAAAAAGTGATGATGTTACTATCATCTGTGGACCTGACGAAAGAGGGTATTTTACAGGTAGTGACGGCTTTTCTTATATAGAGGTAAAGGCAACTCCTCATGAATCAAAATTAAAATTTTCAACAGGTCAGCAAATAGTAGAAGGAAATACCTACTACTTTAAGGTTGAACCAATAAATTGGAAGGTTTTATATAGTAAAAATAAAAAGGCTCTTTTGCTGTGCGAAAGTGCCATAGCTTGCCATCGCTTTTCTGAAAATTCAAACATTTATGAAAGCAGCGAAATTCGCGCTTGGTTAAATGACACCTTTTTGAATAATGCCTTCAGTAATGATGAGCAGGAAAGAATTATTGTTACCGAAGTTGACAACAGCGTAAAAAGCACAGGCTATAAAAATAACGAATTTGCCTGTGAAAACACATTTGATAAGATATTTTTAATGAGCCACGCTGATATTTCTAAATCCGAATACGGCTTTAATGTTTATTACTGTGAAAATAAGGAAAGACAAAGGATAACAAGTGACTATGCAAGAGCAACAGGCGCTTATTTTTCCACCGACGGCGAAATTTACGGAAATGGATATTGGTGGCTGCGCTCCCCAGGAGATAATAGAAGCTATGGCCGTGTAAGAGTTGTTTTTCCAAATGGCGTGTCTGATTATAGCTATTACTATCCTAACAGCGACTATGGAAATGTTGTTCCTGCCTTGTGGGTTAAGCTATAATTACAAATATCAATTATTTTAAAAAAATTACGTAGGGCGGGGGTTTATCTCCCGCCGTTTTTTATTTGCTTCTTTTAAATTACAATCCCCCACCACTATCGTGGTCCCCCTCCCTTTACACAAAAGGGGCTCTAAAGAAAGTTCGACATTGAGATTTTTCGGCAGGAGCAAGCCCCTGCCCTACGGGGGTAAGAGCGTTCTTTCCATATTTCGGGCGGATATGGAATCCGCCCCTACGGGGTATGGCAAATACCATAATTTTTCGGCAGGAGCAAGCCCCTGCCCTACGGGTTTGTATTATTTATCGTCATTCGGGTGGTTTTTCGCAGAGGGGGGTGCGACATTGTTGCGGGCAGTCGGGGACGCCTGCCCCTACGGTGGGTAAGAGGGCTTTTTACGTTTTTTTCGGGCGAATATGGAATCCGCCCCTACGGTGGGGGTGCTTTCCTTTTTTTACTGAAAAAATGGCGACACGTGTCGATAAAATATAATTTTTGCTTTATACTTAATAATTTTTTTAATTAAGTTTTCCACAAAAATATGGTTTTTCTATATATATATGTAGAAAATTTATCAATTTTGTTGACAGTTTTCCACACATATGTTATAATATAGTTAACTATAATTATTAGTTATACACGTACGCGTGCGTAACTTATCGTTAGATTAGTATAAATTATATTGACCTTAGCAAAATCCAAAATTTTAAGAAAGGATTTACAATGGAAAATTTAGACTTTCAAGACATTATGGCTCTGCTCCGTGAGATGATGCTGGAAAACAACTCACAAACGGCAATCAATCTTTGGTTTGGCGATTTGAAGCTGGTTTCCCTTGATGTTAATGAGGCGGTTTTTGTTTCCCCAACTGACCTTAAAAAGAAAATTCTTATCCAGCGCTTTTCTGTTGAAATGGCAGATAGGCTAAAGGATATTTTAGGCTTTGAGCCTGCGGTGGTTATCCATTCAAGCGAGCATGGCGAGGTTGACCTTTCCCACCACAACCTTAAAACCTTTGAAAAGATTGACAGGGGAGAAATTTCAAGAGAGGAAATTTCAAAAGAGGTGGTTATCCCCGAAAACTTCCGTCCCGAATACACCTTTGATAACTTTATTGTGGGTGTTTCAAATAAAATGGCAAACTCGGCAGCTCTTGCTGTTGCAAACCAAAACTACAATTTGCAGGACACAAAGCTTTATAACCCATTATTTATTTATGGCCCAAGCGGAGTTGGTAAAACCCACCTGCTTTATGCCATTGTAAACAGAATTGCAAAAAACCACCCGGATAAGAAAATTATTTACATAAAGGGCGAGGAGTTTGCAAATCAGCTCTTTGATGCAATCCAAAAGAAAAATCCCCAGCAGTTCCGTGACAAATACAGAAATGCCGATGTTCTTTTGATTGACGATATACACTTTGTTGCAGGTAAGACCTCAACACAGGAGGAGCTTTTCAATACCTTCAACGCAATTTATGAGGCTAATAAGCAAATTATCTTAACCTCTGACCGTCCTCCGCACGAAATAAGGACCCTTGAGGACAGGCTCAGAACCCGCTTTATGTCCGGTCTTATTGTTGATATTCAGTTGCCTGACTTTGACCTAAGGTGCGCTATTTTACAGCAAAAATCAACCTACAACAGCCTTTATATTTCTCCCGAGGTTATAAAGTTCCTTGCTGAGAATGTTACAAGCTCCATAAGACAGCTTGAGGGCGTTATAAAGAAGCTTGGCGCAATACAGCTTCTTGAGGGGGGAGAATTAACCCTTGAAAGAGTAAAATCATCGGTTAAGGAATTTGTACCTACAAAGGATTCAGATTCTAAGAAGATGGACGATATTATAATGGCTGTTTCCAAAAAGTTTGGTATTACAAGAGAGGATATTTTATCAACAAAGAGAAATAAGGAAATTGCAGTGCCAAGACACATTATTGTCTACGTGGCAAGGAGCTGCACAAACCTTTCACAATCTCAGATAGGTAAATCAATAAACAGGGATAGGACAACCGTTATTTCAAGTGAAAACTATGTAAAAGAGGAAATGGCTAAAAATCCTACCTTCTCCCTTGAGGTAAACGATATTATCAGAGAAATTGGCTCTAATTAACTTTCAACATTTTATAAACATAGGACAAGCTCATACAGCATATGGGCTTAAAGCACTTATCAACATTTACTTATCAACATCTCATATTGGTGTTAAAAAAATGTTTGTAATTTTTAGCAAATTTTAGGTTTTTGCCTAAAATTTTCAATGCTAAAATTTTCCTCAGGTGGGTGTTAATAACTTTTAAGGAAAAGGACAAGCAAATAAAGGGCTTTTGGACTTTTCCACTATATCAACCGCCCCCTACTACTATTACTACTACCAATTAATTAATTCTATATAAAAGAAAAATAAAAAAGAAAATCAACCGCTTGGTTGATAAAAGAGGTTTATATGATTGTTATATTTGATAGAGATACATTAATCAATGCACTTATACCGGCTATGTATACGGTTTCCGGTAAAAACACAATGGCATCTATTGAGGGTGTGCATCTTGTTTGCACAGAGGATGGCAGATGCCAGCTACAAACCTACGACCTTGAAAAGGGCATGAGAACCAATATTGAGTGTAAGGTTGAAAAGGAAGGCTCTTGTATTATCAACGCACAAAAGCTTTTACAAATTCTTAAGGCTATGCCTAAGGGAGATATTAAGGTTAGTGTTGACTCTACCTACAATACAGTTATTGAGGCAGGACTTATCCACTTTGATATTAAGGCATTACCCGGCTCACAGTTTCCATCTCTGCCGGAGCTGAAGGGTGACCGTGGCTTTATTTTCCCACAATATCTTTTCAGAAGATTTGTAAACAAGATTCTTTTTGCTATCGGTCAAAACGATGCAAGACCTATTTTCAACGGCGCATTTTTCCAAATCAGAGATAACAATATTACAATTGTTTCCTGCGACGGTAACAGGCTTGCTATTTGTGAGCATGATATTGCTATTGAAAACAGAAATATATACAGAGAAAAATTAAACCTCAACTTTATCGTTCCAGGCAGAACACTTATTGAGGTTCTTAAGATGGTTAAGGACACAGAGGAGGAAATGGAAATAAGACTTACACTTAAGTATGTAATATTTAAGATTGGTAAGTACACCTTCTTCTCAAAGACTATCGAGGCGCAATATTTTGATTACACAAGGCTTATTCCAAAAACAAGCAACCTTGAAATAAGACTTGACACAGATGAGTTCAGGGCTGCACTTGAAAGAAGCTCACTTATTATTGAGGACCGTCTTGCCGGCACACTGCGCTCCTATGTAAAGTTTACTATTGATGAGGCGCTTTCTGTTTCAACACAAAGTGCAAACGGTAACGTTTATGACGAGATTAATATTGAAAAGCTATCGGGCGAGGATATTGTTATTGCATTTGAGTGCAAGGTGTTGCTTGATGCAATTAAGAGCTGTGACAGCGGAAAAATGAAGCTTAGCTTTGTAAACCCACTTACCGGTGTTTTGATTGAGCCTGCTAAAAATAACGAGGGCAAATTTACATTCTATGTAATGCCTATGAGGATGACAAGATAATAAGATGTTTTGTAAAAAAGTAGAGCTGGGCTTTTTCCGTAACATTGAAAAGGAAGTAATTGAGTTTGAAAACGGCATCAATGTTATTTATGGAGAAAACGCACAGGGAAAAACTAACATTTTAGAGAGCATTTATCTTTTTGCAAGGGGAAAGAGCTTTCGTGCCTTTAAGGACAGAGAGCTTGTTATGTTTGGCAAGGACACTGCTTATGTAAATATGGACTTTAAGAGGGGCAGTGACGAAATTACCCTTGGTGTTGAAATACCAAAAAGCCAAACAAAAAGATTTTACAGAAACAGAGTAAGAGTTAATAAAACCTCGGAAATTATCGGAGAATTTAGGGCAGTTTTGTTTTGCCCCTCCCACCTTGGAATTATAAAGGATGCGCCAAGCGTCAGACGTAGGTTTTTAGATGTGGCAATTTCACAGCTGCGACCTATTTATATAAAAATGCTTGCAAAGTACAATAGCGTTATTGAGGCAAGAAACTCGGTTTTGAAGATGGATAGCGAAAAAAGAAATGAATATCTTGGCATGCTTGATATTTATTCCGAGGAGCTTTCTTATCTTTGCGCTGATATTGCCTTGATGAGGATTGACTACATAAAAAAGCTTGACTATTGGGTTAATATTTTCTTTGAGGAAATGACAAACGGCAAGGAAAAGCCGAAAATTACCTACGAAACAAACGCAAGCGAGGATGATTTTGATAAAAGAGAGGTGCTTAAGGATAAGTACCTATCTCTGCTTAAAAACAACCTTGACAGAGAAATAAAGTATGGGGCTACACTTTACGGCATTCATAAGGACGACCTTAAGATTGTTCTAAACGGCAAGGACTCCAGATTTTATTCATCACAGGGGCAGCAAAGGTCCTTGGCTCTTGCTATGAAAATGGCAGAGGGCGAAATCAGCCGTGAATATAGCGGAGAATATCCTGTGTTTTTGTTTGACGATGTTCTTTCCGAGCTTGATGATAACAGAAAATCATATATTCTTTCAAAAATTACAGGTAAGCAGGTTATTATTACAGCCTGTGATAAATCCGGATTTGATAAAACAGAAAGCTGTAGCTTTATAAGGATAGAAAACGGCAGGGTCGGTAATTTTGAAGGAGATAATGAGGTCAGTTATATAGCACCGGGCGATAATGATACAGATGATGATGAAAATGTAGAGGTAGAGGTGCCTGAGGATTTGTTTGATGATTAAAGACCCAAAATTACGCGATTTTAGGTACAAAAAGGGAGATTAGCAATGTATGTTCATATAGGAGAGGGAAAGGTATTAAAAAAAAGCCAAATTGTGGCTGTTTTTGACCTTGACTTTTCTTCTGTATCTGTTCACACAAGAAATTTTCTAAACAAGGCACAAAGGGAAAAAAGAGTTATTGCCCTTGGCTATAATCTACCCAAAACATTTATTTTAACAAGGGATAATTTGGTTTATTTATCCCCGCTTTCAATTGGATTAATTAAATAACAACATAAAAGAAGGAGAAAAGCATGGAAAACTTGGAAAACAGAGTTGAAAAGGAATATGGCGACGAGCAGATTCAGGTCCTAGAGGGTCTTGAGGCTGTTAGAAAGCGCCCCGGTATGTATATCGGTACTACCTCAATCAGAGGTCTTCACCATCTTGTTTACGAGATTGTTGACAACTCTATTGACGAGGCAATGGCAGGTCATTGTGACAAAATCACAGTTACTCTGAATAAGGACGGCAGCGTATCTATACAGGATAACGGTAGAGGTGTGCCTGCCGGTATAAATGCAAAGACAGGAACACCAACCCTTGAGGTTATCTTTATGGTTCTTCACGCCGGCGGTAAGTTTGGCGGCGGCGGATATAAGATATCCGGAGGCTTGCACGGTGTTGGTGCGTCAGTTGTTAACGCGCTTTCCGAGTGGCTTGAGGTTGAAAACTGCCACGACGGCAAAATGTATACAGAAAGATTTGAAAAGGGTCAGGTTTCTCGCCCATTTGCTTGCGTTGGAAATGCACCGGAGGGCAAGCATGGTCTTTTTGTGCGCTTTAAGCCGGATGCTACTATCTTTGAGGAGGTTGTTTTCGATTATGAAACACTTCTTACAAGGCTTAGAGAGCAGGCGTTCCTTAATGCGGGCATTAGAATAGTTTTCCGTGATGAAAGAAATATAGATGTAGTTGAAAACGACCTTTGCTACGAGGGCGGTATTAAACAATTTGTTGAGCATATCAATGGAAATAAGCATGCAAATATGATCCATGATGAGATTATTTACATGAAGGCTGAAAAGGGCGATATTACTGCCGAGGTTGCTATGCAGTATAACGACACCTATACAGAGACAATTGTTACCTTTGCAAACAATATGTCAACAATTGACGGCGGTACACACGAAATCGGCTTTAAGAATGCTCTTACTAAGGTTACAAACAGCTACGCAAGAAAGCTGGGCTTCCTTAAGGATAGCGACGCAAATCTTAAGAGTGAGGACACCCGTGAGGGTCTTACCGCCGTTGTTTCCGTTAAGCTGCCGGACGCACAGTTTGAGAGCCAGACAAAGGCAAAGCTTGGTAACAGCGAAATCAGAACCATTGTTGATAACATAGTTTGCGAAAAGCTTGGGGAATACTATGAGGAAAACCCGGATGTTGCAAAGGCTATTATTTATAAGGCGTGCGAGGCATCAAGAGTTAGGGAAGAGGCAAGAAAGGCAAGAGAGCTTGCAAGACGTAAGGGCGTTTTCGGTGGCTCTGCCCTTCCTGCAAAGCTTGCTGACTGTCAGGACAGAAGAACAGAATTTACAGAGCTTTATCTTGTAGAGGGAGATTCTGCGGGTGGTTCAGCTAAGGACGGACGTGATAGTCGCTTCCAGGCTATTTTGCCCCTTAGAGGTAAGGTTTTGAATGTTGAAAAGTCAAGACGTGACAAGGTTTACGGAAATGAATCGCTTATTCCTATTATCCAAGCCCTCGGCTGCGGTATAGGAGATGAGTTTAATGTTGAAAAGCTACGCTATGGTAAGATTATTATTATGGCGGATGCCGACGTAGACGGCTCTCACATTCAGGTTCTTCTTTTGACCTTCTTCTTCAGACATATGAAGGAGCTGATTGAGCAGGGTCATATTTATCTTGCAAAGCCACCGCTTTACAAGATAACAAAGGGTAAAATTGAAAGATATGCCTACTCCGACGAGGAAAGAGATAAGATTTTTGAGGAAATCGGCGGCGGACAGGCTGAAAGATATAAGGGTCTTGGCGAAATGGACAAGGAGCAGCTTTGGGAAACAACCATGGACCCATCTACAAGAACACTCATTAAGGTGGAGATTGAGGACGCTATGAAGTGCGACGAGATTTTCTCACTTTTGATGGGCGATAAGGTAGATCCAAGACGTGAATTTATTGAAAAGAACGCAAAGTTCGTTAAAAATCTTGATATTTAAGGAAGGGGGCTGAAAAAATGAGTAAAGAGCTAAAGCATAATGATTTGGACTATGAAAATATAGAACAGATGATAGTTGGTAGGTCTATTGAGTCAAGAGTGCCGGAGGCATTTTTGGAGTATTCAATGAGCGTTATTGTCAGCCGTGCCCTACCTGATATCAGAGATGGTATGAAGCCCGGTCAAAGACGTGTTATGTACGCTATGTACGAGGACCATCTGACCAGCGACAAGCCATTTAGAAAATCTGCAACCACAGTCGGTAACGTGCTTGGTAGATACCATCCACACGGCGACCAGTCTGTTTATGGCACAATGGTAAGAATGGCACAGCCCTTCTCCCTCCGTTATCCACTTGTTGACGGCCACGGTAACTTTGGTAACGTTGACGGTGATGGCGCTGCGGCTTACCGTTATACAGAGGCGAGAATGTCCAAGCTTGCAAACGAGCTTATGGGCGATATTGAAAAGGACGTTGTTGACTTTGTTCCTAACTTTGATAACTCAAGAAAGGAGCCAACCGTTTTACCATCACGCTTTCCAAACTTCTTAGTTAACGGTAGCGTTGGTATTGCTGTTGGTATGGCAACAAACGTTCCGCCTCATAATCTTGGGGAGGTTATTGACGGTACAATTTTCCTGATGGAAAACCCTGAGTGTGAGGTAACCGAGCTTATGGAGTACATAAAGGGTCCGGACTTTCCAACCTACGCAACAATTTACGGCAAAAAGGGAATTATAGACGCTTACACAACCGGTAAGGGTAGAATTAAGGTTCGCTCAAAGGCTACTATTGAGGAGGACCACAGAAGAATTGTTGTTACCGAAATTCCATATATGGTAAATAGGCAGATGCTTATTGAATCTATGGGTCAGCTTGTTAAGGATAAGAAGATTGAGGGCATTACCGACATTCGTAACGAGTCCGGTAGGGCAGGTATGAGAATTGTTATCGAGTACAAGAGAGATGCAAACCCGCAAATCATACTTAACCAGCTTTACAAGAATACACAGCTTGAGGATACCTGCGCTGTAAATATGCTTGCGCTTGTAAATGGCGAGCCTAAGACACTTGGTCTTAAGGACGTTCTTAACAACTACATTTCATTCCAAGAGGACGTTATTGTAAGAAGAACACGCTTTGACCTTGCAAAGGCAGAGGCAGAGGCGCATATTTACGAGGGCTACAAGCTTGCTATTGACAATATTGACGAGGTTATTTCTATAATCCGTGCATCTGAAAGCACCCCTGCTGCCAAGGAAAAGCTAAGAGAGCGCTTTGGCTTTAGCGAGGAGCAGGCACAGGCAATTGTTGAAATGACCCTTGGCAGACTTAGCGGTCTTGAAAGACAAAAGGTTGAGGACCGTCTTAACAAGCTACACGCAACAGTTGTTGAGCTTAAGGGTATTCTTAGTGATGAAAATAAGATTAAGGATATCATTAAGAACGAGCTTCTTGAAATTAAGAGAAAATACTCTGACGACAGACGCACAGAGATTATTGACAGCGACGACGATATTGATATTGAGGACCTTATTGAAAGACACGAGTGTGTAATTACACTTACAAACTCCGGCTACATTAAGAGAATCCCTGCGGACACCTATTCCGCACAAAGACGCGGCGGCAAGGGTCTTATTGCTATGCATACTAAGGATGAGGACTATATTGAAAGGGTTCTTGTTGCAAACAGCCACAGCTATCTGCTTATGTTTACAGATAACGGAAAGATATTTGTAAGAAAGGTATATAGAATTCCTGAGGCTTCAAGAACTGCTAAGGGCTCTAACCTTATTAACATTATTGAAATCGAAAAGGGCGAAAGGGTAACAGCAATGATTGCCCTGCCGGAATTTACCCATGGCGAATACCTTACTATGGTTACCGAAAAGGGTGTTATTAAGAGAACAGACCTTGCCGAGTACGAGTATCAGCGCAAGGGCGGTAAGATTGCAATTAATCTTGACGAGGGCGATAGACTTATCTTTGTTGGTCATACAACAGGTAAGGAGGATGTTCTTATTGCTACAAGAAACGGCTACGCAGTAAGATTCCACGAGGATAAGGTTAAGATTGTTGGCAGAACAGCCCGCGGTGTACGTGGCATTGACCTAAGAGAGGGAGATATTGTTTGCGGCGCAGTTATTGTTGACGAAACAAGACAGCTCCTTACAATTACAGAAAACGGCTTTGGTAAGAAGTCCAGCTTTGACGACTTTGAGCCAAGAAACCGTGGCATACTCGGTGTTATTGCTCACAATATCAGCGACAAGACAGGTAAGCTTGCGGCTATTGCCTGCACAGACGAAAATAAGGATGTTATGGTTATTACCAACGAGGGTACAATCATAAGAACCGCAACCGACGTTATCCCAACCTATAAGAGAGCAACAACAGGCGTTAAGATTATGCGTCTTGACGATGGCGCTGTGGTTGCCAACACAACCCTTGCAGATAAGGAAGAGGATTTGCCGGAGGATGAGGCAGCAGAGGTAACCGAGGCTACTGACACCGCTGACACACCAAAGCCAGAGGGTAACGGAGATAGCCAAGAGTGAAAATAGTTAAAAGAGCACTTGCTGTAATTCTAATAGCCCTTTTGGCTATTGGAATTTACGGCTGTGGAGATAACGGCGGCGTTTCCTATGAGGAAGCAACAGAAATTGTAAAGAATCTTATGGTTTCTGCAAATGAAATAAACCGCATTCACTACGGTGTAGGCATTTCACACGTGGAAAAGGACGGGGATGAGCTTTATGCAGACGTTGACCCCTCCGAAAGGTACAAAAGCCTTGAGGACATTGAAAGCTTTACATACAAAATTTACACAAGGGATTTAGCAAGAAGCACACTAAATGCGTCCTTTGGGGAAAACGAGGGTGTAGTTGACAGGACCCCAAGATATATTGCAGTTAAGTATCAAAATGAGGTAAAGCTCCTTATAAAAAAGGACATAGAGCCACTTAACGAAATATATGAATACGACCTTAATGAAATAGAAATACTTGGCACAGCCGATGGTGTTATAGAGGCAAAAATCAAGACCACAACAAATAAGTACAAAAAGCTTGTCTTTAAGCACGAGGCAGACGGTTGGCGCATAGACACCCCAACATATTGATATAAGTGATTATCTGATAATACGAGATGCTTTTTGACGGAAAAATACCTTGAAAATCTGCGAAAATTTGCTCGGGTACAGACCCTAAAGAGTATGCTCCATCGCAAATTTCTTCGATTTTCTTTATATTTTCCTCGCCAAAGCGCAATGCTAAGCATCTCTTAATTATCATCTAATCGGAAAAAGAGAAAAGGCTGTATTTTGACGGAAAGATACCTTGAAAATCTGAGAAAAATTGCTGGGGTACAGACCCTAAAGAGTATGCTCCATCGCAAATTTCTTCGATTTTCTTCATATTTTCCTCGTCAAAGCGCAATGCTAAGCATCTCTTAATTATCATCTAATCGGAAAAAGAGAAAAGGCTGTATTTTGGTGGAAAAACACCTTGAAAATCTGCGAAAATTCGCTGGGGTACAGACCCTAAAGAAAAAAAGGAGAAAAAAATGGCAAAGAAGGCTACTAAGGCAGCAAAGGCTGAAAATACCATAGTCAGCGATGCTGATAAAAAGAAGGCGCTGGAAACAGCACT
Organism: Clostridia bacterium; assembly: GCA_017503285.1. GTDB lineage: Bacteria > Bacillota > Clostridia > Oscillospirales > CAG-272 > RGIG2000. The sequence goes on along the minus strand of JAFVTH010000031.1, from coordinate 5,104 downwards.
TAGCCAAATTAGAAAGGAATGTGGCGAGGAGGCAATAAGAAAGCTTGGCGAAAAGGGCGATTTACAAATCGGCTCTATTTCAACCGGCTCCTTGACACTTGACCTTGCCCTTGGAGTTGGTGGACTTCCAAAGGGAAGAATTATTGAAATTTATGGTCCGGAAAGCTCCGGTAAAACAACTGTTGCGCTCCACGCTATTGCAGAGGCACAGAAGGAGGGTGGCACAGCTGCATTTATTGATGCAGAGCATGCCCTTGACCCTGTTTACGCCAAGGCTATTGGCGTTGATATTGATGAGCTTTTGGTTTCCCAGCCGGATAATGGCGAGCAGGCTCTTGAAATTACAGAAAAGCTTGTAAGCTCCGGCGCTGTTGACATAGTTGTTATTGACTCTGTTGCGGCACTTGTGCCAAGACAGGAGATTGAGGGCTCAATGGGTGACTCCCATATGGGTCTGCAGGCAAGGCTTATGTCACAGGCTCTAAGAAAGCTTTCCGGCTCTATTGCAAAAACAAACTGTGTTGTTATCTTTATCAACCAGCTCCGTGAGAAGCTTAATGTTATGTACGGAAATCCGGAAACAACAACAGGTGGCCGTGCCCTTAAGTTCTACGCATCTGTAAGAATTGATGTAAGAAAGGCAGACACCCTTAAAAACGGTAGCGAGGCTTACGGCAACCACGTAAAATGTAAGGTTGTTAAAAATAAGGTTGCCCCACCGTTTACCGTTGCAGAGTTTGATATCCTCTACGGTAAGGGTATTTCCAAGGCATCGGAAATTCTTGACCTTGCCATTAACCTTGATGTTATTCAAAAGAGTGGCTCATGGTTCTCCTACGAGGGACAGAAGGTGGCACAGGGCAAGGACAACACAAGAGCTTACTTTGAAAAGAGCCCGGAGCTTATGAAGGAGCTTGAAAACAAAATCATCGCAAAAATTCAGAATGGTGAGGGTGGCGACGGCGACGACTTCGACGTTGACACTGACGAATTCAACCTAGACGCGCTTAATTTGGACTAATTTATGGATAAAATATATTACAAGGTAGAAAGAATAAAAACAACACCTCAGGGCAGAATATTCTGCATAAGATCAAATATGGGTACAACCTTTGAAATGCTTGTTTCAGAGGAGCAATACCTACGCTTTGAGCTTACCGAGGGTGCAGAAATTGACGACGAAAGATTTTTGTCAATAAGAGAGGAAATGCTCTTTGACAATGCTCGCCGTACAGCCTTTTCTATACTTGCCTGTGGCGAAAACAACAAGAAATCCTTGATTAACAAGCTTCAGGCAAAGGGATATTCCTATGAGCTATGTAAAAACATTTCGATTTATATGGAAAACAGGGGATATATTGACGAGAAAAAGCAGATTGGACTTCTTTGTGATACCTACTTGAGAAAAAAATTCGGCAAGCTTAAGATTATTAACGAGCTTGTTGTAAAGGGCTATCAGCGTGAGGACGTTATGGAGTTTGTGCAAAGGGAGCTGAAGGAGGTAAACTTTGCAGAAAATTGCGCTTATATCATCGAAAATAAGTATAATCCTATGCCGCAGGCAGGCGAGGAGCTTAAGAAGATGATGGGTGCGCTTATGCGCTATGGCTATACAATTATTGATATTAAAAAGGCTATTGATATTGTAAAGGAGAGGAGCGAGGGCGATGCTTAAGGTTGGCTTTGTTTCTCTTGGCTGTCCGAAAAATCTCCTTGATACCGAGGTTATGCTTGGGCACCTAGTTGAGGCAGGCTATGAAATAACCCCGGAGGAGACCGAGGCGGACATTGTTATTGTCAATACCTGTGGCTTTATCGAAAGCGCAAAGAAGGAAGCCATTGACAACATTTTAGATATCGCCTGGCTTAAGGAAAACGCAAATCTGAAGGGTCTTATTGTTACAGGCTGTCTTGCCGAAAGGTATAGGGAGCAGATTTTCAATGAGTTTCCTGAGGTAGATGCGGTTTTAGGCACAGGAAGCGTACACGAAATTGTAAAAGCAGTGGACCACGTGTCTAAAAAACAGCGCTTTAGCAGCTTTGAGGACAAGGATACAGTAAGGCTTGGCGGGGACAGAATTGTTACCACAGGCGATGCCTTTGCCTATCTTAAGATATCCGAGGGCTGTAATAACCGTTGCACCTACTGCGCAATACCTAATATTAGAGGAAAATTCCGTTCTCGCCCTATGGATGAGCTTATTAAAGAGGCTAAGGAGCTTATCGAAATGGGCATTAAGGAGCTTATCGTTATAGGTCAGGACACCACCGCCTACGGCATTGACCTTTATGGAGAATATAAGCTGCCACAGCTGCTTTCCAGACTGGCTAAGGAAACGGATGTTAAGTGGCTAAGGGTTCTTTATTGCTATCCTGACAAAATTACAGATGAGCTTATAAATGAGTTTAAGACAAACGAAAAGCTGCTTAAATATATCGACCTGCCTATTCAGCATATTAACGACAGAATTTTGAAGCGTATGAATAGAAGGGGAGACGGCAAGCTGATTAAGGATGTTATAGCAAGGCTGCGTGAGGTTGAGGGTATGGTAATCCGTTCAACCGCCATCGTTGGCTTCCCGGGGGAGACCGAGGAGGAATTTTTGGAGCTTTGCCAATTTATAAGAGAAGTAAAATTTGATAAATTCGGGGCATTTGCCTATTCAAGAGAAGAGGACACCCCTGCATACAGCTTCAAGGACCAAATTGATGAGGACATAAAGGCACAGCGTGAGGAAATTATCATGCGTGAGCAGCTTTATGTAACAGAGGAGCTAAACAGAAATATTATAGGAAAGACATTAGTCGTTCTTTGCGAGGGCTACGACAAGGTTGCCGAGGCATACGTTGGCAGAGCCTATACCGACGCACCGGACATTGACGGCAAGGTGTTCTTTATATCGAAAAACAGACACTCCGTCGGCGATTTTGTAAAGGTTAGGGTTACGGACACACTAGATGACTTTGACCTGACAGCTGAGGCAGAATAAGCTTTGTATAGCTGCGCCCTTATAGCTGCCGACCTTGACATACAAAGAAGTATGCCTGCGCCCGACATCGTCTGCGCGCCTTGCTCTACTTTGCTTATTTACCTCAGTGAGGCAGAATAAGCGTCGTTCTTCTACTTTGCTTCGCAAAAACCTTCGGCTATAAAAAAGGCTCCCTTGTGAAAGGGAGCTGTCAGCAAAGCTGACTGAGGGATTGTTTATGAAGGAATGGGCAATCCCACCACCACTGTCGTGGTCCACCCTCCCTTTCACAAGGGAGGCTTTAAAAAGAGCTTTGACTAAAACCAAGGAGAAATAGCATTATGAGGTTTAAGCACAACAAAGCATTAACGCCTCTTGCAAGAGTGCTTAGAAAAAACTCCACAAAGGAAGAAAAGCGCCTTTGGCACGACTTTTTAAAAAAACATTCGATTAAGTTTATAAGACAAAAGGTTTTAGGCGACTATATTGCTGATTTTTATTGTCCAACTAAAAAATTAGTAATAGAGCTTGATGGCTCCGGACATTATACAGAAAAGAGAACGGAAAGCGATGCTAAAAGAACTGAATTTCTTGAGCAGGAATTTGGAATTAGCGTTGTAAGAATATCAAATTTAGACATTTTAAAAAATTTTGACGGTGTTTGCTTATACATCAATTATATTTTAGAAAATAATTAATGGAGAAAAGAAAAGTGAAATTAAATGTACCTAATATGCTGACAATGCTCAGAATTATTTTAATTCCTGTGTTTGTGGCATGTATGATTTATATTGAAAACCCGGTTGCCTGTGGCATTGTTTCTGCTATAATCTTTGCGGTTACAGCCTTTACAGATTTTCTTGACGGATATATTGCAAGAAAGTACAACCAGATTACCGACTTTGGCAAGTTTATGGATGCTGTTGCCGATAAGCTTATGGTTTTCAGCGCCCTTCTTGCTCTTACTGCAAAATTTGCTATTGCTGGACAAAAGACCTTGGATGTGGGCTTTAGCCTTGGCAATGGTGTTACAGTTACCACAAATGTGGTGGCAGAGGTTATGTTCCATGTTCTTCTTTGGAGCAGCATTATTGTTTTCCTCCGCGAGCTTGGTGTTACCTCAATCAGACTTGTTTGCGCAAAAACAGATGTAGGCGTTATACCTGCAAACTTCTTCGGTAAGGCAAAAACCGTTTGCCAAATTGCAGCCGTTATTGTTATTCTTATTGAATTTGCAATCAACGAGGGTCAAAGGGACTTTACAACCTACTATATTGCATCCTATATCCTTATTGCCCTTATGCTATTTATGACTGTGGCATCCGGACTTAACTACCTAAAGATATACGGAAAGCACATAAATCCAAATAAATAAAAAGAAAAGAGCGACACAGGGTCGCTCTTTTTTTATTACTTATCTTAAGAAAATCATACAAACGGCAAAGATTGCTATGGTAAGCGCTATTGCACTTAAAATAATAGAGGTGCTAAGCTTGCTGTTTGCGGAGTTTACAGCGTCCTCGTCCTCGCTTGTAGTGATATATGGGTCTAAATCCTTTCTTAAAAGCAGGGGGGCACGGATAACGGCGATTATTGCCAAAATCGCACCAATCATGGCAGGGCTTAGAATCAAGCCGATAATGCTTAAAATAAAGCAGGACTTAGCGGAGCGCGCATAGCCGTTGATAGCATTAAGGGAGCTTTCCCGTGCCCTTTCCTCGGCAGGGGTAACAATAGACCTTTCATAATAAACGCCTGCGTCATATGGATTAAAGCGATATCTTTCGGTAAGCGCGGTGGTCACCCTTGTGCCACATTTTTTGCACTCAACGGAATCATCGCTGATTCTTGCGCCACATTTTTTACAAAGCATATAAAGTCCCTCCCCCTTTCGTTATCAAGCTAATTATATCACACACATTAAAAAATGTCAACCAAGGTTGAAATATGGATTTGTTTATGGTAATATTAGGGTATAGAATGCCTGACGGGAGTGAAACGAACCAGCCTTAAGCCGTGTATTTACGGCAAAATACCAAGGTTCAGCATAGCATCCGTCAAGACTTTAGTAATTTTGACAAGCTTGTTCCTTGTAGTATGTTAATACAACTGCGTCGCAATCTTGCCAAAATTTT
>JAFVTH010000030.1 GCA_017503285.1 Clostridia bacterium | reverse complement strand
TTTCTATGTTATACTGTGCTTGCACTTGAAGCTATGTGGTTTTCAGCGGTTTCTCGCATCTTTCTCGCAATTTTCTCGCAAATTTCCGGGAAGGTGCGAGGAAAAGGCTAAACTTGGCTGAAAATTGGGGAGGTTTAGGGATTATTCGGGACGATTTGGGAAGTTGTTCAAAAGTCTTGAAAACCGTTTGGCCAAAAGCCACGTGGGTTCGAATCCCACCCCCTGCGCCAAAATTGCGGCTAAAAACCGCAGTAGCCGCAAGGTTTTTCCTTGCGGCTTTTTATACTTTGAGAGGTGTGTAATGAAGACAATATTGTTGAATGCGATGTTTGCAGGAACTTTTGGAGAGAAAAACATTGACGGAGAAATAATAAATTTCTATTTAGACGACAACGGAATTCAGAATTATTTTATTCCTGAATATGGTTATCTCCCAGATTCGGTGATTTCAGATAATATGGTAGCCATCTTAATGATTTCAAAAATCGACGGATATACATTTGAAATCATTGGAAAATATGTGCCCGGAGCTAACGGTTCGTACGTTGCACATAGCATAAAACATGACATTCAAATAAGTAATGATTTCATAAGTCAAAATCATATAACCTATGGTGGCATACCATTAAACGATATCTATGCTACCAATACCTCTGTAGCAAAGAATTTTTCTCTTATATCCTATCGTGGTGGAACTGTATATTTTTTACCACCGCAAAAAAGAATAATATTAGCTGGCTCGTATGAATCGGCGATGCGAGATTTTTCAAATGATAATACCGATATATATGAATTAAAAGAATATTCATTGGCTAAATGGGGGAGTAAAAACTACAGAGTTTTTTCCAAGGATAACAAGGGATGCTATAAAAATTCTACCCACTGCACGGACTCATATAATACATACGATATTCTTGAAGGTATTGTAAACGATGATATATGGATCACGGGAAATTCAAAATATAACATGGATATTTCCATGTTAGATAAAATCCGAAATGTAGACTATTTAGGAATAAATCACATCATGGAAGGTTCTCATGTTGAATTGCTTTCTTCGAATTGGTTGGCACATTACATCAACATGTCCCCCGAAAATTTCATTGATTTTTTTGGATTAAGCAATCCCGGGCGCTTAGTATCGGTGAAGAGAGAAAAAGAAAACATTGATATCTTAGTTGAATTTGAAAACATTATAGTTGTTGTAGAAAACAAAATTAAATCGAGTATAGTTGAAAACAGTTCCGGGTTCTCTTGTCAATTAGAAAAGTATTACAATTATATTGAATCGAATTTTACTAAAGCAAAAAAGTATATCGTCCTCTGCCCAGATTATAAAAAGAGGCAAATTGAAAATCAAATTACAACTATAAAGTCTAATAATCCGTTGTCAAGCATTGCTTTGGATAGTTATATAATAAAAACGTATAGCGAATTAAAAAGCAATTGCCTAAAACACACAAATCTTTCATACGCAAGGTATTATATAGATCTTATAGATTTTATTGATGACCATTCCACTCTTTGTGAGCACGACAAAAAGAAAAAACTATCCGAAAAAAGATTTTCACATAACATCGCAATCAAGCTATAGTATATTCCCCTACAACATTGTCGTACATTTGATATTTTTCCAAATAAAAAAATCTATTTGGAAAAATTAAAGATTTATTTGGAAAATATATTGACTTATTAAAAAAATCATGATAGTATACTTATATAATCATATTTGAGGAGGAAGAGCTATGAAGGTTGTGAACCAAGAAAAGGTAAAAAATTACATCTTGAGGCTTATAAAGGGCGGAAGAAAAGACTATGTGAAAGCAACGGTTGAAGCCTTTAATATTAGCAAATCCAGCGTATATAATTATGTAAATCAAATGGAAAATGACGGGTTAATAGAGAAAAAGAATGGTGGGTATATTCTCCGAACAAGCTTTTATCACTATGCCTTTAAAAATGATGGAACGCTTGGCGAGGATCGTATTTACAGTCAATTTATATCCCAACACATACAGTTCAAAAAAAATGTAAATTCCATATGGAATTATGCATTTACTGAAATGATGAACAATGCAATTGAGCATTCAGAAGCAGAAAATATTTATGTTGGTATTTTCCAAAATTTTCTTGAAACTCAAATTCTGATAAGAGATGATGGCATAGGAATTTTCAAAAACATCCAAAGGTTTATGAGAGAGAGCAAAAACGAAAGTATTTCACTTGGGGAATGCGTATCACTATTGTTTGCGGGTAAGTTTACCACCGCTAAGCAATATCACACAGGTGAGGGTATCTTTTTTACATCGCACGTAATGGATGAGTTTATTATTTATTCAGATGATAATTTTTTCACAAGAAACAATTTTGCATCCTTGCAAATGGAAGATGAGGGCTTGCACAACCTTATGAACATGGACAAGGGAACTGCGGTAAGAATGACCTTAGGCAATAATACTAAAAAGGTATTATCTGAGGTTTTTAATACCTTTGCACCGGTTGATGAGGGCTTTATAAAGACATCTATACCTATTGCCCATATGTTTTCCGGGGGAAACCCTGTATCACGCTCGGAAGCGAGAAGACTTCTTGGAAGCATATCTGCCTTTACTGATATTACTTTGGATTTTGCAGGAGTAGAGGAAATAGGTCAAGGCTTTGCCCATGAGCTTTTTGTTCTTGGAAAGCAAAAGCACCCACACATTAATTTGAGAACCATCAACGCCTGCAAAGCAGTTGAAGATATGATAAAACGAGTGGTTAACACCTCAGCCCTTTCACAATAGCATATCAAATTATAAATAAGAAAAGCCGGCTTCTTGACAGGCCGGCTTTTTTAATTTTGCTCTAATGTGTGCTAAAATCTTGCAACTAAAAAACGTTAGTGGTATAATGAATATGAAAAACAGATTTAGGGGGGGCTTGACTATGAAAAAATTTGCTTTTGCTTTTGTGACCCTGGCGCTGTGTGCGCTGTGTCTTTTTGGCTGTGATGATTTGCTTGGGGGTGGGGACCCACTTGACCCTGTAATTCCTGACTACAATCAGGATATAGAAGCAGTTACCCCGGATAATATAGAAACGGAGCATTTTGTTAAGGAAGAGGACAAAACCTACTACAAGTCCGAGGGGCTTTCCTTGTGGATGAGCGTTAATGGGGAATTTCTGAAAATGGATTATTTCTCCCTTGAGGGCAAAAAAAGAGTGTACGACAATCTGTATTTTTACGCAGACGACTACTTTTATATGGTAACAGATGACGCCCGCTACCTTTATGCAGCCCTAAAGGGTGGGGCTGACACCGAATATGCCCAGGTGGAAAGACAGGACGGCGAGGATGTGCAGGTAAACATAATAAAGACAGGCATTTATAGGCTGATTTTCGATTGCGAGACCTTGGAGTTTGACCTTCAGTTTAAGAGTGAGATAGAAACACCTGTTTACTACACTATGAAAACCTGTAGTATTTTCAGCTTGGCAACCGACTGGATTGAAATGGAAAAAAGCACCGAAAACCCGGATGAGTTTTATATAAACAACTTTACTGTTGAAAACGGCAAGCAGATAAGCTTTTTCAGTAACATACATACGAGCAACTATAAGGTAACGCTTGATAGTAGCACAGACGGAAAATATGCCGACGCAAGAAAAACCGCCATAACAATGAAGGTGGGTGGCACTTACAATATCTTTGTAAACTCCAAAACCTACGAGGCTCGCCTTGAGCTGGTTAACCCGGACACGGCGGACTACGGCTGTATTTATTATGACGGCACGGACTTTATTGAGCTTGAGCCAAGGCAGACAGAGCCTTACATTTTTGTTAAGAGGCTCACCGTTGATGCTATTGACAGCCTGCCTAACTTCTATTCCTTAAGCTATAGGGAATATAAGCTGGATGTAGAAAGCGAGCATCTTTCAAAAACAGGCAAAAGCTACTACTTTAAGAAGGCAGGCACATACGATATAATTATCAACCTAAGGGATTTTGAAATTACAGTAGAAAAGCTACCGGAATAGGAGAATAAGATGGAAAAAACATATGCAAGGTTTCTTGTAGAGGTTGACGAGAAGAAGGAGCCTGACAGAGGAACAAAAATCGGTCCATACAAGCTTACCTATGGAAGGCTGGACGAAAAAACCACAGAGCAAATAAAAAAGCAGATGGCAGAATACACCCTTTCTGTGTACGAGCGCTATGAAATAGAATACGATGATGACGACTACCCATCGGTAAGCCATGATTACAAGAGCTTTGAGCTTGAAAATATTGTAAGTCTGTCCTCTAGCTGCTATTCCACAGACGAGGCGCAGGGAGATATTTTAGTGCTGAACGGTCAATTTGCCGGAGTGGTAATAAAGGCAAGGCGCTGGGGTGGAAACGGATTTTCTAACTACGACGATTGGTGGTATTGCATTTTGCAAGCCGATGGCACTATTGTCGGCAAGAACGAGTCAGAGTATAGCTTTTACGGCTCAAGCTCCTCAAAGGAGCGTAGCTGGGAATATACACTTGTCAAAAAAGAGGGATAAAATGGAAGAGCAAACACCTGAGCAAAAGAAGATAAAGCTATTTCTTGACCAGAAAAAGCTGCTTGATACATTTTTGAAAACCGGCGCAATTACAAAGGCTCAATACGAAAAAAGCTACACCTGTATGAAGGAAAAAATGGGTCTTGGCGACAGAGAAGATTTATAAAAAAAGGATGGCAAGCGCCATCCTTTTTTGAATGTGGGCAAGAGTAGTTGATAATTTTGTCGAAATATGATAGAATAAGATGTATTTGTTTTCAACTATAGGGGGGTTTATTTTGAAAAAAGTGATTTTAGTGCTGTGTGTTACCTTGGCGCTTTGCGCCTTGGCTTCCTGCGGGGCGGGGACAAGGGAATACGACGTTTTGGACTATCGAACCACAATGGAATACTATGAGGGGTTTAAGATAATGCAAATTGCAGATTTGCACTTTGGCATTGAAAGTGACCTAAGGTCGCAAATGAGTGTTGTGGAAAAATCTGTTATTGAGGCAGACCCCGACTTGATTATTCTAACCGGCGACAACCTAATGTACGGCAACAAGGCTATTGCAAATGAGCTTTTTGGGCTGCTAAACTCTCTTTGCAAGCGTCTTACCGAGGCTGACGAAAATGGCAGACTGACAAAATTTGCCGTTACCTATGGCAACCACGACAACCAAGGGGACTACCCAAGGTATTACCTTAACAACACTATAAAATCCTATGTGGCAGAGGACGGCAAGGAAAAGGAAGAGGGCAAGTTTGCTGCCTTTGTTGACTACGAGGACGACAACCTTTTCGGACTGACCAACTACTATATTGACCTAGTTGACGACAGAACCAAGGACAGAGATACAGTAGATGTTAAGTACAGAATACATATAATTGACTCAAACACCTATCACTACACAGGCATAAAGTACGGCTATGACACTATACATACCGAGCAGCTTTTGCACGCAAAGAAAATTTATGACCAGGCAACGGCTGATAAGGACTATGTGGGTATGATGTTTTTCCATATCCCCTTTGAGGAGTTTGGGGAGGCAGAGGAGCAGTATATCCTTGCCACCGACCCAAGTAAGATAGGGCAGGGCGAGCTAAGAGAGCCTGTCAGCGACCCTTACGAAAACAACGGCTCCTTCAAGGCTCTGCGTGAGGCAAATATCGTTTCCTACTTTGTTGGCCACGACCATGTAAACAGCTGCGACATTATTTATAACAAGGGCGAGGCTTTTGAGAATATGGCAATTTTCTCCTATGGTGTAAAGTCGACAGACCAGGTATATCACGACAAGGATATGCTTGGCTATAAGACAGTGACCCTTAAGGACCTAACCCCAAAGGAATTTGTTACCATAGAAAACATAAATGACTGCTTTGAAAATGTAAGAACGGGGGCAGAAAAATATGAGTAAGAAATTAAAGCTCTTTATAAATATAGGCACAATTCTTGCGTTTTTTGTGTCCTGCCTTAGCATGTTTTCCTTTTACAAAATGCTTTCCGGCTTTGTGGCAAACAGCTTTGGATATCCGTTGCTTATGGCACCTATGGTGTTTACCTATCTTTTAATCCCTTGTATGGTTCTTGCCTTCTTCTATGATACTTATATTGCAAGAATTAAAAGGGGCACAAGGCTTGGTATGATCTCTGTTTTCGGCACGCTTTCAATTCTTAGTCTTATGGGCACATTTGTCAGCATAGATATTTATATAAGCAACCTTAACCTTGGTGTATACTCATCAATGCCAACGGTAGGCTTTCCGATTGACGGTATTTTAATAAATGTGGTGGTTCTTGCGCTTGTTGCCCTTGGACTTATAGCCACCTTAAAGCCGGAGGGAAGGGTTGGCAAAATCCACGAGAAAATAAACCTTTGTAGCACAGTTGAAATAACAAAGGGGAAATTTCTTGCCCTTTTGCCGCTAACAATTTTTGCCCTTGCCTTTGTGGGCGATGGGCTGATGGGCTTTACTGCTATTGAAAACGCACTATATGACCCAAGGTTTATTTACATTATGATTTTTATAGGTCTTTTGCCTATTCTAAACCTAATTATAGTCACCTTAAAGCCTGAGGGGCTTGCAGCCTCAAGGGGTGGTAAAATTGGCATTTTGGCAGGGGGAGTGTCTATAAACGTAATTTTTCTTGCCCTTCTTCTTGCCTTTGAGCTATTAACCCCGGACTTTATGGTACATATAGGAAAGGTTTTCCTTATTATAACCTTTTCCGTGTCCTTCCCGGTTGAGGTGCTTGTGGTTATAGCTACAATTGTAACAGGCACGGCTGTAATGGTGCTTAGACTTATTAACCTTATTAAGGAGAGAAAAAATGGCGCGATTTGATATTGGCGTTGTAAGAAAGGGCGCTGTGGGAGAGGAAAAAAGGTATCTTTGCATAAGGGACGTTGTCCTTGAAGAGGGGGAAGAGACTTTATACATCCCCGGCACATATGAGGGCACTATCATAACTCATTTTGGATATCGCGAGGAGCATAAGGAGGCAGAGGAGCGCTGGCACGACTGGCACCACCCTGCGCAGGGAATGGATTATATACCCGAAAGGTATGAGCTTGATTTTGTAAGGATAAAAACGCCAAAAGCATTAAAGAGAGTTGTGTTTCCTAAGGAAACAACAGACATAAACCCTTATTTCTTTGACAGGCGAGATGAGCTTGTGTTTGAAATCGACCCCGAAAACAAGGAGTACGGCATAAATAAGGAAGGAAAAATTACCAAAAGGTATTTACTGGACTAAGCTATGATTTATAAAAATTTTAAGGAATTAAGAATTTCCACCCTTGGCTTTGGCACAATGCGCTTACCGACTATTGATGGGGATAACTCTAAAATAGACGAGGGACGTGTCTATGAAATGGTGGAATATGCCATAAATAATGGCGTAAATTACTTTGACACGGCTTGGGGCTATCATATGGGACAGTCCGAAATAGTAATGGGCAAGGTCCTTTCCCGCTTTCCAAGGGAAAAATACTATCTTGCCACAAAATTCCCCGGCTATGATGTAAATAATATGGGCAAGGTAAGAGAGATTTTTCAAAGACAGCTTGAAAAATGTCAGGTTGACTACTTTGATTTTTACCTTGTACATAACGTTTGCGAGGCAAATATTGAATACTATCTTGACCCACAGTACCAAACCGTTGAGTATCTTCTTGAAATGAAAAGGCAGGGCAAAATAAAGCACCTTGGCTTTTCCACCCACGCAGATTTTAACAACTTCAAGCGCTTTATGGATAAGTACAAAGAGCATATGGAGTTTTGCCAGATACAGCTAAACTACCTTGACTACGATTTTCAAAATGCAAGGGCTAAGGTTGAGTATCTCAACGAGAGAAATATTCCGATTTGGGTTATGGAGCCTATTCGCGGTGGTAGGCTTGCCAAGCTGAGCGAGGGAGAGCAGGGAAAAATAAACCAAATAAGACCGGGGGCAAGCCCTGTTGAAATGGCATTTAGATTTGTCCAAAGCGTAGATGGTGTTTTAGTTACCCTTTTCGGTATGTCCGATATGGAGCAGGTAAAGGAAAATATAAGCACCTTTAGCAAAAAAGCTCCACTTGACAAGGCGGAAATGGACGCACTTTTGTCCCTTGGATATGAAATGACAATGAGCGTTCAATGCACAGCCTGTCGCTACTGTACGGAGTACTGCCCAGAGGGGCTTGATATACCGCTTTTGATATCTCTGTATAATGAGCAGGTTTTTTCCGGTGGTGGCTTTGTAGTGTCAATGAGGCTTGGGTCTATGGATAAGACACAGCACCCGTCAGCCTGTATTGCCTGTGGCGCTTGTATGAGCGTTTGTCCGCAGAATATTAAAATCCCGGAGATATTTAAGGACTTTGTCGAAAGAAGAAAATAGAAAAAAGAGCGACACGTGTCGCTCTTTTTTTGTTTATTGCACGCAAGATGGGTAGTGATGAAAAAGAAAAATTGCGCAAAAAGCACCCGAGTTAAAGGCTCCCTTGTGAAAGGGAGCTGTCAGCAACGCTGACTGAGGGATTGTTTATGAAAGAACAAGCAATCCCTCCACCACTATCGTGGTCCACCCTCCCTTTCACAAGGGAGGCTAAGGGGGACTCCTTTTTACAAGCAATAATTAAAAATGCGCTTATGTACAGTTGTAAAACGCATTTGTGTCAAAGGGGGTGGTTGTAATGCGCAAAAAGTGAAACGCCCCTGAAAAGGGGGCGTTTTGCTATGCCTTGAAGTTGAAAATCGGCTTTATTCTCTTAACCACGTCAACGGTTGGGGAAATATGCTCAAGGATTGCTTCCATTGGCTTATACGCCATTGGGGACTCGTCAAGGGTAAATTCGCTTACGCAGGTGGTAAATATACCTGCCATTTCCTTCTTATACTGGTCTAGGGAAAGCTGCTCCTTTGCTGAGGTACGGCTGAGGATTCTACCTGCGCCGTGAGGAGCAGAGCAGTTCCAGTCCTGGTTACCCTTGCCTATACAAATAAGGCTACCGTCTCTCATATTAAGCGGGATTAGGAGCATTTGACCCTTTTGTGCAGATACTGCGCCCTTTCTTAAAATCATAGTGTCGGTGTCTATGTAGTTGTGTATTGTGGAAAAGGACTCCATAGTAGGCAAGGACGCTTTTCTTACAATGGTTTCAATTATTGCCTTACGGTTGAGAACGGCAAACTCTTGAACGATTTTCATATCGTGTAGGTACATTCTTAGGTTTTCGCCCTCTAAGTAAGCAAGAGCCTTATCAACAGGGGTGTCAACATCCTTGGAGTGCTTCATTGTCTCAAAGGCGAGATTCTTGTAGTATTCGGCAACGTCTCTGCCAAGGTTACGGCTGCCGGAGTGGACAACCAAATACTTTTCGCTGTCGTCGTCAACGTCAATCTCGATAAAGTGGTTACCCCCACCCAGCGAACCAAGGGTAAGCTGCGCCTTTAGATGGTCAATCTTGTCAAAGCAGTAAAGCTTAGTCAGGTCGATTTTTTCGTTATATGGGTGCATTTCCTTGTGTGCGCCCCTGCCGTGCGGCACATACTTTATAATTGCCTTGTTCACAGCCTCTAGGTCAATGTCACACTTGCCAAGGTGCAAGGTTTCCATACCGCAGCCGATATCAACACCCACCATAGATGGGGAAACGCGCTGACCGATGGTCATGGTTGTGCCCACACAAGCACCCACACCAGAGTGTACGTCAGGCATTATTCTTATTTTACAGTCGCTGTAAGCGGGGTCGTTGCAAAGACGAGTGATAAGACCCTGTGCACCGCTATCAACAAAATCGGTATAGCAAACCGCGTAGTTTTCTTTTCCTCTTATTTCTATCATAATTTTTTCCTCCTTTAGGATAATTCAACGGTATTTTGTACCTACACTCTTATTGTATCACAAAAGCTCTACTTTGAAAGGAAAATTTTCTGCGACAGATAAAAAACCACCCTTTTTGGTGGCTTTTTAGTTTAGATTAAGCAGACTGATTTGCTTGTCGATCCTTTCCTTTATAAGAAGGGCGAAGGAGCTTGGGGAAACGACCCTAACAAGGTGGCCAAAGGAGAGGATGCGTATTAGCAGCTCTGCCTCGTCTGCCTTTGAATATTCGATAGTTACCTGGTAGGTGTCCCCCTCGTCAAGGGTTGCGGTTTTCTTAAAGTGGGCAAGGTGGAGCATAACCCTTTCAAGGGCGTTGCGCTGGTCCTTTACCTGTAAAACAAGGCTTTCGGTCTCTTTTTTTGGACTTTGTCTTTTAACGGTCTTATCCGTTGCCTCACAGGAAATAACCGAGGACAGATTAATAGTCCTTGCAAAGGAGCAGCCCTCTGCAATAAGACGGAATTTATCGTCCTTTTCGGAAAATTCAAGCCTGATTGGGCGCACAAGAACCTTAGAAAAGCATCCGTTTTTCTTTGTCATATTAATAATGAGGCATTTTTTCTCTAAAATGGCATTTAATATGGCTCGGAAATTGTTTATATAGTCCTTGCTTGTAAAATTATCTCCGTTTTCGTATTTGTCATAAAGAACAATGTCCTCGGGCATAAAAAGCGGCTCTACCTCTGGCAAAATCTCCTCGGGAGTGTCGATAAACAGCTTAATTCTTGGGTCAAGCATAACGGACCTCAGCCACCTTTTTTGCAAGGTGGTAAGTGGCAGGGTAGGCGGATTTTTAAGGGGAGTTGTGCCGTCTTTTTTTATAAGCTTCCATTCCTCGTTTTTTATTTGAGGAATCAGCAAGGGGGCACTTTCCTTAAAGGCGTGCTTTTCCACAAGCCTGCGCAAATCTTGGGTGGAAAGAGGCTTTTTAAGGCTTTCCTTGATTATTTCACAAACGGCGTTATAGTATGCGCCGTAGATTTCGTTAAAAATCATCACAGCCCTCGCTTTCTCCCAAAAGGGCAGAGGAGCTTTCCGAGTAAAGCCTTTGCATAGCCTTAAGGTCCTCGTAAAATTGGCGCTCAACATGCTTGTTTTCAAAGTGGATTTCGGTAATTCTGTGGATAAATGTGCGTATCCAAGGGACAATCTCCCAGCTGTCGTAAAGGTGGGCGGAGAATTTTATGTGGCTGTCGTCTAAAATCTCAACTGTGCCACAGCGCTTTTCACGCATAAGGCGACTATATATAAAGTCCTCGCCCTTGTCTATCTGGACAACAAACTCAACATATTCCGTTGAGGTCTTGTCCCTCTTGGTGGTAACGCCCCACATATATGGGCGCATGGAGTTAAATTCTTGCCTGTATAAATCAAAGTCAAGACATTTTCCCACAGGGGTGATTTTTAGTATATAATCTATTCTTAACGGTACAATCTTTTTGTTGTTAAGGTCATACGCCATAAGGTAGGACCTACCGTTTTGCGTGCCCTGGAAAACATAAAGCGGCACAACCCAAAGGCTTGTTGGCTCTGCTTTCTTTTTGGAGCAGGTTTGTACCAAAATCTCCTGCCTTTCGTTTATTGCCAAAAGGGCAGAAAGCAAAATATCGGAGTCCAGCGCTCTTGTTATGTAATGGTGCTTGAAGCTGAAGATGTGCGGGGGAGTGTCTGATTTTTCCAAAATAAACGAGCCTAAAGCCCCACAGGAAAGTGTTTCTGAGAAAAACGCAAGAGGCTCTCTTAGCGGAGGGAGAAAAACAGGGTCCGGGCGCTTATAGTAAAGGGCCTTTCCCCTCTTTTGGCTGACGATAAGCCCCTGTGCCTCATACTCCCTTAGCTTTTTTCTAAGGGTGGATTCATCAAAAAGCGTGTGGCTTTCAAATTCCGAAAGATAGTCGTCAATTATTTTTTCAATAAGCTGGTTTTGGGTAAGGCAAATATCGCTTGAATTTAGGATATCAAAAACAATAAAGTGAAGGGTAATATCCATATCGGTAAAGCTTTTTGCCTTAAGGGCGTTGTAAAGCGGATTTTTCTGTATATCCCTTGTGTCAATGGAGAGGAACACGCTTTTTCCGTCAACGGTACGGCTAAAGCTCATATAGTCCCCAAGGTAGCTGTCAACCCTGCGGCGCACATCGTCATATGCACGGGGGCTTTTCTTTGTAAACTCGGACCTGTTCTTAAAGCCGTAAACATAGAACTCACGCATATAGTCACGGATTTTTTCAAAGTTCTTAATAAGCTCGCTGTAAGCCATGGCGCACCCTCCCTTCTTCATTATACATTTATCATATCACTAAAAGGGCAAAATTTCAAGTGGGGCAAAATTCGACTTTTATATTGACAATATAAAAATATGTGTGCTATAATTCAATTACAAATATAAAAAGGAGAAAAACCATGAAGAAGTTTTTTGAAGAGTTTAAGAAATTTATAACTCGTGGAAACGTTCTTGATATGGCTGTCGGTGTTATCGTCGGCGGTGCATTTACAGCAATTGTAAACGCTCTTTCCAACAATATCCTAAAGCCTATTATCAACTACTTGCTTGCGCTCATCCTCGGTAAGGATAGCCTTAGCAACATTTACACATTCCTTGGCGATCCTGCTTATCAGAAGAACGAGGCAGGCGAGGTTATTAAGGACGCTATCACTGGCGAGCCGCTTATCGACCTTGCAAACTCATTCTACATAGACTGGGGCGCATTCATCAACGCAATCATTAATTTCCTTCTCATCGCACTTGTTCTTTTCTCAATTGTTAAGATTATCAACTCAATTCAGGAAAACAACGAAAAGATTCAAGCCGGTCTTAAGGACGCAAAGCTTACAAAGGAAGAGAAGAAGGAGCTTAAGTCCCTTGGCATTAAGCTTTCTGACAAGGAGGCTGTTAAGGCTTACCGTCAAAGAAAGGCTGACGAGGCTGCCGCTGCTGAAGCAGAGGCTGCAAGGGAAGCAGAGGAAGCTGCCGCAAAGGAAAGAGCTGAGAACCCAACAACAGAGGACCTTCTCAAGCAAATCCTTGTTACACTTCAAGCAAAATAACAAAAAGCGACCATTTGGTCGCTTTTTTGTTCCCGAAATCTTACAAATTTTGAATAAATATAACATTTTTTTGTATTAAAATACAAAAACACTTGAATGAAGGACAGATATATATTATAATAAAAGCAGTAGACAAATTACCTTGTGTAAAATAGAATGGCTTTTGTAGGATTATATAGGTTTTTGCGTGTAATATTGGGGATTTAAGCAAAGAAAGCTTATGCTTGCATTATGCCAAATAAGGCGAGTTATGACTTTCGGAGCTTGTTTTGGCGTTGCTTCGGCAGCGCTTTTTTGTTTTCACAGGGAAAATAGGAGGAGAGTTATGAAAAAATCTCACTTTTTAACGATCTGCATAGCGATTTTACTTATTTTGTGTAGCATTTTTGTGCTTGCAGGCTGTGATGATGGAGAGTCAACACCAAGAAATCTAAAAAAGCTACCAACTCCAACGGTAAGGCTTTACGGAGATACTGCGTATTGGAAGGAGGAGATTTTTGCCGATAGGTTCGAAATCAGCCTTGACGGAAACCTTTACTATGTTGAAAACTCCTTGACCAGTCGTAAGCTTGAGGACGGTCAAACCTTTAAGATAAGGGCAATTGGCGACCTGATTGGTTATTCAAACAGCGATTGGAGTAACGCTGTTACCTATGTAAGACCTACCCCTTGGTATAACATAACCTGGAAAAATGGTGATACTGTAATAAAGGTGGACTCCTTTGAGGAGGGTACAACCCCTGTTTATGACGGGGATACACCTGTAAAGCTACCCGATAAGCAGTATTCCTATATTTTTGCTGGCTGGACACCGGATATTGCACCGGCAACAGAGGACACAACCTACACCGCTATGTTTGCTCCCGTTGTAAACAAGTACACTGTTACTTGGAAAAACGGCGATGAGGTTCTAGAGGTGGACAAGGGCGTTGAATACGGCACTATGCCAACCTACGACGGCAAAATGCCGGAAAGACCATCAGATGTGCAATATATTTACATCTTTACCGGCTGGAGCCCTGTTGTTAGTGAGGTAACAGGCAACGTTACCTATGAGGCGCAGTTTACAACAGCACCAAATAAGTTTACGATTGTTTGGAAAAACGGGGACACTGTTTTGGAAACTGACGAAAATATGCTTTATGGCTCAACCCCAACCTATGACGGAGAAACACCGGCTAAGGAAGCAACAGCCCAGTATACATATACCTTTAGCGGCTGGAGCCCTGAGGTTGATATGGTTAAGGAATCCATAACCTATGAGGCGCAGTTTGAGGAAACACTAAGGTCCTATAATGTTACCTTCTATTCAGAGGACGGAAATACAATATTAGACAAGATAACCGTTGATTATGGTAGTGAGGCTAAGTATTCCAAGCCAACGCCTATCAAAAACGCAACAGCCGGTCACACCTACCTTTTTGAAAAATGGGTAAGCCGGGACGGCGAGGATTTGACACAGAGCCTTAAGTTTGTGGAGGGAGAAATTTCTGCCTATGCATCCTTTAAGTCCTTTGTAAGGCTTGTAACGGTTTATGTGGTTTCAAGCAATATAGATTATGGTACAGTTACAGAGTCTGTGCTTGATAACATTCCATACGGCGCTGAAATTACAAGCGACGGCGCAAAAATAATGGTAAACGGTCAAGAGGTTGTAGCCACAGCTAACGAGTCAACCCCACAGTATACCTACGACTTTGCCGGCTGGAGCCACAAGAGCACGGTAGACCACGACACGGTTATTTACGCTTCCTTTACAAGAACAATTAATTCCTATAAGGTAATCTGGAAAAATGGCGATGACATTTTGGAAATTGACGAAAATGTACGCTATGGCGTAACACCTATATATAATGGCAAAACCCCAACCAAGGAGGCTGATAACGAAAACGTTTACACCTTTAGCGGCTGGAGCCCTGTTATATCAAGTGTAGATGGCGATATAACATACCTTGCACAGTTTACAAATATGGCAAACAAGCATACAGTTATATTCTACGATGATGATGGTGTAACTGAGCTTGGTAGAGTGGTTGTGGCTCATGGAGAGGGCGCAACCTATCCAAACTCCTTGCCAACTAAGGAATCAACAAACGAAAGCACCTTTACCTCTGAAAAATGGGTAAGTGAAAATGGCGGTAACACAGAGGCTATTTTTGATAGCGTTACCGAGGACTCTGTTGCATACGCAAGGTATACAACGACAGCACGCCTATACAAGGTTGTATTCTGCGACTATGACGGCACAGAGCTAAGCTCCGTGGAGGTTGAATATGGTCAAGGCGCAGAAAAGCCGGGCGACCCGGAAAGAAACGGCTTTAGGTTTATCGGCTGGGATACTGCGTTTGACAACGTAACAGATAACATAACCGTTAAGGCTACATACGTTCAATGCTTCGAGGTTACATTCCTTGACTATAATGGTTCTATTATAGAAATAGCGCTGGTTGACTATAACGGAAGCGCAACAGCACCACAAGCGCCTGAAAGAGCAGGCTACAGATTTGTGGGCTGGAACACAACCTTTACCGACGTTGTAAGCGATATTGAGGTAAGCGCTGAATATGTAAAGCAATACAAGGTTAGCTTCTATGGCGCAGACGGCGCACTTCTTAAGGAAGAGATGGTGGACCTTGGCGCAGGCGCAACACCACCAAGCGCACCACAGCTTGAGGGCTTTACCTTTGAGAAATGGGACAAGGACACATCAAGCATAGCAGAGGATACGGTAGTTAAGGCAATTTACAAAATTAATACCTATAAGGTTCAATTTGTATTGCCAGACGGCACTCCTCTTGTTCGTTACTATTGTAGCGTATGTAAAAAATACCATCAAAGGGCAGAGCTTGTAGATTTTGCATGTCCAATCTGCTTTACGGCAATAACCAAGGAAGCAGAGCAGACTGTATCACACGGATTTTCTGCCATAGCCCCTGAAAGACCGGAGGTGTTTGCATCTGAAAACGGAAACGCACTGGAGGTTTATGGATTTACAGGCTGGCAGGAAAGATTTAACAGGATAACAGAGGACACAGTTGTTCATGCGGTTTATGATTCTGTTTTTGAAGGACCTGCAATTGTGGTTGAATTTGACAAGGCAAATAACAAGTCAGCAAATCTTTACATCTATAATTATGCAGAAACAAGCATGAACGCAATAGAGCTAACAATAAGCTACGAAACAAGAGTAGGTAAAATATCCATAGACTCCGTTGTGTTTAACTCTGCAAGCCCATTCTGGGTTGCTGACAGCAACGGAAATAATAACAACCAGTACGTAATAAACAACAACGAAAGCACCTTTACCTTTGCTTGGTCAGATGCCAACGGAAAGCAATATAACTGGTGCTCAAGGGTGCTCACCTTTGAATTCTCAACAGACGGAACAGGCGTGGGAGCAGAATCCTTTATTGTTGAGAGCAGTAATGCAATCATAAGTGTTACAGACGAGCATGGAAATGTTACTCTGCAAAAGGTAACCCCTGTGGTCGTATATCGTTAACGGGAGGAGAAGAGAATGAAGATAATAACTAGAATAGTTGTTGTTATTCTTGCTTTAGTAATGCTTCTACCAGTGGCATTTTCCACTGTGGCAGTTGCTCAAGAGCCGGAAACAAAAGCAAACGATAAATATCAAAATATGTTTGGTATTTATGAAAGATCTCCCATGGAACAGTTAGATATGGATGGCTTGAGCTTGCGCCTTGGATATTTAGATCTTGAGGGCAGATATAACGAAAGCCTATCTAAGATAAACGCTCTAAAGCAGGAGGCAGAAATATTAGAGCGCGAGATAGAGCAGCTAAAGAAGGAACAGGCTGAAACAGAGGAAGAAAACAAAAAAGAGGAAGAAAACGAGAAAGAGGAAGCCCCTGGAGGAGAGGGAGAAGCCAACAAAAAGGAAGAGGCAAAAAAGAAGGATAATAAAGCATTAGAAAGAAGCGCCAAGGCAGCTGATGCGCTTATTAAAGGTTTACCAAGCTTGCTTGCGGCATGCAAAAACGAAGCTGATGGAAAAAGCATGGACATCTTTAAAAACGTGATTTCTTTGGCAAGTAGCGTTGCGGCTTGCTTTGGACCATACGGCGCGCTTATTTCGGCAGGCATAAACGCAATAGGCCTTCTTGTTGAGCTTTGTGTTGGTGGCAAGGCACCAACCTCGGAAATGGCACAGATGGAGGACAGGCTCAATCAACAGCTTGACGACATTAAAAATCAAATTTCCGGCGTTGAGGAGCAAATCAATGACTTGTCTAATCAAATTAACGAGTCAACAAATAGGATTTTAGAGGAAATACCTATTGCTATTGAAAACGCTGAGGCAAGGGCTTATGTTCAAACCTTTTTGCTTAGCGGAGAGGGCAACTTTAGCTATAATCAATACAGAAACTATTTTTACGGCGCAACAACAGGAAACAGCAAGGGAACAACTGCTTACTATTCACTACTTAAGCAGGCAATAATCAGCGGAGCATCTGATGATGTTGTAAAGGGCTACTATGATAGGCTTTACACCTCTATAATGAACGACAGGGACGAATATTACGACTATATAATCGGCTCTGAGGTGGGAAAATCAATAGTTCAATACTATTACGATGTTCTTAAGGCGTATCCTGAAATAACCGAGAAAAACGGCTCCACCCCTGAGCATATGGCACTGCTATTTGCATACGATCTTTACGAAACAGAGCGTATGTCAAGCGAGATTGTTGCAGCGTGCAACCTTTATCAATATTCATATATGCTCTTGAATGAAACCGAATATTATGTATATGACCAAAGCACAGGCGCAATGGTAACAAGAACGCAGATTGAAGGAACGGTGGATCTTGACAGTATATATGACCAAGGCGTTTTGCGTGAAGGCGAAATCCAGCTTCAGCTTGCTAAGGATATTGCTTACATTTTAGATATAAGCAACTCCTACATACTTGAGTCAAGCGACGGCAGAATATACGAAGTAGCTAATAATGACGAACAGACCTTTGGAAATATAGCACCAAACCAGATTGTTTATCTCAATCAAATTCCAAAGAGTATTTATGAGTCTATTGGCATGGAGTCAGAAGACTTCACATACTACGTAAACGTTCCTGTAACAATTGATGGTATATTTGTTGCAGACGCAAACACAGAGACTATCGTAGCACAGCTTTGCTACAAGGGTGTGCCTGTAAGCAATATGGAATTTACTGTTGGTACAAGCGGAAAATTCCAAGGTGGTAGTGGTACTGCCGATGACCCATATCTAATCGCAACAGCGGAGCAATTCCTTTCTATCGGAAAGGGATTAGACGAGCATTACTGCTTGATTGACAACATTGATTTCGAAGGAATGAGAATTGAGCCATTTGGCGAGAGAGAAAATAGCGTAGGCACTGTTGTCTATGATGAATTTACCGGCTCACTAAACGGCAACGGCTATACAATAAGCAACCTTGAAATAAAGGGCGATGACTACGGCACACATCTCGGACTTTTCGGCATCATTGGCGAAAGTGGAGAGGTCTCTGACCTGACCCTATACAATGTTAAGGCTTGGGCAAACCTTCAAAACGCAGCCGATGGAACCACATCTATCTATGCAGGAACAGTTGCAGGCGAGAATAAAGGAAAAATCAGATTCTGCCATATAAACAGTGATGGCTCTGGAGAAATCTGGGTACGCGAAATTGCAAACTATCGTGAGCTTATACATAAAGATCTTTCTGATGAAGAGAGAAGATTTGTTGAAAGCGCCTTGGCGAGTGGTAAGATAGACTTGTATGACGGCATTTTATGGAATTTCTTTGAATATCCCGATTTGATGAAATATACAAAGAGTGAGTTTATTCCTAATTATGGCGTTAGTCTTGAGCTTAACAATAATGTGCTTGACAGAAACATATTTGCTTACACAGGTGGTATTGCAGGCTCTAACTCAAATACAATTGCTTGCTGTGTTGTGGAGAATGTTGCTGTTGAGGCATACATAAAGCACGACTTTGCAGGAAACCCTGTGGCAAAAAACAAGCTTGCTTCTTACGCAGGTGGTATTTGTGGTATTAACCAACATGCTGTTGGCTACACCATAACAAAGGAAAGCACAAAGATTCTAAACAGAGCGGAGTCCATAAGCGATTCTAACTCTAAAACTGCTCCATTTGTAACTGCTCTTGCCGGAGGAGCTTTTGGTAAGACAACAAAAATCGACTATGTAATAAATATTGATGCAAGGGCGGTAATTTTCTATAGCAATGCGCACATCGAAAGCAATCTCATACCAAAACATCATAATCGAGTTGAGGATGATGATGAATTTTGTCCTACCTGTACAGAGGATGATATAGAACGCATAAAGGCAACCGAGGATGTTGAGGCAGTTATAAATAGCACAAGGTATGATTACGATATAACCTTACAGTTTGGAGAGTCAAACGAAAAGGCTTACGAGGGTAATTATTTGGCAGGCGAGAGCTTGACAGAATACTTTGTTCTTACAAAGACGGAAACAGCTCTTGACGTTACAACAAAAACCTACGTGTGCGATGCGCTGGGCTACAAGCTTTTGCTATCTGACGATGGCAACGGAAGGCTGATACACGGAGAAATATCACACGAATTTGAATACAAGAGATTGCCTGGTGGCAAGCTTGAATATGCAAGCGTGGGAGTTGTCGAAAAGGGAATTTCAAGCATGAGGCTAACATCTGGGGACAAGTGTGTTGTTGCAGAAATAAACACCTTGAGAACCGAAAGCCTTAAGGCTTATGTTGGTGGCGTTGAAAGAGAGTACGAGATAGTTAGCGTTTACGGCTTTGATACTATGAATAAAGAGCATGAGTCCGTAATGCGTGATGTAACCTTTTTGATAGCTATCGATATGGACGGAAAAACAATCTACGCATCAAAAAAGGTTACAATGACCGTAGGTGCAAATGTACGCACCGGCATAGAGGTTGAAAACCTTAAGGATTTCTATAAATCTGGAGAGTTTAGCGCAGCTGGACTTGTGCTAAAATACAACTATGCTGTTGGCGCTCCTATTTATGTAACTGTAAAAGAGGATCTAATTGGTACTGAATTTATAGTAGAGGGTGGCAACTCAGGCTATGGTAAGCAAAAGGCTACAATAACCTATGCAGGCGTTACTGTCATCTTTGATGTTTATTTGGTATGCGGACACGGAAGCAACTTTATTGATGAGCAAAGTGGATATGAGCACATTCCTGAGCTATCAAAGCCTTCATCCTGCTCGGAGGTTGGCTACAACTATTACGAATGTAAGGAATGTGGAGATGTTAAGCTATTCTATCTAAGAAAGCTTGAGCATACTCCTGACTACGATAGTGTAGAAAAGCCATCCTGCACAAGCGACAGCGTTGTTGGCAGGGTTAACTGTGCTGTTTGCAAAGAGGTAATGGCTGAGGGCGTTCTTATTCCTAAGCAAACACACAACTACATTTATTACGACGAAAATACTCACATTTGCGTAAATGGAAATCACGGTGAATATCACCATTATTCCGTTAGCGAGGAAACAAGACTTGTTACAAACGAGGACGGCAGTCAGTCCTGGTATATCGTTTATACCTACACCTGTGTTTGTAAAAAGGACGGAAGCGTATTTGCAAAAGAGGTAGTTGACGAAAACGAAATAACAGACAAGGAAAGGGAGCTACCAACCGTTGTGGTTAGCAACGGCTATGTATTAAACGGTGGCGACCTGGTTGTGGTTTATGTTCAGCTTATCAACAACCCGGGAGTTAAGGCAGTTAACTTTGGCATAAGATATTCTGACGGACTAGAGCTTGTTGGCAAACCACAAAACGGCGACCTATTTAAGGGTAGCATGGTTTCTGAAAGCGGTGCAGTTGACTACGGCTATAACTTCCTGCTTGCAAACAGTGCCCTTGTAGAGGGAGATGGCAACATCCTAAAGCTTACCTTTAAGGTAACAGAGGCAGCAAAGCTTGGCGATGAGTACAAAATATCCGTTGTTTATAGCGATATGGGCGCATCTAAGGATGGCGTTCAAATCGAGGGAGGATTTTCCAACGGCAAGAGAATTAACGTGATTACACGTGACGGCTATATTAAGGTGGTAGAGGACCTACCCGGCGACGTTAACGATGATGGCATTGTTGACCTTATGGACGCGGTTTTGCTTGCTAAGTTCTATGTAAACTCAAGCGAATATCCTCTTGATACCAAGGAAGCAGACCTAAATCTTGACAAGGCAATTACCCCTGATGACATAGTTGCTCTTCTTGAGTACATAGTTGGTGGCTATGGCACAAATCTAATGACCCAGGATTTTGAGGTTGTGCTTAATACCAACGGACTTGGCTACGACCTAAACGACATAAAGGTTTCAATTTATGAGGAGAATAGCACCTATGGCGAGGCGGGCCTTGTGGAGCTTAACCGAACAGGCTACAAGTTCCTTGGCTGGTTTGACAGGATTTCCGGTGGTAATAGGGTAGCATTAGAGGATGCGGTAAGATACAACCCTAACCAGAAAAAGCAAGTGCTTTACGCACAATGGGAGCTTAATGCTGTTAAGATTGACGGCAACGGCTCAACCGACGGCAAAATTGAGGATATGTACTATCCGGGAAATAGCAGTATTGTTATTGACGAAAACGAGTACAAGAAGGAATATAATGTAGCCTTTATTTCCGATAAGCCGGGAAAGGCTGACGTGATTGATGTCCTTAAATATAAGCTACTTTATTGGCAAGGCAGTAACGGTGTTCGATATATGACTATTGCGCAGGCGATAGGTGATATGAAGAATAAAAACTATGGTGAGGTTACACTTACTGCAGTTTGGGCAGATGAGCCTACAATCATCTTCCCGGAAATGGTGATTAACGGCTATGAAAAGCAGGTAAGCTGGTACGGCGACAAGGGCTTTTCAATGGTTACCGAGATTAAGTCTAATGAGGACATTCTTAGATTTGAGCCAGTAAACGGCTACTATATGGTTTATGCTAAGCATACACCTGTTGTATATGATTTAATGGTAGACTTTAATGGTGGTACCGGCATAATTGGTGGTAGTAGCGAAAACGATGACAATGAGCCTTATATTGCTGATTGTAGCGTTGAAAACGCATACGACCTTTCACGCGTTACCATAACCAGCGAGGGCAGGAGCCTAAGCGGTTGGGACGTTTATGTTGACAACGCCTTCTGCGATCAGATAAGCGTGGGTACATCTATCGGCTACATACCAAAGGCAAAGCAGGGCTCTATAATTACGCTTAAGGCTGTTTGGGATATGAAGTCCTACAAAATCACATACACTCTAAACGGTGGCGTGGTTTTGGACGAGCAAACAACGGGCACAGAGGGCAAAATTA
Organism: Clostridia bacterium; assembly: GCA_017503285.1. Lineage (GTDB taxonomy): Bacteria > Bacillota > Clostridia > Oscillospirales > CAG-272 > RGIG2000. The sequence continues at coordinate 15,732 of JAFVTH010000030.1, read as the reverse complement.
GCAAAGAGGCAGAGAGCGCCCTTTTACCGGTTTACTTCGGCTCTTATCGTCTTGACACCATAGATACTATATCCTTGCCAGAGCCTGTATACAAGGAATACTATAGATACCACAGGTTTGTTGGCTGGTATATGGACGAGGAATTTGCTCAGCCGTTTGACAGAGAGGTGCTTAAGGCAAATCCACAGGATGTAACCTTGTACGCAAAATGGGATTTGAGTGCAGTTTACGACTACACAAACACACCGGAAAAGATTATCAACAAGTATGTAATAATTGACTGGAGCGATGACCCGGACGGCAAGGCAAATAACGGAAAGAATATTTTGATAGAAGATGCCACAGAGATTTATATTGTTGGTAATGAAGCATATACCTATGACAATGTAACCTTTAATTTGTACTCTAGCAAAAACAATCAGCCCGTTAAGCTGGAGCTAAAGAGCTTCAAGATAAAGGGTGCAATTTGTCAAGCAAGCATATCTATGACAATCAATCTAACTCTTGATTGTATAGGAGAATGCTTGGTTCAAGCACCAAGTGGATATTCTGCTATTAGAGGCTTTGGCGCAATTAAGCTTGGCTCTGATGCTATGGAGCCCGGCGTAGGAGCTCTTACCATTAAGGTTGGAAACTATTGTGGTGGAGGTCTACAGCCTGTAAATGCCGGCTCGATTGAGGGCAAAGACTCAAAATATGAAATAACAACATATCTTGAGGCAACTGCAAAAGACACAGGAAACAGCGCAAACGGCTATGTATTCAACGGTTGGCACTTAAATGGTACAATGTTTGAGGAAAAGCTACAAACACACGTTGAGTACGGTGCTGAAAACCTTACAGCGTTCTTTACAAGCAAGTGGTACGAGCCTCTATCCTTGGACATCCAAAATTTCAACAACGACGACCTTAAGGACATTGGAACCACGGAATCTAAATATATTTACATTACCGGCGGATCGGGCAATTACACGTACGATCGTCAAATTTTTGGTTCTGGAGCGAGCGCAAGCTATGACACCTCTAACAGCATCTTTACGGTTAAAAAGAATGAAGACGCAAAGAACGGAAGGGTTAGATTTACGGTAATTGACAAAAATTCCGAGCAGAGCACATATATAGAGTTCGACTGGTCCACAAATGGTTGCTTTACAGGGGATACCATGGTGGCTTTGGCTGACGGTAGCTATGCAAGGCTTGATTCCTTGAAGCAGGGCGACCTTGTTTTTACATGGAATGCTATTACAGGAAGGCTTGAGCCTATGCCAATCTCCCTATTCTGGAACCATGGCGAGGCGTGGTACAATGTTATTACCCTTGGCTTCTCAAACGGCAACACGGTTAAGGTTGTTGAGGAGCACGGATTCTTTGATATCACCTTGAACAAGTTTGTTTATATTGATTCAAACAACTACAAGGATTTCTTAGGACACAGCTTTGCTTGCCTTGGGGAAGGTGGCACCTTTGAAAATGCTGTTCTTATCTCGGCAGAGATGAAATACGAGTACTCATCCTGCTACTCGCTAAGGTCTGCTTGCAACGATAATGTAATTGTTGAGGGCTTTATGACTCTTACAGCAGAGGACCTACCAAACTTCCTAACCTATTTCGAGTTTGGCGAGGACTTTATGTACGATAAGGAAAAGATGGATGCCGACATTGAAAAATATGGACTTTTCACCTACGAGGAGTGGAAGGACTATGTTTCATACGAGGAGTTCATTGCACTTAACGGTCAATACTTTAAGATTCTCTTAGGCAAAGGATACTTAACGGTTGACGACATCTTTACGCTTATTGAGGGCATGAGATAACACTAAAACAAAAAGCCAACAGAGTAAAATCTGTTGGCTTTTGTTTATTTTAGATTTTGTAAGTACGAATGAAGGGTAAAGGAAAGCTCGTCGAGGGTCATACAGCGATTGATGCGGTCGCGGGTGGATGCACTGTCGCGCTCGCCCTTTAGGTACCAGGAAAGGTGCTTGCGCGCCTCGGCAACGCCAACCCTTTCGCCCTTTTCCTCCACCATTGTCCAAACCTGCTCCATGGCAAGCTGCAATTTTTGGGAAATAGTGGGGGGAGTGTATGTTTTTTTCTCTAAAAGGCACTTAATTTCCTTGAAAATATAGGGGTTTCCAAGTGCGCCCCTGCCTATCATAACGCTATCAGCACCTGTTTTGTCCATCATATCTATGGCATCCTTGGCGGAAAAAATATCTCCGTTGCCGATAACTGGAATTGAAACAGCTTTTTTTACTGCTTCTATGTAGGACCAGTCTGCCCTTGGCTCATACATTTGCTCCCTTGTGCGGCCGTGGATTGCAATAGCAGAAGCACCACTTGCCTCGGCGATTTTTGCAATTTCAACGCAGCTTATATTTTCCTTGTCCCAGCCTGCGCGGATTTTTACAGTAACCGGCAAGGCGCTTTTTTTAACACAGGCAGTAATAATTTTTTCACAAAGCTGTGGGCTTTGCATAAGGGCACTGCCGTCCCCCGAGGAAACGATTTTTCTTACAGGACAGCCCATATTTATATCAATATAAGAGGGAAGAGGCGTTAAAATTCCGTCCCTTGTTTCCTTGCCTTCCGGGTTGTAAAGCCCACGGGAGAGAAGATATGCGGCATCTGCCATAATCTCCGGCTCGTGTCCGAAGATTTGAATGCCGTAGGGCGCGTCGTCATCCTTCGTGTAAATAAGGGTGGCGGTTTTTTTGTCGCCGTAGTGCATTGCCTTGGCGCTTATCATTTCGCTGACGGTAAGGTCAGCGCCCAGCCATCTGCACACACGCCTAAAGGCGTAATCTGTAACCCCAGCCATAGGAGCTAAGATTATTTTGTTTGTAAAGTCCATTTCTTGCTCCTTCTTAAGTGGGTTAGTTTTGCTTTTGCACCGACTTATACTCGTCGTAGTATTTGTAGTAGGGGCAATCTTTGTTGTTGCCTGTAATAAGGCGCAAATACTCGTCCTCATCCATGCTCATTTTACAAAGGTACTCGCCATAGTCCTCGTCGTAGTCGTAATATTCGCAGCTTTCGCAGTTTGATGCCATATGAATCTCCTTGAAAATTTTTAACACAAAGGTCGGTCAAGGGTGTGGCGATTTATCGCTCTATAACAGCCCGGCTTAAGTCCTTTGTTGCTAAAACCGCAGCTTTTGAAAACTGCGGTTTTTGTTATTTTTGCTTAGGGGAGTGTCTGTTTTTTACTCTGCAAGGGTATAAATTGTGCCCTCGCGGGTGTCCTTAATTACAATGCCCATATCAAGCAGCTCCCCACGGATTTGGTCAGCCAAGCTAAAGTCCTTATTTTTCTTTGCCTCGGCTCTTTTTGCAATAAGGTCCTCAACCTTAGCCTTTAGCTCAGGGTCAAGGCTTGGCGCGCTTGCAGCAGCCTCGGCAGGCTTTTGTGCCTTTAGCTTTTCAGCCCTGTCAATAAGACCAACACACAAAACCTTGTCGATTTCTTCAATTGCCTTTAGCTTGGACATATCTTCTGTCTGCGCCTTTAGGATATCGTAAATTGTTGTAATGCCAAGCGCTGTGTTAAGGTCAGAGCCAACAACCTCAATAAACTTAGCCTTGATTGAGTCAACAAAGCCCTTATCATAGGTGTCAGATTTTTTAAGCGCGCTGATTCTTCTGATTAGCTTATTGTAGCCTGCCTGCGCCTGGTCAAGAGCAGGGTAAGAGAACACAAGCGGCTTTCTGTAATGGGATTGTAGGCAGAAGAATCTATATGCAAGAGGGTCGTAGCCCTTGCTTTCTATAAGTGAAACGGTAAGGAAGTCCCCCTTGGACTTGCTCATTTTACCTGTTTCGTCGTTTAGGTGATGAACGTGGAACCAGTAGTTGCACCATTTTTCCCCTGTGTAAGCCTCGCTTTGAGCAATTTCGTTTGTATGGTGTGGGAAAATGTTGTCAACACCGCCACAGTGGATATCAAGCTTTTTGCCAAGGTGCTTCATAGAGATAGCAGAGCATTCAATGTGCCAGCCGGGGTAGCCAAGACCCCAAGGGCTGTTCCACTTTAGCTCCTGGTCGTCAAACTTGGATTTTGTAAACCACAAAACAAAGTCGCTTTTGTTTTTCTTGGAAAGGTCCTCGGAAACGTCCTCACGCACGCCAACCATAAGCTCCTCGCTTTGATGACCTGTAAGAACATTGTAGTTTTCCACCTTAGAGGTGTCAAAGTAAACATTTCCGCCAGCCACATAGGCATAGCCCTTGTCAAGAAGGCCCTGTACCATTTCGATAAAGCTGTCAATGCAGTTGGTTGCAGGCTCTACAATATCCGGGTATTTAATATTTAGCTTTTTGCAATCCTCAAAGAATGCATTTTTATAAAACTCGGCAATTTCCAAAACGGTTTTCTTTTCACGCTTGGCGCCCTTAAGCATCTTGTCCTCGCCTGTGTCGCCGTCGCTGGAGAGATGACCCACGTCAGTTATGTTCATAACTCTGGTAACATCGTAGCCGACAAAGCGGAGGAACCTTTCAAGCACGTCCTCCATAATGTAGGTGCGTAGGTTGCCGATATGGGCAAAGTGATAAACCGTAGGGCCGCAGGTATACATTTTTACCTTGCCTGCCTCGTTAGGCACAAATTCATCAACCTTTTTTGTAAGAGTGTTATAAATCTTCATCTGTTTTGTCCTCTTTTGTAGCTTTGATAATGTTAAAAATTGATATAAAGATAACTATGAAGGATACATAGGTTACTATCATAAAAATGCTTGGGCTAATCCTGTCAGCAAGGAAGGAAGCAGCGTTAAACAGTGCGTGTGCAAGCACACAGGGCACTAAGGATTTTGCTCTGAAAAACAGCCAGCCGAACAAAATACCCATTGAGGTTGCGTACACAATGGCAATAGGGCCGGAGCTGTAATGCACAATGCCAAAGGCAAGGGAGCTGACACCTATGGCAAGCCAGCTTGGTACTGTGGTGCTAAGGGTCTTTGCAATAAGACCGCGGAAAACCAATTCCTCGCAAATAGGGGCAACTAAGCAAACTGACAAAAAGGCAACAATTTGATTTTCCTCAAAAGCTCCCATAGGTGGGGAGGACAGCATATCTGTCCAAGCCTTAGGAAGAAGCAGGGAGAGTGAGGAAATAATGTAGTTTACCGCAAAAAAGCAAGAAGCCCCAAGGGTTATAGCGCTTGTCAGCACAGCAGGCTTTGATTTTACAAGAGAAGATTGTGAAAAAAGCCCTGTGCCACGCAGGCGATAATAAATAGCAAAGATAAATACCACCACAAGGTTAGAAACAAGTGTAATGCCGTAGCTAAGGGAATTTATCCTATAAACAAAGGTATCAAGCCCATCGGAGCTGTAAACTCCTCTTAGGATAACCTGCAAAAGAAAGCTGACCCCAAAGGAAATAAAATACCAAATGGCAAAGTAGCCAAGTGCCTTAAGTATTGAGATGAGAATGGGCAAAAAGCCGGATTTTTTCTGCATATATTAGCCCTCCCACCTGTTATTTTAGACTATTTTAGCATAAAAAGACCTCTTTGTAAACATAAAAAATAAAAAACTTATATAAAAGACTTGCAATTTTGAAAAATGCGTGTTATAATGCTGGTAGTTTCATAATTGAAGCGAGAGTGGACCTGGCGTTCACTCTCGCTTTGTTGTGAGGGGAGTCAGTCGTCTCATCCTGTGAACAAAGGAGCAAGGCAAATAACAAGGGCAACGTTGGTCGACAACTGCTAAAAGGGCTAAGGAAGACAATTTTCTAAGGAAAATTCTCCATTAATGCTCCTTTTAGGCACGAGGACGTCCTCTGCCGTACCCAGTACGGCGACGAAAACGCCCTCAAGCCTTCACAGGCGACCCGATGGCTCCCGAGACAGTCGCTCATCCCGTGAGCAAAGGAGCGAGAAAAGGCTGACGGCGCGTTTGTGAGCAAAGCAGTGATTAACGCAAATAAAAATCAACAACAATTTGAAAGGAGCAAAAATGAAGTCTACAAAGAATGTTGTTTCTCTTGTTACCCCACTTGCGTGCAGGGTTGCAGAGGAGCTGGGCTATACGCTTTGGGACCTTGAGTATGTAAAAGAGGGCACAGAGTGGTATCTCAGAATTACCATTGACAATGAAGAGGGTATTACACTTGATGATTGCGAGAAAATGTCAAGGGCAATCGACCCGGTGCTTGATGAAAATGACCCTATTGAGGGAAATTATCATCTAGAGGTTTCCTCTCCCGGCGTTGAGAGGGTTATAAGAACAGACAGCCACCTTAGCTGGGCGGTTGGGCAGGTTGTTTCCATTAGCCTTTATGCAGCCATTGAGGGCTGTAAAACCGTTGTAGGTCAGCTAAGCTCCTACGACACGGAGAAAATCGTTCTGGTTGGCGACGATGGGGATTTTGAAATTCCAAGAAAAAACATCGCAAAGATGAATAAATATTTTGAATTTTAATTAAAGGAGATATAAAATGAACAAGGAGTTTTTTGAAGCACTTGACGTTCTTGAAAGAGAGCGCCACATTCCAAAGGCCTACATGATCGAAAAGGTAGAGGCTGCTATTGCAACTGCCTGCAGAAGGGAGCTTGGTACAACAAGCATTACAGTTGTTATCAACCCTGAAAAGTACGATATGAAGGTTTATCGTAAGTACAAGATTGTTGCAGAGGTTGAGGACCCGGCAACAGAAATTACAAAGGAGCAAATAGAGGCTCTTGAGGCACAGAAGAAGGCAGAGGGTGTTAAGCACAAGGTTCGCTCCCGCCGTCGTTCTATCGGTAGCGATTATGAGTATGAGCTTCAGACAAAGGAGTTCAGACGTCTTAGCGCACAGAGCGCAAAGCAGGTAATTATCCAAGGCATACGTGAGGCTGAAAGAAATTATCAGGTAAGAGAGTACGAGGACAAGAAGGGCGAGATGCTCTCCTGTATCGTTTCCAAGGTTGAGGATTCAACCGGTATAGTTGTTGTTGACACAGGCATTTCAAATGCAGTTCTTCCAAAGAACGAGCAGATTCCCGGCGAGGTGCTTTCTGTTGGCGACAGAATTAAGGTTTTTGCAACACAGGTAAGCTCAGGAGATAAGGGTCCGCTTGTATCCTTGACAAGAGTACATCCAACACTTGTAAAAAGACTTTTTGAGGCAGAGGTTCCGGAGCTTTCAGAGGGCTCTGTAACAATCCGTTCCATCTCTCGTGAGGCAGGCTCCAGAACTAAGATTTCTGTTGAGTCAAGAGACCCGGAGGTTGATGCAGTTGGCGCTTGCATCGGTGCAAGAGGCGCAAGAATTAACGCAGTTGTAAATGAGCTAAATGGCGAAAAGATAGATGTTGTTCCTTATAGCGACGACCTTTGCGAATACGTAAAGAGCGCACTTTCCCCGGCTACTGTAAAGAGTGTTGAGCTGGTTGGCGAAAGACAGGCAAGAGCTATCGTTGCTCCGGACCAGCTTTCACTTGCTATTGGTAAGATGGGACAAAATGCTCGTCTTGCTGCAAGACTTACAGGCTGTAAGATTGATATAAAGAGCGAGTAATTTACCGCGATAAGGGGGTAGCTTTATGGAAAATAAAAAGGTTAAGAAAATTCCCTTGAGAAAATGTCTTGGCTGTATGCAGTCCTTTCCGAAGAAGGAGCTTGTGCGTGTGGTTAGGACACCTGAAAATCAGGTTATAATTGATTTACTTGGAAAGGCAAACGGCAGAGGCGCATATATTTGCAAATGCAAGGAATGTCTTAAGAAGGCAATCAAATCAAAGAGGATAACAAGTAGCCTTGAGGTAGAAATACCGGAGGAAGCTTTGACACAGCTTTTACAGGAGATTGAAAAGGTTGAAGAGTAAGGTTTTATCAATGATGGGCCTTTGCCGTAGGGCAGGGGAGCTAATAATCGGCACTGACTTGGTGACAAAGAAACTCCCAAGCAAAAAAATTAAGCTGGTTATCTATGCAGAAAACTCATCTCAAAACACGGAAAAGAAGATACTTGATAAGTGTAGCTTTTACGGTGTTGAGGTGCTAAGGGCACAGCTAAATTCTGATGAAATTGGTCAAGCCATTGGCAAGAGTGGTACTGTTTGTGTGGTTGGTGTAACTAACGAAAGCTTTTCAAGCAAGCTAAAAACCCTTATACTTACTAAATAAGTAAAGAAGCGAGGTATTGCGTATGGCACGAATTAAGGATTTTGCAAAGGACTTAGGTCTTGATATAAAGGAAACACTTGAGCTTATCGAGAAATATGAGCTTGGACAAAAGCAATCCGGCGGTAACATTGAGGACGGCGAAATTGCATTTTTCCTTGACAGATATACAAAGGAGCATCTTTTCTTTGGTATTGATGATTACTTTGACGGCAAGGTAACCATTGGAGAAAAGAAAAAGGCAGAACCAAAGGCAGAACCAAAGGCTGAACCAAAGGCAGAACCAAAGGTCGAACCAAAGGTTGAAACCAAGGCTGAGCCTAAGAAGGAAGAGCCAAAGGCTGAGGTTAAGGTCGAGCCAAAGGTTGAACCAAAGGTAGAGGTAAAGCCGGAGCCTAAGAAGGAAGAACCAAAGGCAGAGCCAAAGGCTGAGGTTAAGGTTGAAGCAAAGCCGGCTCCGACAAAGGAATTTAAGCCTGCACCAAAGCAGGAATATAAGCCCGAGGGTCAAAGACCGCAGGGTCAAAAGCCCCAGGGTCAGAAGCCACAGGGACAAAGACCACAGGGTGGATACCAGCAGGGCGGCTATCAGCAGAGCGCCGGCGGCTACCAGGGTAAAAATAACGGCTATCAGGGCAAGCCACAGGGACAAAAGGGTCAATTTGGCGGCTTTGATAAGGACGGCGAGGGTGGAGAAAGACGCTACAACGTTACACCTAAGCAGAAAAAGCCCGAAAGCAATGTAATTGAAATTAAGACAAAGACAGGTCAAACAAGAGTTGTTGACACAAGAACCTCAAACGTTGACCTTTCCAAATACGACGAGAAGTTTGACGATATCGCAGGCGGACACGAGAACTACGGCTCCACAAAGCAAAAGCTTAAGAAGCAGAACAATAAGGACAGCTTCGGCTCCAAGAAGGAGAAGGAGCGCCAGGCAATGGAGAAGATGAAGCGCGAGGCGTTTGAAAAGGCAAAGAACACTCAGCTTTCCATTACCGTTCCCGATGAGATTACCGTTGGCGAGCTTGCAACAAGGCTTAAGGTTGCAGCCGGCGAGGTTATCAAAAGGCTTATGCTTATGGGCGTTATGGCGTCTGTAAACCAGGTTATTGACTATGACACAGCTTACCTTATCGGTGACGAGCTTGGTGCAAAGGTATCCAAGGAAATAGTTGTTACCATTGAGGAAAAGCTCTTCGAGGATGAGGTTGACGCACCGGAAAGCCTTGTTGAAAGAGCCCCTGTTGTTTGCGTTATGGGTCACGTTGACCACGGTAAAACATCACTTCTTGACGCAATCAGACACTCAAACGTTACCACAGGCGAGGCAGGTGGTATTACACAGCACATCGGTGCTTATAGAGTAAATATTAACGGCAAGGATATTACCTTCCTTGATACCCCGGGCCACGAGGCATTTACAGCTATGCGTTTGCGCGGTGCTATGGCAACAGATATTGCAATTATCGTTGTTGCCGCTGACGACGGTATTATGCCACAGACAGTTGAGGCAATCAACCACGCAAAGGCTGCCGGCGTTGATATTATCGTTGCAATCAATAAAATGGATAAGCCAACCGCTAATCCGGACAACATAAGACAGGAGCTTACAAAGTACGACCTTGTTCCGGAGGAATGGGGCGGAGACGTTATGTGTATTCCTGTTTCCGCACACACAAAGATGGGTATTGACGACCTGCTTGAAAGCGTGCTTTTGGTTGCCGAGGTTAAGGAGCTTAAGGCAAATCCAAACAGACTTGCAAAGGGTATTGTTATCGAGGCTAAGCTTGATAAGGGTAGAGGCCCTGTTGCAACAATTCTTGTTCAAAACGGTACACTAAAGTCCGGCGATGTTGTTATTGCCGGTACTGCGGTTGGTCACGTAAGAGCAATGACCGACCACAACGGCAAGATGCAAAAGCAGGCAGGACCATCTGTTCCTGTTGAAATTACAGGTCTTAGCGAGGTGCCACAGGCAGGCGACGAGTTCAATGCCGTTAAGGACGAAAAGATGGCAAGAGAGCTTGCCGAGCAGAGAAAGGCTAAGGCTAAGGAGGAGCTGTTTAAGGCTAACGCAAAGGTTAACCTTGATGACCTCTTTGCGCAAATCAGCGACGGTGCTAAGGAGATTAACATTATCGTTAAGGCTGACGTTGGCGGCTCTGCCGAGGCAGTTAAGGCATCTCTTGTTAAGCTCTCCAACACGGAGGTTAAGGTTAATGTTATTCACACAGCAGTTGGTGGTATTACAGAAAGCGATGTTATGCTTGCTGCTGCATCAAATGCTATTATCGTGGGCTTTAACGTTCGTCCGGACAAGAGCGCTATTGACTCTGCGGAAAGACAGAATGTTGACATCAGAACCCACAGAATCATTTATGAAATTATAGAAGAGGTTGAGGCAGCCATGAAGGGTATGCTTGCGCCAACCTATAAAGAGGTTATCGACGGACACGCAGAGGTTAGACAAACCATCAGAGTGCCAAGCGTTGGTACAATTGCAGGTAGCTACGTTCAAGACGGTAAAATCACCCGTCAATCTCAAATCAGAATTATCAGAGACGGCGTAGTTATAGCAGAAGACAAAATTTCCTCCCTCAAGCGCTTCAAGGACGACGCGAAAGAGGTTAATGCCGGCTACGAATGTGGCGTAGGACTTGATAAGTTCAACGACATTAAGGAAGGGGATATCTTAGAGGCATACCAAATGGTAGAAGTAGCAAGATAACCGATAACCTACGAATTTCGTTGTTGTTCCTCAACGCCGACCTTGATGTACGCAAGTACACCTGCGCCCGGTGTTTCCGGTACGCCTAGAAATTCTTGGTTCTAGGTCATCTTGTAGCTCGATAAGTGATAAGCATCGAAATACTGTGTTGCTCCGCACGGTGGACCTTGACATACGTAGGTATGCCTGCGCCCCACCGCTTACGGTGCGCCTTGTCTTTCTTGCTTCTTGTTCATCTCGCGGCTCGATAACGCAATAAACGGCGAAATACTGCGTTGCTTCCTAACCTACAAATTCGACGTACGCCAAGTACGTCGTCATCTGTAGGTGTCGTTGCGCCTTGTCTTTCTTGTTTCTTGTTCATCTCGCGGCTCGATAAGTGGTAAACGGCGAATTTCGTTGTTGTTCCTCGGTTGTGACCGTGCAAACATTATAAATAAATAAAAATCGGCAAGGGCTTCCTTGCCGATTTGCATAGGTACTATTATGGAAGATAAATTGCCAAAAAGAAAAAATCCTCGATTGTCGGGATTTGATTATAGCTCAAACGGAGCGTATTTTATAACAATTTGTACAAAGGACAGAAAAAATCTGTTTGGTCCCGTAGGGGCGGATTCCATATCCGCCCGAATAATTAAACAAACGTTTCTCGAAATAATCGGCAAGTATGACGGGGTAGAGTGTCCTGTATTTGTCGTTATGCCAAACCATTTTCACGCGATCATAACGATATCACGGGCGAATATGGAATTCGCCCCTACGATAAGTCGAATCGTGCAGGAATTCAAACGGTATTCAACCGTGGAATACGCAAAAGAGGTAAAAAGGGGAAATTTAGAGATGTTTGAAAAGCAAATTTGGCAACGCTCCTTTCACGACCATATTATACGTGACAGAAATGATTACGAAAAAATATACAAATACATTTGCGAAAACCCACTTTCGTGGGAAAAGGATGAATTGTTTGTTGAATAAACGAAGGGGCGGATGTGGAATCCGCCCCTACAATTTTGTAAATATAATGGTAATGCGGTCGGATATGGAATCCGCCCCTACGGCTTTGCTGTTTTCGGAAAAAGTGCCTACCTGTGTCGATTATTTATGGCTTGTGATAGGCTTTTCGGTAGGCTGTTGGGGACACGCCCTTGACTTTTTTGAAGGTGCGGGTAAAGAAGTTTGCATCGACAAAGCCACAAAGCTCGCTAATTTCCTGCACGGTGTGGTCGCTGGACTCCAAAAGCTCCACGGCGGAGTCAATACGTAGCTTTGTGATATACTGCGTTGGGGTAACGCCAAGCTGTTTTTTGAAATGCAAATTGTATGTGGTCATACAAACGTTTTCGATTTTTGCAAGCTGAGAAATTTTGATTTGTGTGTTATAAAATTCGTTTATGTAGCGTATAGATTTTGAAAGACTGATTTTGTCTGTGGATTTGTTTTCTATGGCTCTGCCCACCTCAATGAGCAGACGGTAAAGAAGGGCGCAAAGGTCCAAATCGCGGAAGCGGTCCTTCCTTGCAAAGCCTTCAAAAAGCTTTTGAAAGCGTGAAGAAATGCTATTCATTGTGCTGGTTTGGTTTATCTCCGGGAAGAGCTTAATTCCGCATTCCGAAAGGGAATTTTCCGTGGCACTTCCTGTAAAGTGAACCCAAAGGTAGTTTACAGGCTCCTCGTCCACAATGAGTGTATGGGAGTACCCCTTTTTTGGCGGAAAGACCACAAGGCTGTTTGCACCCACGATTATAAGCTCATTTTCAGTAAAAATCTCTATTTTGCCTGCTATAACGTATAGCAAATAGTAGTCAAGTCTGCCGTTTGGCACGTTGTTAGTTTGTTTTTTAGGGGAGATAATTCTGCCGGCGCAGTTTACCACAAGGGGCAACGCATCGGACTCTCTGCTGCCGTAAAGACGGCTTTCGTCGGGAGATTTTATAGAAATGTCGGTTAAATATAGCCATGTGCTTTTCATTTATCAAACCTCTCTTGCGTCAAAAAATGCTAACATTACGTTAAATAATAACTTGTTAGTTGACTTATATATATTGTATCATATTAATACATAAATGTCAAATAATTCAAAAAGGAGAGATGAATTGATGAAATACGCAAAGCCAAGCTACACAAATGAAGTAGTAGCAAGTGAAGACATTATGGACTTCTCTCAAAACAACATTAGCACAAAAAACGGCACCTTTGAATATGCAAGTGGAGAAAGAGATGTTAAAATCGGCACCTCAAATGCAAGCATATTTGATCTGCTATTCCCACAAGGTTAAAATTAGGAAAGGAGAAGAGAATGAAAAAGAAGATTCTAATCTTACTTGCGATGATTATGGTGCTTGCAACCGTGTTTGCAGTAGTAATCAGCGCAGAAACACCTTCGAGATACATCGAATTTAAGGTTATGCTTGAAGGCTCCTCGGAATACACAACGGTTTATACGGTTAACGCGGAGAACCAATACAACCCAAAGATTGACCTTAACAATCCGATTTATTCCGACATTGATTTTACAAAAGAGGTTAACAAGCAGGCTATTGTAGAGCTTGACATGTCAGCCGCAAAGGCTTACGGCGCAAATCATGAGCGCGTTACAAGAATGAACGCTTCCTCAACACCCTTTTTAAAGTGTGTTAAGGTAAAGATGCCTGCCGGCAATGATACAGTATCCGGAGTGCCACAGTATATGTTCAAAAATTGGACAGCACTTAAAACTGTAGATTTTGGCTATGCTACCAACACAGGCGACAGTGCATTTGAGGGCTCGGGAATTGAGGAAATAGTTATTCCTGCAAGCTTTACAAAAATCAACAATAACTCGTTCAAGAACTGTCTAAGCCTTAAATCCATAAAGTTTGAGGGCAATCCCACTTTGGGCTCATCCTTGTTTTACGGCTGTACCGCTCTTGAAACCATTGACCTCGGTAACAGCTTGTCTGTAATTGGCGGCGGTATGTTCCAAGACACCGGCATTACCAGCATTACCTTGCCTGATACAATAACCACCATTGGCTCCTGTGCATTTATGGGAACAAAGCTTGTTTCCCTTAATATTCCGGCAGCTTGTACAGAGCTTGGCATACAAATGGTTGAGGGTGTAACAACCTTTACTACTATTAATTTTGCACCGAGCAGCCAGCTTAAAAAGATCGGACACAGATGCTTCCAGACAACAGGTCTTACAGCAATTGAGCTTCCGGACTCACTTAAGGAAATTGCATACAGTGCCTTTAGCGCCACAGCTATAACAGAGCTTGTTATTCCTGCAAGCGTAGAAACTATCGGAAAAGGCATTGTTTCACAGTGTAAAAGTTTGACGAGCCTCACCTTTGAGGAAAACTCGGCGTTTGCCGGTTCTATTGACAGCTGGTTATTCTCCTGTCCTAACGTAACAACCTTTACAATTCCTGCCGGCACAACGACCGTTGGCGCTAACGCATTCGAGGGATGTACAGCTCTTACTTCCATCGTAATTCCTTCAAGCGTGACGTCAATCGGTAATAGAGCATTCTTTGGCTGCACCGGTCTTAAAAGCGTTGAAGTACAGGGTAACATTAAAAGCGTTGGCGAAAGCACTTTCCAAGGCTGCACCGCGCTTACAAGCATTACCTTTGCAAACGAGGCTGCAATAACCAGCATCGGAAACTCCGCGTTTAACAGCGTTCCTGCTTCTAACCTTATTGTTCCAAGCAACGTAACGAGCATCGGCAGCAGCGCATACTCAAAGAGCGGCATTTTATACGCTTATATTCCTGCAAGCTGTACCAGCGTGGGTAACGAGGCGTTTGCAAATGCAAAGTCCTTAACGTCCGTTATTTTCCAAGAGGGTTATAGCGGCGCACTTGGTTCATCCGCATTTATGGGATGCAGCGAACTTACCACGGTTGTTCTTTCAGAGGGTATAACCGCTATTCCTTCTCAGTGCTTCTGGAGCTGCGGTAATGGAGCAGACGGTAAGCAATGCCTTATTAATGAAATTATTCTTCCTGATAGCGTAAAAACCTTGGCAGGCAGAGCGTTTGCCAACTCCGGCATAAGATCTATCGTTATCAGAGAAACCTCTAACCTTGAGAAAATTACAGGCGATGCGTTCTCAAGCATGAATTTTATCACAGAAATTTACCTTCCAAAGGGTGTAGAAATCACAAGCGACTCAGTATTCAAGTTCAGCGGAAGCCTTGAGGTTATTCATAACCTTGAGTATGCTGTAATGAACATTAACGACGAGGCGGTTTTCCCGGTTGGCATGCTTTACCAATGCATGGCACTCAAAGAGGTTAGAATTCCAGAGGGTGTAACAAAAATTACAGGTAACATTTTCAGATGGTATGGACTTGAAAAGCTATACATTCCTTCCTCTGTTACAACAATTGAAGGAAGCTTTGTTGCCAAGGACCATGTACCTAACACGGCTACCATTTATTTCTGTGGTGGTGATGCAGATGACCTTGTTGCAATGTGCACAAGTGGAAATGCATTTATTCAAGGCAAAATTGATGATGGCTCAGTTGCAGAATACTCAAGCCTTGATGCTACCTACGCAAGTGGCGCAATTGTTAACAATGTAAATAATTGCGACGTTTATTATGCAGGTATTCACAAGGAAAACGATAATATCACACTTGTATGGCTTGACAAGGACGGCAACGCAGGCGAGGCATTCCTTTCATACCTAAAGGTTGCTTGCCCATGCGGCAGAGAATGTGGTGTCGAAACAGTAATTGAAACCCTTGCACCACTCTTTGTTGACAGAGGCTTTGCATATGGTCCTAACTCAATGCTCCAGGGCGTTGCAGTAGACAGAGAGCTGCTTGACGAGTATGGAAAATACTTTACAGGCATTAAGTACGGTCTTGTTGCAGCAGCAAAGAGCGCACAAGCAAGCG
>JAFVTH010000029.1 GCA_017503285.1 Clostridia bacterium | reverse complement strand
CGCTTGCTTGTGCGCTCTTTGCTGCTGCAACAAGACCGTACTTAATGCCTGTAAAGTATTTTCCATACTCGTCAAGCAGCTCTCTGTCTACTGCAACGCCCTGGAGCATTGAGTTAGGACCATATGCAAAGCCTCTGTCAATAAAGAGTGGTGCAAGAGTGTCAATTACTGTTTCCTTGCCACATTCTCTGCCGCATGGGCAAGCAACCTTTAGGTATGAAAGGAATGCCTCGCCTGCGTTACCGTCCTTGTCAAGCCATACAAGTGCTATCTTATCATTTTCCTCGTGAATACCTGCGTAGAAGGCATCACAAGCATTTACGTTTTCAACGATTACACCATTTGCATAGGTTGCAGCCATTGTTGTATATTCAACAACTGAGCCTGCGTCTATTCTATTTTGGATAAAGGTTGCACCGTTTCCGTCGGTTGTTATTGAAAGTAGCTCTTCTGCTGTGCCGCAATAGAAAATAACGGTATTATTAAGATTGCCATTAAAAAGACTTTGATCAATAGATGTTACTGTTGAAGGAATATATATTTTTTGAAGTGCCTTACAGCCGTTAAAAGCACCTGAACTAATTGTGCCTAAGGTCTTAGGAAGCTTAATTTCAACAAGTGGGCACTCTTGGAAGAAGTTTGTAGGTATAGTGTTTTCCTTATTACTACCTATTTCCATAATTACATTTTCAAAGTTGTCGATGCGTTGAAGCTTGTAGCAATAATGGAAGCCGCTACCAATAATCTTAACTCCTGTTGGCAAATACAGGCTTTCCACTGCCTTTGCTTGTGAAAATGCATACATTGTTTCAAGCTGTGAATTTTCGCTAATTATTATTCTCTTTGTAACTGTGCTATTAAATGCACCTGAGCCTATTGTTTTTACACTATCCGGAACTATTATTTCCTCTGCCTTATTACCTGAAAAGCAATCTTGTCCTATTGCAGTTATACCCTCTGTAAGAGTAATGCTGGTAAGGGAAGAACAGCTTTGGAATACACCAACGTTGCCAAGGCTAAGCTCGGTAGTACGGCTTTTAAACTCAACGCTTGTTACCTTAGAGGAATGGAAAGCGTAGTTGCCTATTGATGTAACTGAGCTTGGGATAATTATACTTGTAAGTCCACTGCTTCTAAATGCATTTTGCCCGATTGATTGAACTGTATTTGGAATATCAATATTTGTTAAGCTTGTACAGCTGCTAAACGCGTTGTCACCTATTTTAGTTACATTACCAAGATCAATGCTTTCAAGCGCTGAGCAACTAATAAAGGCACTGTTTCCTATAGTTGTTACGCTACTTGGAACGGTAAACTCCTTTAATGCCGTACATGCTTTGAACATTTCCAGTGGAAGGGATACTAAATTCTCGTTTTCATAGAAAATAACCGTTGTAAGATTTGAGCAGGTATGGAACATATAATCTGCAAAGCTATTTTGCTTAGGTGGCATTGTAATTTTTTCTAAGCCAGAGCTGCCCATTGGTCTCAAGTTCGTCATTTCTGAGGTTTTCGAAAAATACATTTCCTTAAGGTTTGTTTTTCCATTGTAACCCTCAAGATACTTTAAATCATCAGGAACTTCAATTCTTACAACACTGTCTATGGTGTAAGCATTTCCTTCTGTCAAGCCAAGTGCGCTATTAAGGTATTCAAAGTTGCACTTTGCCTCGCCTCTCCAGCCCCAGTTGCCGGAACCTGTTTTGAAGTAGATATAGGATGAAGGGAAGGTTCTATATAAGCCGTCAGCCCCCTTCAATACTACTCTTGATGTTGTATCTGTTAAGTCAACAGGAATATTTTCAAGAGTTTCCGCTACGCCGAACTCGTCAGTTGCTACGCCGGCTGCACCAACTACTACTGCAAAAATGCACGCAAGCAGGGCAAACAGGGAAACTAAAAGTAAAATTTTCTTTTTCATTTTTTCTCTCCTCTATGGTAATTAGAATAGTAAATCTTGGATATTTGCTGTGGATGTGCCCTTTGTTACGGTTTGAACGCCCTTGCCGTCGCCATAATCAAAGTCTACTGTTGTTGTTTTGATATTTTCGGAAGAAAACTCCATAATATCCTCACTTGCTACTACTTCATTTACGTAGCTTGGCTTTGTGTACCTCATTACACCCTCCTTATATAATAAAAACTTTACACCCGTATTTTAACACAGGCGTGGAAAACTGTCAACCTCAACAAAAAAAATAAAAAAATGGACTTTTTTGTGCATATTTAACATAAAAATCAAATCATTAGTTGACTAATCAACATTATACCCTGCTTTTTTTAGATTTTTATGCGTGATTTTCTGTGGCTTTTGTAACATAAGATAATTGTTAATTTTTTGTAAATTTGAATTTTTTTGCCTTTTCTCTTTACTTTTTGATTGTATGTTGCTAAAATAGGTGTGTTAATAAATTTTAAAGGACGTTATTATGAAACCCGAGCTTTTTAATTCACTGAAAAACTACAAGAAAAGCTACATCTTAAACGACCTGCTTGCCGGTCTTATGGTAGCTATAATTGCCTTGCCCCTTTCTATTGCTCTCGGCATACAATCCGTGCCTGCGGGAGTTGAGGGTATAAACGGTATACAGGCAGGTATTATTACCGCCATTGTTGCAGGCTTTTTTATCTCCCTTTTGGGTGGTAGCAAATATCAAATCGGCGGTCCTACTGCTGCGTTTGTTGTAATTCTATTCGGTTACCTTGCTGACCCTGAAATTGGCGTTTTGGGTCTTGCTATTGCCGGTATTATTGCAGGCTTGCTCCTTATCATAATGGGTGTTTGCCGTGCCGGTAATGTTATGAAATTCTTCCCTTATCCGATTACCATTGGCTTTACTACCGGTATTGGTGTTACGCTTATGGTGGGACAGCTAAAGGATTTTCTCGGTCTTACATTCCCAGAGGAGCCATTTGAACTGTTTTCCGAGTTTATTTCCAAGCTTGCAAACATTTTTTCATCTATTACAACCTTTAATTTTGCATCCTTTGCTGTTGGTCTTGTTGGTCTTTCCTGTGTTATCATTTTACCGAAGATAAGCAAGAAAATCCCATCCGCTTTGGTTGCTATTGTGGTTTGCACAGGAGTTTCACTGCTTCTTACAAATGTGGCTAAGATGGACGTACCCACAATCAAATCCGTTTATGGTGAAATACAAGCCGGCTTTTCATTTATCAACATTGAGGGCATTAAGAATATTAACTTTGGAAAGCTAATTGTTCCGGCGATTGTAATTGCGTTCCTTTGTGCTATTGAAAGTCTGCTTTCTGCAACCGTTGCCTCCGGTATGACAGGTACAAAATTCAATGCCAACCAAGAGCTTGTAGGTCAAGGTGTGGCAAACATCTTTTCCTCCTTGTTTGGCGGCTTGCCTGCAACAGGCGCTATTGCAAGAACTGCCGCAAGCATTGAAAACGGTGCGAAAAGCCCACTTGCCGGTGTGTTCCACGCTATATTTGTTTTGATTATGTACTTCTTGCTTATGGGTGTGGTTGGCTACATTCCTTTAGCTGTTTTTGCGGCAATACTTATTTCTGTTGCAATCAATATGGCTCGCTTCCCTCTCTTTATAAGGCTTTCAGCCTTTGGTGTGCGAGATTCCATTGTAATGCTTGTTACATTTATCCTTACTGTTATTTTCGACCTTACCTATGGCGTTATTGGCGGCGTTATTGTATGCGTGCTTGCAAACATTCCTAATTTCAAAAAGGGTGCGCGCTTTGAAACAGAATTTAGCACGGTTTATGCACATGGCACATTGTTCTTTGGAAATGCATCAAAGCTGCCTGACTTTATAAACCGTGAAATGGCAGACAGACGACAGGTTTATGTTGACCTTTCAGATGTTGAAAGAATCGACGAAACTGCGCTTGAAAAGCTTTCCGTTCTTAAAAGCACCTTCGCGCTACAGGAAAGGGAGCTTGAGTTTGTAAATGCAAATCCTACCGTACAGCGCAGGCTTGACAAATTTATTGGAAAAATCTAAGATTAAAAAGCACCGATTTTCGGTGCTTTTTTACTTGCATTAAGCCTTTTTGTGTGATATGATAAAGTTAACTTATACTTAGGAGGCTATTATGATAGAGATTTTTCCTGTCTCCTCTCTTGAGAGGATTTATCCGGACAAAAGACCTAAGGCTGAAAGACGAGGCGCTATGGCAAAAAATGAGGTGTACTCCTTTCAGGTTGCATACTTTTTTGATTACAATTTAAGAGATATGACTGTCAAGATTGATGGTCCGCTAAAGGATTTTATTGAGGTAAGGCAAATTGAGCTTGTGCCTGCCACCTCTCCAAACACGTGGAAGGGCGATGGTTATCTTGTTACAGACAAGCCATTTTTGTGCCCTGATGTTTTGCGTCCGCTTAACACCCGTGCCCTTACTGCAAGATACAATACCTATAACGGTCTTTGGGTAACTGTAAGGGGCGACAATTTGCCTGTTGGAAGGCATACTGTCAGAATTGCTCTGATGGGTGAATACGGCGAAATTATGGCAACGGAATACACCCTTGAGGTGCTTGATTTTGACCTTAGCCAAAGGGAGCTTATTTATACTAACTGGTTCCACTACGACGGCATTGCAAATTACTATAATTTAACACTCTTTTCAAAAAAATATATGCCTATTATGGATAGCTTTGTAAAAAAGGCTGTTTCCCATGGCGTTAATATGCTTCTTATACCTATGTTTACACCGCCCCTTGATACAAGAGTTGGCAAGGAAAGGTTAACCTGTCAGCTTGTTGATATAGAGGTTAAAAATGGGGAGTATGTTATTTCTCTTGACAGGCTTATTGCTTTTATGAGGCATGTTTCCGACCTTGGTATAAAATACTTTGAAATGAGCCATTTGTTTACACAATGGGGCGCTAAGGCTTGCCCTAAGATTGTGGCTAAGGTTGATGGCAGGACAAAACGCATTTTCGGCTGGGAAAACGCGTCTACCTCTCTTGAATACAAGGAGTTTTTAAGCATTTTCTTGCCTATTTTAAGAAAGCGACTTAAGGACGAGGGGCTTTTTGAAAGATGCTACTTCCATATTTCCGACGAGCCAAATGAGAAATGCATTAACGAATACAAGGCTGCTAAGGAGATTTTCAAAGCCCACATGCCAGACGGCATTATTATGGATGCCCTTAGCCACTATGATTTTTACAAGGACGGTCTTGTGGAAAATCCCGTTTGTGGCACTGATGCAATTGATATTTTTATTGAAAACAAGGTGCCAAACCTTTGGGCATACTATTGCTGTGCCCAAAGCGACAAATATCTTTCTAACAGATTGATGGGCTTTGAGCCTGTTCGTAACAGAGTTATCGGAGTTCAGCTTTATCAAAATGGTATTAAGGGCTTTTTGCATTGGGGCTATAATTTTTATAATTCTGTGTTATCAGACGAGCCTATTGACCCTTACCTTATTACCGATGCCGGCTGTGGTCTGCAAAGCGGCGACTGCTATGTTGTTTATCCGGGCAGAAATGGCGCGCTTGACTCTGCACGACACGAGGTTTTCTTTGACGGACTACAGGATATGCGCCTGCTTTATACTCTTGAGGAGAAAATCGGCAGAGATAAGGTTTTAGAGCTTTTGGAAAGCCACGGATACTCCGGATTTAGAACATACCCACACAGCTACAAATCACTTTTGGAGCTAAGACGTACAGTACAAAAAATGATTTTGGAATAGAGTATGAAATTTAGTGATATTAACATAAGAGATCCCTATATACTTACATACGAGGGCAAGTATTATCTTTACGGAACAAGGGCAACAAACACTTGGGGCGCTGTGGATGTAAAAACCATCGGCTTTGATGTTTATGTAAGCGAGGATATGGAAAGCTGGAGCGAGCCTAAGGAGATTTTTTCCTACTTTGAGGGCTTTTGGGGCGACAGGCAATATTGGGCGCCTGAGGTACACTACTATAAGGGCAAGTTTTATATGTTTGCGTCCTTTGTTAGCGAGGTTACGTACCGTGGAACGGCAATTTTGGTGTCAGACACTCCGGACGGTCGCTTTGTGCCCCATTCCAACGGCGCTGTAACACCAAGCAATTGGTCCTGCCTTGACGGCACGCTTTGGGTTGAGGATGGTGTTCCTTACATTGTTTTCTGCCATGAGTGGACTCAGATTAAGAACGGAACAGTTTGCGCCCTTAGGCTCAGCGATGACTTGAAGGAGCCTATAGGCGAGCCAATAGAGCTATGGTCGGCAGGGGACGCATCCTGGAGGCACGACTACGACGGCAACGGCTCTTTTGTTACAGACGGACCGTTTCTTTTGAGGGTAGACGGAGAATTAATTTCTATTTGGTCCAGCTTTAGCAAGGGCGAATATGTGGAGGCAATTGCAAGAAGCGACAATGGAAAAATAAGCGGCAAATGGACAATTGATGACTCTCTTCTCTTTGAGAAGGATGGTGGGCATGGTATGATTTTTACTGACCTTAATGGACAGCTATGCTTTATCTATCACACGCCAAACAACACACCTCTCGAAAGACCGGCTGTGAAAATAATTTCCTATGATGATTTAAGGAGAAAATAATGCTAAGCAATATTTCCGGTGTAAAAAACCAGCTACCGTTTTATTATTTTGAGCAGATATCAAAAATCCCACGCGCATCAAAAAACGAGGCGGAAATTGCAAGATATCTTGTTGAGCTTGCAAAAAGCCACAATTTAGAGTGCTATTCTGATGAGCATAACAACGTGTTAATTAAGAAAAAAGCGACACAGGGTCGAGAAAATGAGCCTGCAATCATGCTACAAGCACACACAGATATGGTGGCAGAAAAGAACCTTGACACAGATCATAATTTTGATACTGACGAGATTAAGCTTATCCAAGAAAACAACATTTTAAGGGCTGATGGTACTACCCTTGGTGCTGACGACGGCTTTGGTGTTGCTATTATGCTTGCCGTTCTTACAGATAACACTCTTTCCCACCCGCCGATTGAATGTCTTTTTACCTCATCAGAGGAAATTGGACTTGTGGGCGCCGGGCTTTTTGATTATTCTAAGATTTCAGCAAAAAGAATGATAAATCTTGACTCTGCTGAGGAAGATACAGTTATTATAGGCTGTTGCGGCGGAATAAGAACGGAGCTTTCTATGAAAACAGAGGTCGAGGAAAACAAGGTACAGGGCATAAAAATCAAGTTAGGTGGTCTTTGTGGCGGACACTCCGGCGAGGATATTGACAGAGGCAGACAAAACTCAAATATTTTAATGGGTCAGCTTATTTGTGAGCTTAAGAAAATTTGTCCCATTAAGATTGCTTACATGAGTGGTGGCGACAAGGATAACGCCATACCACGTGAGTGTGAGGCTATTGTTGTTCCCGAGTCCAACCAGCTTGTTAGCACCTGCGTTGGTCTTGTATCTGTTTATAGAGGCTTGATTGAAGAAAAAATTGCCGCAAGAGAGGACCAAGGACTATACTTTACTTGGGAAATTATCGACACTCCCCAGGCTTTTTCCTACGAAACAACTGAAAAAATACTAAAAATTCTTAGTGTGCCAAACGGTGTTATTTCCTATCGCACCACCCCGCCGATTTTGCCTGAGTTTTCACGCAATCTTGCAAGGGTACGCACCGAAAACGGATGCTTTAACGTTGGCCTTTCCTCACGTTCTTATCTTGAAGAAAGGCTTGACTTCTCTTGCAGCTTTTTAGATAGTCTTGCCGACGAGGTTGGGGCAACCACCAAGCACCATGAAAGATATCCCGGCTGGGAAAGCCCACAGGAAAGCGACCTTGTTGTGGCTTGGCAAAGCGCTTATGAAAGGGCAACAGGCAGAAAAACAAGCCCAACCCTTATACACGCAGGGCTTGAATGCGGTCTTATGTCCTCAAAAATCCCCGGACTTTCTGCAATTTCGGTTGGCTGTAATGTACACGACCTGCACACTCCAAAGGAGACAATGGAAATTGACTCTATGGATAGAATTTACGACACTGTGTCGATCGTTTTAGAAATTTTATAATGTTTTTAGGTGATTATATGATAAAAAGGTTTTTTCTAATTTTTTTTGCTACTTTTGCACTTTCTTTGTTCCTTGTTTCCTGCGATGACACGACTTACTACACTGTCACCTTTTACACCAACTGTCAGGATGAAAATTTTTCTCAATACGTTGCGGAAGGTGCCCTCGCCACAGAGCCCGATGTTCCTTTACACAAGGATAATTACTACCTTGCAGGATGGATGGACTCTGCAAATACCCCCTGGGATTTCAGCACAAACACCATAAATAATGATTACTACCTGTACGCAAACTGGCAGCCCTGCTCTTATTCTATTACCTATGTTGGCGCTGAGTATTATGAAAACCCAACAAGCTATGTATATGGTACTGGCACCACAATTTATAATGGTGTAAAGGATTATTACGATTTCATGGGCTGGTTCTATGACCAAGAGCTTACACAAGCCTTTACCGGTATCAACTCTTCTACAAGTGGAGATATAACACTTTACGCTAGCCTTTCCTACCAACCATTCAAATTAGAGTTAAATGTCGATGGCTTCTATACTATTACCGAGCTACTTGATAAAGAAGCCGAGGATATAGTTATTCCCGAAAGCTACAATGGCACAAGAATATCAGAAATTGGCAACAAGGCTTTTATGGGCTGTAACAAATTGAAATCTGTGAGTATGGGCGATGGTCTTCGTGTTATCGGCTCTCATGCTTTTAATGGTTGCACAAGCCTTCAGTCGGTAAATTTAGGAAATGCAATTTCAAGCATTGGTCAAAGCGCATTTTATTCATGTAGCAGTCTTAGAGATATTCAGATTCCCGGAACAATATTATGTCTTGAGCCCTACACCTTTTGGCAGTGCACAAGTCTTGAAGAGGTTACAATTACCGGCAGCATCAGCCGTGTCGGTCTAAGTTCCTTCTCAGATTGCAAAAGCCTTAAGAAGGTTACCCTCAGCTCTGATGTTAAGGAGCTTGGTGACTTTGCATTTTCTGGTTGCACTAGCCTTAAGGAAATCAATCTAAATAGTGGACTTACTTCTATTGGACAAGCTGCATTTTCTGGTTGCAATAGCCTTAGTGCCGTAGATATCGGTTCTTCAGTCGTTCAAATCGGAGCCGGTGCCTTTAGAAACTGTACAAATCTAACCATAAGCTGTCAATTATCAGGTAAACCAGATGGCTGGGCGAATAACTGGAACGGAACATGCCAAGTAATTTGGAAATAGTAAAAAGCACCCAATCGGGTGCTTTTTGTCATTTTTTTATCTTTTTTCCTCTTAGTCCTTTATTTTAATAATATTATGTGATAGAATTAAGAATGAACAAAAGAAGGAGGAGTCTTTATGCGTATTAGCGATTATGTTGACCCTATGATTGGCACAGTTGGTGACGAGCAGGGAGAAAGCATGCATGGTGGTGGCAAAACACACCCATGTGCCACATATCCCTTTGGCATGGTGCAGTTAGGTCCTGACACCACAACAAGTGGGGACAATGGCACAGGCTATAACTATTGCCAGGACACAATTGAGGGCTTTTCCTTTAACCACATGAGTGGCATCGGCTGGTATGGCGACCTTGGAAACATACAAATTATGCCTGTTTTGGACAAGGTGGATTTGCGAAGCGGATCAAATGACGAGGTTCCCTTTGAAAGAGGTACTACCGGTTGGAAATCTAAGTTTTCTCACGAGAATGAAATAGCACGTGCCGGGTACTACTCTGTTTTGCTTGACAGATATAACATTATCGCTGAAAGCACAGTAGCTGCCCACGCAGGTATTTTGCGCTTTCAGTATTTTAAAGAAGGCAAAAGGGGTGCTATAATCAACCTCGCCCGTAGAATTGCCGGTAAGGCAACTCTTGAAAGCGTTACTATTGATGGTAATAAAATTGAGGGTAATATTGTTTGCTCCTCAGATGATGGTGGCTTTGGTCGCGGTCGTGGCGGAATTACCTACTTGCTTTATTTTTCAATGGAAATTTCCTGCCCTTTTGATTATGAAATTTACGAAAACGAGTGTCTTATGGAGAAAAAAAGCTCCTACGAGGGCAAGGATGTACACCTTTACCTAACCTTTGAGGACACAAATGAGGTGCTTATAAAATGTGGCATTTCATACTCCTCTATAAAAGGAGCGAGAGCCGGACTTTTAGAAATATCGGGCTTTGATTTTGAAAGGGTGCACAGAAACGCCCAGGACGCCTGGGACGAGGCTCTGAGCCGTGTTAGGGTTTGGGGTAGTGATAACACCGATTTAACTCTTTTTTATACCTGTATGTACCACACTCTTCTTGACCCACGCACGTATGTTGATGCCTTGGGCGAGGTTACAGGCTCTGACGGAATCATAAAAGGTGCCGGCTACAACCGTAGGACAATGTTTAGTGGCTGGGATGTATATAGGAGCCAATTTCCGTGGCTTACGCTTATTTCTCCAGACACGGTAAACGATGAGGTAAGCACGCTTATTGATATTGCAGATGAAACATGCACGTCACTACCAAGGTGGGAGCTGATGGGTGCCGACTCCCATTGTATGGTGGGCGACCCAGGACTTATTGTGCTTAGCGATGCACTTATGAAGGGCATTTGCAGCTTTGATTTTTCCAAGGCTTACAAGTACACTCTCGGCGCTTCGCTTGTGTGCGAAAAAATGGACGGATATAAGTTTTTCCACAACCGACCAAATAATGTACAGTACAAGGAAAATCGCTTTGAGCCCAACAACCTAAGCTCTACCCTTGAGCTTTTGCTTTCTGACTTTTGTATGGCTCAAATTTCAAAAAAGCTGGACCAAGTGGATGATTTTCAGCTTTTTAGCACCTATGCAAGCAGGTACAAGGAGAACTACAATAGCGATTTTGGCTTTATGTGTCCAAGGGATGAAAGCGGGGAGTTTCTAAAGATAAGCGACCCCCTTGACACCACCGGCTGTGTGGAGAGTAACATATATCAGCAATCCTTTTTTGTGCCCTATGATGTAGAGGGTCTTGCCTCACTTTTTGGCAAGGAAAGATTTATTTCCCTGCTTGAAGCTCTTTTTGAAAAGGCTGATTTTTCAAGGCTTTGGAACGAATATTACAATCATTCTAACGAGCCTTGCCATAATTTGACCCACTATTTTGCAATGCTGGGACTGCCTAAGCGCACCCAATACTGGACAAGGCGAGTGCAAAAGGAGGCGTACAGGCTTGGTGCATTTGGCTTTTGTGGAAACGAGGATGTGGGACAGCTTTCTGCCTGGTATACTCTTTCTGCAATTGGTCTTTGTCAGCCCTGCCCTGCTAAAAACGAATTTTATTTTAACACTCCACTATTTAACAAAATAAAGCTAAGGCTGAATACGGAATATCATTCCTGCGAAAATGACAGCCATCTTTATATTGTTTGTAACGAAAATCCTCTTAAGTATCCATATATTGAGCGTGTTTTGTGGAACGATAAGGAGCTTTCAAGAAACTATATAACATACGAGGAGCTTACCTCAGGTGGCACTCTCAAATTTATACTAACTAATAAGGAGAACTAAAATGAAACAGATTTATAACCCTTTTTTACCCCTTTGCGAATATATTCCTGATGGAGAGCCACATGTTTTTGGCGACAGAGTTTATGTTTATGGCTCTCATGACAAGGAAAGCGGCGACTTTTTCTGCATGCTTGACTATGTTTGCTACTCTGCCTCTATTTACGACCTAAAGGATTGGAGATATGAGGGGGTTATTTACAAGGCAAAGAACGACCCGGACTATGTAAACCACCCATATATGTATGCGCCTGACGTGGTGCAGGGTAACGACGGCAAATACTATCTTTACTACTCTCTTGCCGGCAGAGATGAATGTAGCTTTCTTATGAGCGTAGCCGTTTGCGACACCCCTGCCGGAGAATATAAGTTTCTTGGCTATGTGAAAAATCCAGACGGTACACCTCTTCAGGATTTCATTATTTTTGACCCGGGACTAATTAATGACGGCGGGCATATCTATCTTTACTATGGTGTTTGGTATGATTTTGATGAAAATCCTAGCTTTACAAGAGAGGAAAGCATCAAAAAGCAAATGAGCATGTACAAAAAAACCCGTGAGGAAATTGAGTCAACCGAGGGTGGTGTGCAGGGTCCTGTTTGCGTTGAGCTTATGGACGATATGATGACTATAAAGCATAAGCCTGTGCATATTTTCCCTACCAGGTTTAAGGGCACCTCTTTTGAGGGACACGAGTTTTTCGAGGCAAGCTCTATAAGAAAAATCGGAGAAAAATACTACTTTATATACTCTACCTTTAATCAGCACGAGCTGGCATATGCCACAAGCGACAGGCCTGACGGTGGCTTTGAATATGGTGGTGTAATTATTTCAAATGGTGATGTTGGGTATATGGGCAGACGCCCGGAGGACAGGGTAAACCGCACCGGAAACAACCACGGCAGCATTGAAAAAATCAACGGCGAGTGGTATATTTTCTATCACAGACAAACCCATAAAAACGACTACTCAAGACAGGCATGTGCTGAAAAAATACAGCTTCTTGACAATGGCACAATCCCACAGGTTGAAATGACAAGCTGCGGTCTTAACGGCGGCCCGCTTTTAACCGAGGGCACTTATCCTGCTACCATCTGCTGTAACCTAACAAACGGAAAAATGCCACATACAACCGGCTGTCTTGATGGCATACCGGTCATTGTATACAAGGATAACGAAAGAATTATAACAGATGTGTCCGATGGCACAAAAATCGGATACAAATATTTTGATTTCAAGGGCGAAACAAGCCTTGGAATCACATACAAAAACGGTAAAAATCAGCCACTGGGTAAGGTATTTGTAAAAACAAGCCTTGACGGTGCGCCTATTTGCTCCTTTGATGTAGCTCCTTCGGAAAATTGGACAAGGGCCGGCTGTACAGTTAATTTAAATGGCAAAAATGGTCTTTTCTTTGAATACAAGGGACAGGGACAAATAGAAATTTTAGACATATACTTTGGTAAATAAATGAAACAAATAATTAACGAATGCTTTGACACGGAGCGTGCGCTATACGGAAGCGACGGTTTACATATAAAAAATTGCAGATTTACAGGTCCAGCCGATGGCGAAAGCGCTCTTAAGGAAAGCAAGAACATACTTGCAGAAAAATGTTATTTCAATCTGCGCTACCCATTTTGGCATGTAACAGGCGCTAAGGTTGATAGGTGCAGGCTAACCGGCAAGGCGCGTGCGGGCTTTTGGTACTGCCGTGACCTTGAGATTGTTTCCTCTCGACTTTGTGGCATCAAGGCACTTAGGGAATGTGAAAATGTTAATGTGTCAAATAGCTATATAAAATCAAACGAGTTTGGTTGGCTATGCAAGGACATAAGCCTTAAGGACACAAGCATTGAGGGAGAATATTTTATGCTAAGCTCCTCAAATATACACCTTGAAAACGTTGAGCTAAAGGGCAAATACTCCTTTCAATATGTAAATAATGGCATAATTGAAGACTCTATGCTTAACACAAAGGACGCCTTTTGGCACGCAAGAAATTTGCATGTTAAAAACACAGTTATAAAAGGCGAGTATCTTGGCTGGTACAGTGAGGGGCTTACCCTTGAAAATTGCACAATAATCGGCACACAGCCTCTTTGCTACTGCAAGGATTTAAGGCTCATAAATTGTAAAATGTATGAGTGCGATCTTGCCTTTGAAAAGAGCCACGTTGAAGCAATAATCACAGAGCCTATTATTAGTATCAAAAATCCCTTATCCGGATATATTAAGGCACCCTGTGTAGATGAAATCATACTTGATGACAAAAATAGCACCTGCAAAATTTCCGTGGGGGCTAATTTATGACAGGAGTTAAAAAGCGACTTGACTTTAGTCTTTTGCCTGTAATATTTGCCCTTGCCTGGCCAACTATGCTTGAGCAGCTTTTACACACAGCCGTTCAATATATCGATACAATAATGGTTGGCTCATTGGGTACAGATGCAACGGCTGCTGTTGGGTCTACCACAACTGTAAACTGGCTATTTGGCAGTACAATTTCCGCAGTTGGTGTTGGATTTCTTGCCTTTATTTCCCAAGCTATTGGTGCAAAAAGGCATGATGATGTAAAAAAGGCATCGGCACAGGCTTGCTTTGTGGTGCTTGTGCTTGGCATTTTCTTTACTGTAGTTACCCTGCTTTTAAGCCCTTTTGTGCCACAATGGATGCAGGTTGACACGTCTCTGAGGCAAACAGCATCTACATATTTCTTTATACTATATACTCCTATGCTATTTAGAACTGCTTCTATAATTTTTGGTACAGTTCTAAGGGCTGCAGGGGATACAAAAACGCCTATGCGTGTTGGACTTATTGTCAACCTTATAAACATTGTACTTAACTTTATCTTTATATACCCAACAAGAATTTTGTATATAAACGGCTTCTACTTGTTTATTCCCGGCTTTGATTTAGGGGTTATTGGTGCTGCTATTGCCAGCGCTATTGCCTTTTTTGTGGGAGGAGTGTCTATTTTTGTTGCACTTCTGCGCCATCCTGTGGTTTCTCCACGTGGGCAAAGCATAAGACCTAATATATCAATTCTAAAGCCCTGCTTTAAGGTTGCATTTCCAAATGCACTCCAGCGCTTTGGTACGTCATTTGGCTATGTTGTTTTTGCCAGCATGGTAAATGCCCTTGGCCCTGTTGCAACGGCTGCACACACCATCGCAAACACAGTTGAGTCTGCCTTTTATGTGCCAGGCTACGGCATGCAAAGCGCATCCTCTACCCTTGCAGGAAACGCATACGGAGCAAGGGACAAGGAAAGAATCAAAAGCCTTTCTTTGATGATTATTTTTGTTGAGGTTATCCTTATGATAATCTCCGGTGGGGCGCTATTTATTTTTGCACCTAATCTGATGAGTCTTTTCTCTGCTGACCTTGCCGTAATTTCTCTTGGCGCAATTGTTTTGCGCATGGTTGCAGTATCGGAGCCGTTTTACGGTGTTTCCATTGTTATTGAGGGTATGATGAACGGAATGGGCAAAACAGTAATGCCCTTTATTGCTAACATTATCGGTATGTGGCTCATAAGAATTTTGGGCACTTTTATTGCTACTGTGGTGTTCGATTTTGGACTGATTGGAGCTTGGGCGTGTATGATTTTACACAATCTCTTGCTTTTTGTTATGTTTTTGATTTACTACCTAAGCGGCAAATTTAACCCACTCAATAAAAAAGAAAAGAAGGCTATGTAGCCTTCAAAAGCAAAAGCCACCCAAAGGGGTGGCTTTTTTAATTTTAATAGTTTTCTGCGTGGATTTCAAAGTAGCTTTGTGGATGTGCGCAGGTTGGGCAAACCTCCGGTGCCTTTGTGCCAACAACAATGTGTCCGCAGTTACGGCATTCCCAAACCTTAACCTCGCTCTTTTCAAATACTTCCTTCATTTCTACATTGTGAAGAAGTGCGCGATATCTTTCCTCGTGATGCTTTTCGATAGCTGCAACAAGACGGAACTTTCTTGCAAGCTCTGTAAAGCCCTCTTCCTCTGCTACCTTTGCAAAGCCATCGTACATATCTGTCCACTCATAGTTTTCGCCCTCTGCAGCGTGGAGAAGGTTTTCTGCTGTGTTGCCGATGCCCTTAAGCTCCTTAAGCCACAGCTTTGCATGCTCCTTCTCGTTCTCTGCTGTCTTTAGGAACAAAGCAGAAATCTGCTCATAGCCCTCCTTCTTAGCAACGGAAGCAAAATAAGTGTACTTGTTTCTTGCCTGGCTCTCGCCTGCAAATGCTGCCTCAAGATTCTTTTCTGTTCTTGTGCCTGCATATGGGTTCTTTGGTGTTTCGTCAATAAGCTCAAGCTTATCCTTGCCAACCTTGCATTTTGGGCAAACCGGCTCTAAAACGCCGTCCTCAACCTCAAACTCTACCTTGCAAACTGTGCATTTGTACTTTTTCATAAATTTCTCCTTATTTATTAAATAAATTTAATAGCTGATTTTTATTTTGGTAGCCCACAACCTTTTTTGTTGGCTCACCATTTTCAAAAACAATAAGAGTTGGAATGCTTATAATGCCAAACTTAACTGCCAAATCCCCGTCGGTATCTACATTTACCTTTAGAATTTTAACCTTGCCCGCATATTCCCTTTCTATTTCCTCAAGATGCGGTGCAATCATTTGGCATGGTCCGCACCAATCCGCATAGAAGTCTACAATAACCGGCACATCTGCCAAGATTTCCTTATCAAAGGTGTCCTTTGTAACTTTCATAATCATTTCTCCTTATAGTATAGCATACAGTGGCAAAAGCCCTCAAAGTCGGGGTCGGCAATTTGCCCCCTAAACTCCTTGCACATACATTTTATGTCCTCGCTTTTCCCCATTTTACAGGGACAGTATCCACCCTTGCGGGCAAGACCCTCCTTAACAGTTTTAACAACTGCCTCATCAGGATTTAAGATAATTTTCAAGAAAACCACCCCTTCCTTCTTTATTATACCATTTTATTTATCATTTTCAAACTATTTTTATAAAAAAAATCGGCAATTTCTTGCCGATTTTAATAATTTTTATTCTACCGGTGTGTCCTCGGTTTCCATAATCTTAACATCTTCCTCATTTAGTGCCTCAAAGTCTGTGGTATCGTGGTGAGGAATCTCCTTCCATCCAAGCTTTGGACTAAATACTGCCTGTACCTCTTGGAAGATATAGATAGCAAGGAATAGCGGCCAAAGAAGCGTTGAACCGATTTTAATGCCAAGGCTAACATTCTTAATTCGCTTACGCTCGATTATGTAAATAATGATTGAAGGAATCAAAAGTGTTAGGTATGAGCCGATGAAGCCAAATAGCATATTTCTTAAATATGTGCTTAGCATATACACCCAAATGTGGGACATTGCCGTGCCGAAGTCTACAATAAAGCCTTGATTAATACCGTTTACAAGTGTGATTGTAAGAAGTGCTAAAACTTGGCATACAGTAACCATCGTAGCAAGGAACGCAAGTGGCAAAATGTTGATTGCAATATCGTGGAGTGAGCCCTTGTTTGGACAGCCACCCTTTTTCTTTGGTGTAAGCTGTGCCTTGATGATGTCCTTATATCTTGTAAAGAATACAAGGAAGTGACCTCTTGCCCAACGAACCTTTTGACGCCACATGATTCTAAAGCTTGTAGGCTGTTCATCATAGAAAACCGCATCATCACAATAGTAAATCTTTTGGCCTGCAATAACTTGGTCAGTTGAGAACTCCCAGTCCTCAGTAAGAGTAACGTACTTCCAGCCGTCCTTAACAAGGTCGCTGCTTATAACATAGCCTGTACCCTGAATACGTGTGGAGCAGCCAAGAACTGTTCTACCACGGCACTCATAACGGCAGCCGTACATAAAGTGCAGACCATAAAGGGCGGAAATAAGATTTGAACCGAAGTTCTTTGAGTTTCTGAAGGAGGTGATTGTGTGCTTCTTGCCCATGGCAACAAACGCATCATTCATCTTATCAAAATAATTTACGTCAACAATGTTATCGGCATTGAAAAGGAAGTAACCGTCAAAGCTCTTAATGCCATAGTCCTCTTTAATCCTATCAAAGAGGTAACGGAAGGCGTAGCCCATTGTGTTTTCCTCCGGGTTATTGTATTCATAAACAATAGCACCGGCTTCTCTTGCCTTTTCCGCAGTCTTGTCATTGCAGTTGTGTGCAATAACGAAGATTGTAAGCTTGTCTTGCGGATAGTTGTTTTTTCTAATACTGTCAATAAGGTTGGCAACAACTGCCTCCTCATTTCTTGCAGGAATGATAATACCGTAGTTTAGCTTTTCATCAGTATGTGGATAGGTCTTTTTGGTAAAGACACCAACAACGCCGAAAATAATGAAGTGGAACGCAAGGATTGCAAACAGTGTCGTAAGACAAGTAGCAACCATATTTACAATGTCCTCCGGTAGCGGATTTGTAAACATCCTCTGCATACCGGAAAGAAAGCTATGCCACTCTGTATTTATGTAGTTAAGTACTGCTTCCATTAAGTAGCCCTTTCATTTATTAATATATTTTCTAAATTTAACATTGTAATTCTAACATACATGTTAACATAATTCAAGTATTTTCAATATTATTAACATTTTGTTCATAAACTTTTTGTTGCCATTATCACATAATTTTAGTTATATGATTTTTAAAATTAAATTTTTACATATATGGCAATATTTTCTTGAAATAAGTGCTTTAGTGTGCTAAAATTAATTCATAAATCACCTTGATGGGGGTAGAATTATGGATTATCGTATTGAAAGGGATTCAATGGGAGAAATTAAGGTGCCAAGCGACAGGCTGTGGGGCGCGCAAACTCAAAGAAGCCTTGAAAATTTTAATATTGGTGATGAAAAAATGCCAAGTGAGTTAATTTATAGTCTTTTTCTTTTAAAGCTTGCCTGTGCAAGGGCAAACCACAAGCTAAAGCCGGAGAAAATGACGGAAGAAAAGCTGGAGCTTATTGAAGTGGCGTTTGAAAATCGTGATGCTCTCATTTACGACGAGTTTCCTCTTAGCGTTTGGCAAACCGGTAGCGGAACACAGACAAATATGAACGCAAACGAGGTTATTGCTAATTTTGGAAACAAGCTTTGCGGCAAGTCTCTTTTGCACCCGAATGATGATATAAATATGTCTCAAAGCTCAAATGATGTTTTTCCCACCGCTATACATATTTCCTGTGCTTTCAGCATTATGCTGCTTCAGGATTATCTATACTGCCTAATTAGGACGCTTAAGGGTCTTGAGAGAAAATACAAAAATTTAGTTAAAAGCGGCAGAACCCATCTGCAGGACGCAACGCCTATTACCTTTGGGCAGGAGATTTCCGGCTGGCGCGCATCCTTAGAGGTAGATATGGGGCTTTTGGATAGCGTTATAAAGCCTCTGCTTTCCGTAGCGATTGGCGGCACTGCTGTTGGCACAGGTCTTAATGCGCCACAGGGCTTTGACAATGCTGTGTGCGAGGAGCTGCGCCTGCTTACAGGCAGTAAATATGTTCCTGCAAAAAACAAGTTCCACGCTCTTTCATCTAAAAGTGAGGTCGCCTTTGCACACGGTGCATTAAAGGCGCTTGCCTGCGACCTTATGAAGATTGCAAACGATATAAGATGGCTTGCAAGCGGCCCAAGATGCGGTCTTGGGGAGATTACCATTCCTGCAAACGAGCCGGGCTCATCTATTATGCCGGGCAAGGTAAACCCAACGCAGTGCGAGGCTATTACTATGATTGCTACACAGGTTATGGGCAACGATGCTACAATTGGCATTTGCGCATCACAGGGTAACTTTGAGCTGAATGTTTTTATGCCCGTCATTGCTTACAACTTCCTACAGTCTGCTTATCTTTTGATTGAAGGTATTAATTCCTTTGAGGAAAACTGCGTTAAGGGACTTTGCGCAAACAAAAGGAAAATGAAGGAAAATCTTGACAAGTCCTTAATGCTTGTTACTGCCCTCACGCCATATATTGGCTACGACAAGGGTGCTGAGGTGGCAAAGCTTGCCCACAAGGAAAGCATCACCCTAAAGGAGGCTTGTCTAAGGCTTGGGTACCTCAGTAGCGAGGAATTTGACAAATACTTTAAGCCCGAGGAGATGGTATAATGGACGTAAGAAAAGAGTCCCTCAAGAGGCACTACGAATGGAATGGAAAAATCGAGGTTGTATCCCGTGCTAAGGTTGAGACAAGGGAGGATTTGTCCCTTGCGTACACCCCCGGTGTTGCAGAGCCTTGCCTTGCAATCAAGGACAACCCGGAAAAAAGCTATGAGCTGACACGCAGAAGCAATCTTGTTGCTGTTGTAACAGACGGCACTGCTGTTTTGGGCTTGGGAGATATAGGTCCTCTTGCAGGCATGCCTGTTATGGAGGGTAAGTGTGTGCTTTTCAAGGAATTTGCCGACGTAGACGCATTTCCTATTTGTGTAAACAGTAAAAGCGTTGATGAAATCGTAAACACTATCGCCCTGATTTCCGGCTCCTTTGGCGGCATAAATTTAGAGGATATTTCAGCCCCAAGATGCTTTGAAATTGAAAAAAGGCTGAAGGACGTGTGCGATATTCCTGTTTTTCACGACGATCAGCACGGCACAGCAATTGTAGTTGCGGCTGCTCTTATCAATGCGCTTAAGGTTGTAAAAAAGAGTATTGATAAGGTTAAGGTTGTTATCAACGGTGCCGGCTCTGCCGGTATTGCAATCGGCAAGCATCTTTTGAATTTAGGCGTTGAAAATCTTGT
Organism: Clostridia bacterium; assembly: GCA_017503285.1. Lineage (GTDB taxonomy): Bacteria > Bacillota > Clostridia > Oscillospirales > CAG-272 > RGIG2000. Next base: position 21,378 of record JAFVTH010000029.1, on the reverse strand, counting down.
AATGGTTGACAGATTTGGTATTATTTCAAGAGATGATAGCAGCCTAAGCGACGCACATCATGAAATGTCCCTGCTTACAAACAAGGATATGCTCCGTGGCACTCTAAAGGATGCGCTTTTGGGGGCTGACGTGTTTATCGGAGTCAGCGCACCTAACATTGTAACTGAGGAAATGGTTGCCTCTATGGCTAAGGACGCTATTGTTTTTCCAATGGCAAACCCTACGCCAGAAATCATGCCTGAGCTGGCAAAGGAGGCAGGAGCAAGGATTGTGGGTACAGGCAGAAGCGACTACCCTAATCAAATAAACAATGTGCTTGCCTTTCCCGGTATTTTCCGTGGCGCACTTGACTGTCGTGCAACCTGTATAAATGAGGAGATGAAGGTTGCAACCTCCTATGCCCTTGCCGGTCTTATTGACGAAAAGGATTTAAGTGAGGAAAATATAATTCCATCTGCCCTTGATAAGCGCGTTGCTCCTGTGGTGGCAAATGCAGTTATTGAGGCAGCAAGAAAAACCCACGTTAACAGAATATAAAGACAAAAACAGCCATTTTGGGCTGTTTTTCTTTGTTTTATTTTTATTTTTACTTTAGCTCTTGACAAATTAATACTTAAGTATTAAAATAAAGTCGTTTTTGACTAATACTTTAGAAATCAGGTGTATAATAATGCAAATCCTTTTTAGCTTATCAATCGCGTTGTTTGCAGGACTTATGCTTTCTCGCGTGGCAAAGCTGTTACAGCTACCTGCTGTTACTGCTTATCTTATCGCCGGCGTGCTTTTAGGTCCTTTCCTTATAGGTAGTCTTGGCGTTCCCGGTCTTGGCTTCACTTCCTTTGAGGAGATTGAGCATCTTTCTATAATTTCCGATGTTGCCCTTGGCTTTATCGCCTTTGCTATTGGTAATGAGTTCAGACTTTCCGAGCTTAAGCATATCGGCAAGCAGGCTACTATAATTGGTATTTTACAGGCTGTTATTACAACAATTGTTGTTGACATTGCCCTAATCGCAACGCATTTTATGATGCCCGATGTTTTACCGCTTCCCGCTGCTATTATTCTCGGTGCTGTTGCATCTGCAACTGCTCCTGCTGCAACCCTTATGGTTGTTAAGCAGTATAAGGCAAAGGGTCCTGTAACAAGCACCCTGCTCCCTGTCGTTGCTCTTGACGATGCCGTTGGTCTTGTGCTGTTTGCAATTTCCTTTGGTGTGGCTAAGGCTATACTCACAAACCACATTGACCCTGTGTCCATTATTGTTGAGCCGCTTTTGGAGGTTATACTTTCAATCGGTCTTGGCGCACTTATGGGTGCTATATTTACCTACTGTGAAAGGTTTTTCCACTCTCGCTCAAAGCGACTTGCAATGAGTGTTGCATTTGTGTTTATCACTGTTGCAATCTCAATGATTAAGTTTGAGGTTGGCGGCGTTCATATCGGCTTTTCATCACTTCTTAGCTGTATGATGCTTGGTACTGTATTCTGCAACATTTGCGACTTCTCTGCTGAGCTTATGGATAGGCTTGACCGTTGGACAGCGCCTATTCTTGTTCTGTTCTTCGTTATAAGCGGTGCAGAGCTTGACCTTGGTGTGCTTTCAAGCTCAATTATCGTTATTATCGGTATTGTTTATATTGTATTCCGTTGTATCGGTAAATACTTCGGTGCAAGCATTAGTGCCTCTATTGCAAAAAGTGAGCCAAATGTAAAGAAATATCTCGGCATTACACTTTTCCCGCAGGCAGGTGTTGCCCTCGGTATGGCAATGAAGGCGCTGGAGCTTGGGGAGGCCGGTAATATTGTTTCTAACATTGTTCTATTCTCTGTTCTAATTTACGAGCTTGTTGGTCCATTCCTTACTAAGGTAGCACTTACAAAGGCAGGGGAAATCAACCCGCAGGGTAAAACAAGCAATCGTATTAAGGACCATCAGCGTGACACCCACACAAATAAGATATAAAGAAAAGAGCCACAGGGTGGCTCTTTTTTATATATTCATTTTTGGATTTTCCGTTCGCCCAAGCAAATAATCAATGGAAACATCAAAATAATCAGCCAAGGCGATGAGCATTTTATAATCAGCCTCTCGCTCGCCTGTCTCATAGCGGCTAATGGTGTTTTGACTTGTGTTCAAATCAAGCGCAAGCTTAAGCTGTGAAACCTTCTTTTTCTTTCGTAACTCCTTAAGTCGCATATAATCCCCACTTTTTTAGATTATCCTCTTGACATTATTATACCAAAATGGTATAATCAAAATATCCCAATTTGGTATATTTAGGAGGTTTAGTTATGACACCAAATTATGTTGCTAAAAAAAGCGCCTGGGCAGGCGTTTCTCTACCATGCATTCTATTCTTCTGGCTTATCTTTCCACTCATTGTTATGATATGCAGAATTGTATCGCTTAAGCATCAAACAACTGAATTTTATGATGGTTATGTGATCGTTAAAAGTGGCGTTTTCTCTATAAACGAAAGAAAAACTGTTTTTCCATCTATCCTTTCTGTTTCTGTTCATCAAAGCGTTGGCGGAAGAATTTGCAATTTTGGAGATGTACACGTTGACGTTGTTGGAAAATGGGACGTGAATCTAAACGGCGTTTGCAACCCATTAGAACTTCGAGATTATCTTGAAGACAAGATAGCTAATGTAAACGAGATCAGACATGTAGTCGTTGACTAAACATAAAAAAAGAGCCACAGGGTGGCTCTTTTTTTTACATTTCCCAGCTGCTTAGCCAGTTTGAAAATTCTGTATAAACTACATTAAGCTCAGAGCGAAGCTCCTCGCCCTTGTTGAGCTTAAATACATAGTCGTAGTTGTCAAAATCCTCTAAGTATTTCCATTCCTTTGTGTAGTTAGGCTCAATATCATTTGTTGGGTCATCATCAAGCTCTTTGTTTATTGCGTCATATGAATATAGAAGCTCCTCGAATGATCTATTGGCAAGAGCCTCTGCATTTCTTATATTTTCAACAAGATCCTTGGTTGCTTCCTTGTCTATTGATTCAAGTCTGCTAACAAGACTATCAAAATAGCCGTCCTCAAAGCCATAATTCCATTGAGCGCCCTTAGTTGTTACATAATAATATGCGTCCTGCGGATGCAAATAATAGCCCTTTACATATTCGCCTTGACTATTATAATGGCTTTTTATATAGTAGTCCTCCCAATCGGTTAAGAAGTTTACATAGTCATACATTTTATAAATATCATTGATTATGTCACTCTCTGCTATTCTGTTCCATGTGATAATGTCCATCCCTATTTGGTCAGAGCTTAGTATTGTATATGTAGCATCAACTATTTTGAAATTGAATTGATAGCTGTACATATCCTCAAAGTACTCATCCTCACTGGGTGCAACAACTAACGTTCCCACAACGCTAATAGCTTGATTTGTGTAAGGAAAGCTGTCTCCACCCTTGGGATAGACCTCTATTGTATTTGAAAGCCTATCAGTATTTGGAACACAAAACGGGCACGACTGATACGGCAAATTCATCAAAAACATAAAAGAGCCGTCAACAGGCGATGATGTTGCCATGTAGCCATTTATTGTTACCTTTTGATTGTCCAGCTGCTTCAAATAGCTATACGTAGACGCTGACTTAAAGCTGATTTTTGTAGCATCGGAGTTGTCTGTCTCTCCACAAGAAAACAGACACAGGGTCAGCAAAACAACAGTTAATATTATTGATATTATTTTTTTCATAGCCTACTCCTGCGCATTTCTTTTTGACATTACAAGAGTCCAAATGGTGGTTGGCAGAATACTGATTACAAAAACCCCAAGGAGTATAACCAGCTCGAGTGGGTAAACCTTGCCCATATTCAAAACAACGCCCATTTGTGATACATAATCGTTCATAAACAGCAAGCACAGCCTTGACACTCCAAAAGCAAGAAGTGTAGACACAATACCTATTATTCCGTTTTGGATTATGTAAAGCATATTGATTTTTCTCATGCTGATACCGATAAGTCTCATCAAGGTAATTTCTTTGGAGGAGTGATACATATTCAGTAATGTTATTATAGAAATTATCATTACATTCATAATAAGTATAACTGCGCAAAGAACAAAAACTATGTATTTTGTGTTATCCGCATCCTTCAATATTCCTCTTACGGCATTCATCGGCTCTATTGCCTGTAGAGTAACATCCTTGTCATTGTCGCCTTCTATGTGCTTACCGTCATATTCATTTATTATTTGGAGTGCCACGCCGGGGTTTTTCGCCTTTACTAAAATAGCACAAATTTCGTGGCTGTGCGCCTCCTCGCCCTCGTGCTCGTGCATATGCCATAAGGTCTTTAGCTGTGTGAACACGATATTATCAAAGGATGAATGGCTTTCGTTGAGTATACCCACAACTTTAATCCCCTGCTCGTGAGTATCTCCCTCAATGGCGGAGTGGCTTGTATAAATGGTATCTCCCACATTTAGCCCATTGTATCGTGCAACATTGTAGCCGATTACCGCCTCAAGCTCCTGCTTGTCGTCAAATAGCGCACCCTCTTTAATTGTTTTGCCATCAAGATATGCGCTTGTTGTGCCTACAACCCCGTAGCCGTTGTAGCTGTCTGCCATAGCAAATGGCACCACCTGATTCACACGAGAATCCATTTCCAAATTAGCAACAACCGAATATGGCATAGTGCCAAGCGGCTCCTCGGAAAAATACATTGTATTCATAACAAGCTGTGTTTGGCTGCCGCTTGGACCGATAATCAGCGAGTAATATTGAGCGTTGCTTACAATGCCGTCACTTACTTGATTTGACACATTGAAGGCAAGAACGCCAATACCGGCAGAAATTACTATTGATAAAACAACCAAAATTATTTGAACCCTTTTGATTGCCATATTTTTGAGAGCAAATTTTAACATTTTTTTGTGCCCTCCTCGCTTACGACATCTCTCTTTCCACTTGTTATTTCGTTCATATCAATCACAAAGTCAAAATATTTGGAAAGCCTTTCGTCATGAGTAACGGCTATCAGGGTTTTACCCTGTGATGCCTTAACAAGCTCCTTTATAACCTGCTCGCCAATTGCAAAGTTTAAGTTACCTGTTGGCTCGTCTGCCAAGATAATCTCAGGTGATTTAACAAGCGCTCTTACAATAGCAACCCTTTGCTTTTGTCCACCGGATAAATGCTTGATTTTAGCATTTTTCTTATCTAAAATTCCAAGCTCCTCTAGCAATTTCGGCGCACCCTGTGTGTCTATTCCTTCTATATTTAGGATATTTATGTTATCAATAACACTCATTTCCTCAATGAGCTTAAAGTCCTGAAAAATGTAGCCAATTTTCTCAATACGAAATTTATCCCTTTCCCTTTGGCTAAGCTCTTCCATTCTTTTACCATCAATTACAATGCTTCCGGTTGTAGGTGCCATTATGCCTGCTATAAGGTTAAGCAATGTGGATTTTCCACATCCGCTGGCACCAAGAAGCATATAGGATTTTGAATTTTCAAAGACCATATCCTTGTAATCAATGGCAGTTTCGTTCTGAAACTCCTTTGTTACATTCTTTATTTCTATCATTTTGTTTCCTTCCTTTCATTACTTTGAACAAAAGGAAACAATCAATCTGTCAGCTTAACACCCAGCTTCACAGGGGAGCTGTCTTCCCCCGCCCTTTGGTTTATATAAAGATAGTTTACACATGTTAAAATCAGCGTGCAAATTGCAATGCTTGATACTACAAGAAGATGTAGCTTCCTATTTTGCTCAACATAGGCTTGGCAAATTACACAGCCGGCATCGTTTTCAAAATGACAGTCATGAAATGAAAGAAAAAGCGTGCCCAGTGTGAAAATCAGAAGTATAGCTGCCAAAGCACACGCAAGTATTCTCTTTTTCATTCAAGGCACCCCTTTCTCATTTATATACTTATATAATATATTATAGCACCCAAATCAGCATATGTCAATTAAGCATAATATTATCTTTAATTAAAGACAAAAAGAGCCACAAAGTGGCTCTTTTTTGTCATTTTCTAAGATCAGCTATATCAAGGATAAGTCGCTCTGTCTTTTCCCAGCCGAGGCATGGGTCTGTTATTGATTTGCCGTATACACAGCCATCAGGCTTTTGGTTTCCGTCCTCAATATAGGACTCGATCATAAAGCCCTTAACAAGATTTTTAATATCGTCATTATGTCTTGTGGCGTGTAGAACCTCTTTTGCGATTCTTGCCTACTCTGCCCATTTTTTGCCGGAGTTTGCGTGGTTGGTATCAACAATAACACCCGGATTTACAAGATTTGTCTTTGCATAGGTTTCACACAGGCTTGCAAGGTCCTCGTAGTGGTAGTTTGGCAAGGACTGTCCATGCTTGTTTACATATCCGCGAAGGATTGCGTGAGTAAGTGGGTTGCCCTTTGACTCAACCTCCCAGCCACGGTAAATAAAGGTATGTGCGTGCTGACCCGCTGTAATTGAGTTCATCATAACGGAAATGTCGCCGCTGGTTGGATTCTTCATACCGACAGGAATATCAAGTCCGCTTGCTGTGAGCCTGTGCTCCTGATTTTCAACTGAGCGCGCGCCGATTGCAACATAAGAAAGAATATCGTTTAGGTATCTGTAATTATCCGGGTAAAGCATTTCATCAGCGCAGGTAAAGCCTGTCTCATCAATAGCCTTCATGTGGAGCTTTCTGATTGCGATAAGACCCTCTAGCATATCCGGTGCCTTATTTGGGTCCGGCTGATGAAGCATACCCTTATAGCCGTCACCTGTGGTTCTTGGCTTGTTGGTGTAAATTCTTGGTATGATAACAATTTGATCCTTAACCTGCTCTTGAACCCTTCTGAGCCTTGAAATGTAGTCAAGAACTGCGTCCTCTCTATCTGCTGAGCAAGGTCCGATAACAAGAACAAGCTTGTCGCTTTCTCCTGCAAATACCTTTCTGATTTCCTCGTCATTTTGTGCCTTTATACTAGCATTTTTCTCGGAGAGAGGATACATTTCCTTAATCTCCATTGGAATTGGTAATTTTCTTTTGAAATTCATGTTCATTGTCTTTTTTCCTTCCCGGGTTTATTTTTTGTCGAAATATGATCTGCGCTTTGTGGATAGACGCATAATTTCCTTCATTTTTTCTGTGTCAGAGTCTGCTATTGCGTCTTTAAGCTCTGTAAACTTGCCAATAAACAAGTCCATTTGAGAAAGAAGCTCCTCCTTGTTAAGCAAAAACAGCTCCGTCCACATATCCTCATTGATTTTTGCAATACGAGTAAGGTCTCTAAAGGAGTCACCTGTGTAGTTTACAAGGTCCTCGGATTCCTTACAGGTCATAAGTGATACGGCAATGCAGTGTGTAAGCTGGGAAAGGAAGCCAATCATTTCATCGTGCTTTTCCGGGCTTAGCTCTGCAACGGTTTTGAAGCCAAGGAGTCTGCCAAGCTGACAAATAGCCTCCTTGCCCTCCTTTGTATTCTTTTCGGTAGGTGTAACTATATAGTTTGCGTTTCTGAAAATAGACTTGTCTGCATTTTCAGCGCCGTAAACCTCTTTACCTGCCATTGGGTGGGCGCCCACAAATTCCAGGTCCTCTCTTAGCATATCTTGTACCTTATACACAATAGGACCCTTTACGCCTGTTACGTCTGTTATAAGCGCGCCACTTTTAAAATAGTCCTGATAATTTTCAAGCCAACTAAGCAAAACCTTGGGATATAGACCAAAAATGATAACATCAAATTTTTCTACGTACTCACGGCTTACCTCTGTTGTGCCGGATTTTATAAGACCCTTTTTAAGTGCATAATCAATAGTTTTTTGGCTTCTTGTGATGGCACCAACCTCATATCCAAGATCCGTAAGCGCCTCAGCGTAGCTACCGCCGATTAAGCCAAGACCAACTATCAAAAATTTAACATCGCTGATTATTTTCATTGAGTCATGTCCTTTCCATATCAATACCAAGCTGACTCAAATCCTCAAAAAAGTGAGGATAGCTTTTTGAAACTGCCTCGCACCCGTAAATCTCGCCGCCAAGAGCTGTGAGAAGCACAGAAAGTGCCATAACAAGCCTGTGGTCGTTGTGTCCGTACAATGGTTGCACCGGTGTCCTAACGCCGCCCTCAATTTTGACCATATCATAGGAAGCCTCTGCCTTAACGCCAAGCTTTTCAAGCTCAGTTAGCATATCAAGAACTCTATCGCTTTCCTTTATCCTCAGCCTTTTTGTGCCAACAAAGGTAGCACCATTGAAATAGGACGCCATAGCAAAGCAAATCGGTCCTAAATCAGGGCAAGAGGAAAGGTCAATTTCGGGAGAGCCATTTTTAAGCCTTTCAAAAATGCTTTTGTATTGACAATCTGCCTGCAAGCTGCTTTCGTTAAGTCCAAAAACAGACACGTCTCCGCCTAAAAGGTTAAGCGCGTCCAAAAATGCAGAGTTTGATGCATCTGCCTCAACCTGCAAATTGCAAGGCAAATATTTTTGATTTCCTTTTATTATAAATGTGTTGTTTTCTCTTTTAATTTCAATGCCAAATTTAGAAAGAACATCAAGTGTAATATCAACATAGCCCTCGCTTTCAAGCTGGGTTGTGATTTCAATCGTGCTGTCCCCGTCAAGGAGAGGTAATGCAAAAAGCAAACCGGTGATAAACTGACTGCTTATGTCGCCTCTTACCTTAAAGTGGTCAGCCCTTAGCTTACCCTTGATTTTTAGGCATTCCTTTTCCAGCTTATACTCAATCCCTTGGCTATCGAAGATTTCTGTATACACAGAAAGACCTCTTGACATAAGCCTTTCAGTGCCAAAAAACAGACACTCCCCGCCTTCAATCAAAGAAATTGGTATAAAAAATCTTAATGTACTACCACTTTCGTGGCAATAGAATCTATTTGTCCTTTCCTTCTTAAAGAGGAAGGTAACCTTATCGCTTTCGCAGGTATAAGCACAGCCCAACGCCTCTATACAGCTAAGGGTTGCCCTCATATCCTCGCTCCCGATAACGCCGCTAACGCTGCCACCACCGCTTAAGGCGCAGCCTATAAGCATACGGTGTGCGTAGCTTTTTGAGGGTGGGGGACAAATCCTCCCCCTTGCCTTGCCCCTCTTTATTTTAATATTCATTTTGAAAGATGCTCCTTAAGTATATCCATTGCTATAGCATAGCCCTTTATGCCCTTACCGGACACAGTGGCAATTGCCACCTCTCTTACATAGCTAATCTGTCTATACGCTTCTCTTTTTTCTACATCAGAAATATGAACCTCAACACAAGGGATTTTAACTGCCTTGAGTGCGTCTAAAATTGCAATGCTTGTGTGAGTGTAAGCAGCCGGATTTATAATAATACCGTCAACCGCGTCAAGATACGCGCCCTGTATTACATCAACAATGTCGCCCTCGTGGTTTGACTGATACTGCTTTACCTCAACGCCGATTTCCAAAGCATGGGAGTCTACCAGCTTTCTTAGCTCCTCGTAATTTTCCTTGCCATAAACCTGTGGCTCACGTAAGCCCAAAAGGTTTATGTTTGGTCCGTTTATAACTAAAATTTTCATTTCACATAATCCTCGTATATAATCTTAGCAACCTCATCAACCGTGCCGTCGCCCTCAATCCTTTTATCTGCCGAGGCAAGATATATACTATATCTTTCGTTATATCTTTTTGTTATTGCTTCTCTGTTGCTTGACAGGGGTCTGTCCTCGGTAGGAACGAGTAAATCAAGAGATCTGTCAAGGAAATATACTGTTGCGTTTTGCTTAAGCAGAGTTACATTTTCCTTTTTTAGAATTGCTCCACCACCTGTGGAGATAACAAGTCCGTTTTGCTTTGCAAAATCGCCTATAACCTGACTTTCAAGCTGACGAAAATACTCCTCGCCATATTCCTTGAAAATAGTTGGGATATCCATCCCTGCGCGCTTTACTATTTCCTCATCGGTGTCAACAAGTGTTTTGCCTGTCATTTCTGCAAGCACCCTACCAACTGAGCTTTTACCGGAGGCAGGCATACCGATAAGTGCAATATTATCCTTGCTTTTTATAACGCTATCATAGATTTTGTCGCAAAGGGATTTATCAACCTTATTGCCGGAAAAATGCTCGTAGGCGTAAACTGCCTGTGCGCCCAGCATATAAAGTCCACCCTCGCTTTTTATTCCCAGCTCTTTTGCCTTCAAGACAAGATTTGTTCTAATTGGGTTATAAACAACATCTATAGCACCCTCAAGGTCCTTGAATTTTGTAATATCAATTGGCATTCCTTGATTTTTCGGGTACATGCCAACGGGAGAGGTGTTAAAAATAATCTGTGCATCTGTGTGGTTCTTATAAACCTCCTCATAGCTATATGCACCCGGCACTTCAATGTTGGAAACGTATATGATTTCCTTAGCGCCAAGGTCCTTAACTACCGCTGTTGCAGTTTTAGAGGTACCGCCTGTTCCTATAATCAAAGTCTTTTTGCCCGCAACTCTTATGCCGACCCTGTTTACAAGGGCAAGCATACCTGAATAGTCGGTATTATAGCCATAAAGCTTGCCGTCCCTGTTTACAACAGTATTGACAGCTCCGATTGAAAGGGCATCCTTATCTACATAGTCAAGATACGGTATAACCTTTTCCTTGTATGGAATTGTTACATTAATGCCCAAAAAGTCCTTGCTCTCTATAAATGCCTTGACATTTTCAGGCTCAATTTCCTTAATTTCATACACGTAGTCCCCAATTTGCTCGTGTATAACCTTAGAAAAGCTATGGGTAAGATGCTCTCCTATTAATCCGTATTTCATATTTTTTCCTTATTTTACAAAAAAGTCTGTGCCGAATTTTGTGGCAAGCATATCAGCTACCACAAGTGCGCAAACACTATCAACAACAACGCTTGCACGTCTGACAATTGCAGGGTCGTGCCTGCCCTTGATTTCAATAGATGCGTTTTCGTTATTTATAAAGTCAACTGTTTCCTGCTCCTTAGAAATTGAAGGAGTTGGCTTTACTGCGCATCTTATGGTAATTGGCATTCCGTTTGAAATGCCGCCGTTTATACCACCGGAGTGGTTTGTTTTTGTTTTTACTGTACCATTTTCAACAAAAAACTGGTCATTTGCTTGGCTACCACGCATGCTTGCAAGTTCAAAGCCGCTGCCAAATTCAACACCCTTTATACCACCGATGCTAAATAGCGCGTGGGATAAAACACTCTCAAGGGAGTCAAACCAAGGCTCGCCAACCCCGGCAGGAACACCATAAACAGCTGTTTCCAAAATGCCGCCAAGGCTGTCCTTAGCTTCTCTTGCCTCCTCAATTTTTTCCATCATTTTTTCCTTAATATCGGAAAGAACCGGGAAGGTCATTTCCTTTACTGTATCAATATCCCTTGAGATGTTTTCAAAATTACGGTCATAAACGCCACCCAAGGAAAGAATGTGCGTGCCGATTTTTACACCCACATTTTCAAGCATAGCCTCGAAAATTGCGCCGGCGGCAACAAGTGCAGCTGTTACTCTGCCGGAAAAGTGTCCGCCACCTCGAAAATCCTCATAGCCATGATATTTAACGTATGCTGTATAGTCAGCATGCGATGGTCTTGCCTTGCCATAGCTATAATCCTTGGATTTTGTGTTTTCGTTGGGAATGACAATGGCAAGCGGTGTGCCTGTGGTTTTACCGTTAAAAGTTCCGCTTAAAATTTGAAAATTATCCATTTCGACGCGGGGAGTGTCGCATTTTTCACTTGGTCTACGCTTAGAAAGGCGCTTTTTTATAAGCTCTAAATCTACATTTACGCCTGCCGGTAGACCATCTATAACGCAGCCTATTGCCTCTCCATGGCTTTCGCCAAAAAGGGTAAGGCTTATTTGATTTCCAAAAGTATTTTTCATAAAATACCCTCGCTAATTATTTTTTCTATTTCACTTATATCCTTGTTTATAAATTCATATGTACCAAGTGCATTTACATAAACAAGGGTAACCGTGTCGCCCTTTGCCTTTTTATCTCTCCTTATATAGTCGATAAGGTCAGATGCCTTTACATCAATTTTTGTTGGCAGGCTGTATTTTTCAAGCACAGCCTTTATTCTTTTACAAGCATTGCTTGAAGCAAGAGGAAGCATGCCAAGACCAACGCACTCACCGTGTAAAAGACCACCTAAGCTTTCGTGGCTTTCGATAGCATGTCCTATGGTGTGCCCAAAGTTAAGCACCTTGCGTATGCCCTTTTCGGTTGGGTCCTCCTCTACAACTGCTTTTTTAAGCTTTAGAGACTCTAAAATAATTGTGTCAAGGTCCTTTTCAAGGTCCTTTGAGTCTTCTATAAGCTCAAAAAGCTCCTTGTTCATGGTGGCTGCCATCTTTATACCCTCGCAAAGTCCAGCCATTGTCTGCCTTTTGTCAAGAGTTTTTAAGGTGTTTGGGTCTATAATTACTCTTTTTGGCTGATAAAATGCTCCTACAATGTTTTTAACACCACCAAGGTTTACTGCCACCTTGCCCCCTATTGATGAATCAAGCTGGGAAAGAAGGGTGGTTGGAATGTTATAAAAATCAATGCCACGCATATAGCCTGAGGCAACGAAGCCGGCAAGATCCCCACAAACACCACCACCGACTGCCACAACGCAGTCTGACCTGGTAAAGGATTTTTCCACCATATATTCAAGTATTTTCTTATATGTATCAAGGGATTTTGATTCCTCTCCCTGATTTACTGTAACAACAAAGCCATCCTTGGCTTGGGAAAGAACCTTTTTTGCGTATTCCTCTGGAACGCCAGCATCGGTAACTATAAGCACCTTGCGATTTAGGTCTAAATACTTGCCTACCTCGTCAAGTGCACCACGCATCAAAATTATATCATAGGCATGGTCCTTGATATTAACTCTAAGCTCCATTTTTAACGCCATCCTTTCCTTATTTATATATTATGATTGATAAATTCCAACAAGCTTTAGCCTGTCGCAGGTTTTAGCAAGCTCCAAAAGCATATTCTTGCCGTTTTCGCCACTTATATTTCCGTCAGCCTCTACAAAGAAGTAGTAGCTCCACAAAAGCTCCTTCATTGGGCGGGAGCGCAGATTTCTCATATTAAAGCCGTATGAGCCGATGATATCAATTGTTTTTGCAAGTGCGCCAGCCTCGTTTTTAACCGTGAAAACAAGCATAAAGTGCTGATTCATTTTGCGCCTGGTTTCATCAGGCACATTTTGTGCCCTTGAAAAAGCAAGGAAGCGAGTGGTATTTGTCCTTTCGGAATTTATCTTGCTCTCCAAAATTTCAAGGTCGAAGATTTTTGCAGTTTCGTCAGATGCGATAGCACCTATATCGGTCCTTGAGGACTCCTTAACCTGCTTGGCAGCCAAGGCTGTGTTTTTATAGCTGATTTGCTCAAATCCCTTATTGTGGATATAATCCGAGCATTGTGCAAGTGCCTGCGGATGGCTGATAACAGTTTTAATATCCTCAATTTTTGCACCGTGGTTTGCAAGCAAGCAATGGTTAATTTCAAGGTCTAAAACCTGATTTACATAAAGTGTGCCGTTGAACATAAGGTCCATAACGTCCCCAACATCTCCGGCTGAGCTGTTTTCAATAGGCAAAACGGTAATATCACATTCGCCATTTTCGGTAGCTTTATATGCGCTTGCAAAATCCGGATATGGCACAAAGGTTGCCTCCGGAAACATTTTCTTTGAGGCAATATGTGCAAATGCGCCCTCAACACCACTATAAGCTACACGCATGCCGTTATTCAGCCTGCCCTGATAGTCACGGGAAAGGCGCATAATCTCACGCAAAAGCTCTACATAATATTCTCTTATCTGTGGGTTTTCTATAAGCCGGCTATTTTTAGCAATAACCTCATTTTCTCTTGCTGTGTCAAGAATTGAAAGCCCGTGCGCCTTTTTATAAGATGCAACAAGCTCCGAGGCTTGCATCCTTTTTTCAAAAAGTGCAGCAATTTCCTTATCGCATTCACTAATAATTTTTCTTGCAATTTCAAGCTCGTTCATTTTATGCTCCTAACAATTGCTTATATTAATTATACCTTATATTATATTACTAATTAAAAAGCATGTCAATATTTATAGGCAAAAAATTTTAGTATGCTAAAGCATTTTAATAAAAAAAGGAACAGCCCCAAGGGACTGCTCCTTATTTTAATTATTATTCAGTAATGTTTTTGTAGAAGGATACTGTTGCTGCTGTAGAAGCTGTGATTTCAACGCTTGTTACGTTTGTAGCCTCATAGAGGTCGATGTAAACAAGTGCGCCCTCAACAGTCAAGTCAATCTTGAGTGTATCAACAACGTTTTCGCCATTCTTAATAACTACTGTATATGTTGTGCCCTCTTCGCCCTTAAGCTCGATAAGACCCTTTGCGAAGTTTGCATCAAATGTCTTTGTATACTTTTCGTTAGCTGTTAGAGCTGTTGCTGCGTCCGGAAGCTTTGTACCTGTGCCGATAACAGAACCGCCACATGTAATGTTGCCTTCCTCACAAGAGCCACAGAGACAGAAGTCTTCATCAAGCTCATCCTTAATTACAGTTGTAACATTGATGTATCTCTCTTGACAGTTGATATCTGTACAAACGAGTGTACCATTTTCTGTTACAGGTGCAAATGTATGGCTAAGCTTTGGCTGGTAGTTACCCTTTTCTGTATATGGACACTCATCATCATGCTCACAGCCGTATATTGTGTAGCCCTCAGAGTAGCATGTTGAATCAATAACTTGAATTACTACGGAGTAGTCAATGTCATTTGTATCATGGTAATCATAATCAACGTCATCCTCATAGCTTACAACGTCTTGTCTTAGACAAATTGAGCAAGCATAAATACCGCGAGATACACATGTTGGCTCAACAACATATTCACCTATTGTATATGAGTGCTTAACCTCATCGCCTGTGAGAGGTGCGTCGTGACCGTCATTTGGCTTTTGACCAAGAGCAATAAGCTGCTCCTCATTCTTGTGTTCTACATTACATTTAGCCTCGCGAGAGCACTTATACATCCAGTGACCCTCTGTCTTACAGGTTGGCTTATCTGCTGTCAAAACTGCTGTATCAAGAATCCAGTCATGTCCAAGTGCTTCAACATAATCAGTTGTTTCAGCGCCTGTACGTGTGCTTGTTTGAATGCAGTCTGGGTCAAGGCTACACTTTACATCCCAATAGCTTCCTGCGTCACAGGTAGCTTGGTGATATGTAACCTCAATATAGCTTGGACCGTTCTTGCCACCGAAGTGAGCAACAACAGGAACGATTTGTGTAAGTGTTTCTGAGAACTCGCCACAATCCTGACACCTTGCTGTCTCGATACCTGTATCGCAGCAAGTGGAAGGAGTTGTAACTTCATATGTAATAGATGGCACGTCTCTTTCAAAGTCATGCTTGAGAGCCGGCAATTCAGCACCATTTTGAGTGGAGCCACAGCCGTTTTTACATGTAAAGATTGTGTAACCGGCTGTTGTACATGTTGGAGCGATAACATCTGTTGCAGGGTTTGCAATGTTACCTACAAAGTCATGTCCAAGAGCTGCAAGTGAAAGCGCTGTATCATTGTCACCAGCATCAACAAAGTCTTGCATTGTCTTTACAAATGAATATGCTTCGCCGTTTTCACGCATTGGGCATGTTGGGTCAGTACATGTATATGTAATCGAACCATTATCTTCACATGTTGGAGATGTGATAGAAATACCGTCAGCCTCAGCTCTTTCGTATGTGTGACCAAGCTTGTTAACCTTTTGACTACCCGGAAGCTCGTTACCACAAACGCCACAGTTGTAAGCAATATATCCGTCTGTTAAACAGGTTTCCGGAACCTTATCCTCAACCGGAACGTGAGCATTAGGATTTGGATTTGTCTCGTGTCTTTTTTCTGTGTAGTCACAGTTTTTGCAGGAATATTCTGCATAACCACCTGCTAGACAGGTAGCCTCTACAACCTCTGGATTTTCCTCATCAATATCATGGCTTGTTGCAGGAACATCCCTAACCTCTTCTGCCTGACAGAATTCACAAACATACTTACCTGTTCCTGCCTGTGTACATGTAGCTGTAACAGAAGTTTCGTCAAGAACATAGTTATGCTCGCAAGAACCGCCACCACAGGAAGCGAATACTACTAACAATGCTGTTAGTGCAAGTAATGCGATTATAATTTTGTTTTTCATGATTTCCTCCTTGAAATCAATTATTTTCACAACTCAATTATATAATAATTATTATTTCGTGTCAATAGATTTGTTAGTATTTTGGTTATTTGCCCAATATATAAGTAGAGTTTTTGTGCAAAATAACCATTATTTTTTATCTGTCTAAAATAAAAAAGGCTTGCGTTTTTCAGCAAGCCTTTATTTTTGTGCTTTTAGTTATTCCGGCTTTTCCTCGTCATCAGACTTTGGCTCCTCCGATGGGTCAGCCTTTGGCTCATCATTTGGCTCCGCCTTTGGTTCTTCAACCGGTGGCATATAGATGACTGTGTTTTGTGTGTCATCCTTTCTTTCTCTCTTTGAGCCTACAACGCTAATCTCAATTGGGTCCTCGTCGTCCGGCAAGCCAAGCTCCCTCTCAAGGCGCTTTCTTTCCTCATAAGCAAGGCGACGCTTTTCAGCCTCGCTGTCTGCCTTTTTCTTGTTTTCCTCTTGACTTCTTCTCTTTTTCTCAGTCATAAGGCCTTCAACATCCTCCATGGTAACGCCCTCTTGCATAGCAAGCTTAAACTGCTCGTCATCCATGGTTTCGTGCTTAACTAAGAAGTCAGCAACGAATTTCAGCTTTTCAATGTTGGCGCTAAGCACCTCTTTTGCAAGCTGGTAGCCCTCGTCAACAAATCTCTTTATTTCCTTATCAATAAGAGCTGCAGTTTCCTGTGAGTAGTCCGGAGTTGCGCCGAAGTCTCTGCCAAGGAACACCTCGCTACCGGAATGCTGACCGTATTTAACTGTGCCAAGCACCTCACTCATACCATAAACGGTAACCATCTTTCTTGCCTTGTTGGTTACGTTTTGAATGTCACCCGAGGCACCGCCTGTATAGTCACCAAAGATAAGCTCCTCAGCAACACGTCCACCCAAGGACATTGCAATTTCCTGCTGAAGCTCCAGCTTTGTTTCGCTATTTTTATCCTCTGTTGGGGGAACAAGTGTATATCCAAGCGCTCTACCACTTGGAATAATGGAAATTTGTCTAACCGGGTCAACAAGTGGCAAAACGTGTGCAACGATCGCGTGGCCTGCCTCGTGAATTGCCGTGTTGTACTTTTCCTTTTCGTTCATTTTATTCTTCTTTTGAACGCCAACACAAACCTTTACCCAGGAGTCCTCAATTTCGTCCATGCCGATAAGGCTCTTGCCACGTCTTGCAGCAAGCAAAGCCGCCTCGTTAAGCAGATTTGCAAGGTCAGCACCGGTAAAGCCAACTGTTGTTTGGGCAATTTTATGCATATCAACGCTTTCTTCAAATGGCTTACCCTTTGCGTGCACTTTCAAAATAGCCTCACGGCCTGCCATATCCGGGTAATTTATTGTAACCTGTCTGTCAAAACGACCAGGTCTTAAAAGCGCGGAGTCAAGAATATCAGGGCGGTTAGTTGCAGCCATAACGATAATGCCACTATGTCCGTCAAAGCCGTCCATTTCAACAAGGAGCTGGTTAAGAGTTTGCTCCCTCTCGTCGTGTCCGCCACCAAGGCCTGCTCCTCTTTGCCTACCAACTGCATCTATTTCATCTATAAAAATGATTGCAGCAGGGGATTTTCTTGCATTTTCAAACAAATCTCTAACACGAGATGCACCCACACCAACATACATTTCTACAAAGTCAGAGCCTGACATTGAGAAAAATGGCACACCAGCCTCACCGGCAACAGCCTTTGCAAGCAAGGTTTTACCTGTACCCGGAGGGCCAACAAGAAGCACACCGTGTGGAATTTTTGCACCGAGGTGTGTGAACTTTGCAGGGTTTTTAAGGTATTCTACAATCTCCTTAAGCTCTTCCTTTTCCTCGTCTGCACCGGCAACGTCCTCAAAGGTAACCTTAATATCGCCTTCCTGTGCATTTTTAGCCTTGGACTTGCCAAAGCCACCCATTTTTCCACCGCCGAGCTGGCGCATGGAAACGAACATAATAACAAGAACTATGCCAATGAGAATAATCATTGGTAGGTTTTGCAAGATCCAAGGAGTTTGCTCTCTTGTTATATGCTCCTTCTTTGCAAGGTTGGAGCTGTCACCAAGGGTTGATTCAATCTTAGCAAGGTCACCCTCTGTTCCCAGGTTAAAGCCAAAGAACATATAGTATTCGTTATCCTTAAAATAATAGGTAACGTTATATACCTCCTTGTCCTCCTCCTTGGTGTCCTCGGTTGGGTCCTCGATTATTCCGTTTTGGTTTTTGTCCTCTTTAATAAGCATTGTAAGACCGTTGGTATTTCCGTCATACACATACTCATAAACCTTGTTTTCCTCGAAGTAGTCAAGCATATCGGTATATACAATTTGCTCTTCCTTTTCGGTGTTCATAAAGAGGGCTGCTATGGTGAAAATAAATACTGCTATAAGCACTACATAAAACACAATAGCAAAAACATTGGTTTTCTTTTTCATCTTTTAGATCCCTTCGTATACAGTTATGGTAATATCCTTGCCCTTTACCCCGTCTCTTGTAACAAGCCTTGGAGCAAACAAAACGCCATTATCATCGCAGATAAGTGGAATTTTGTCCCTCTTGTGGGAAGGAATATGCTTTGCGCACATAATTGTTTTTAGCTTCTTGGTCATTTTACCCTGGTAGATGGTATCTCCATCCTCCTTGTTACGGGCAATAAGCTGACCGGAAACAGCCTCGGCTGACAAAGAAACCCTGTCTATCTCGGTATAGCCAAGAGGGATTTCATCTGTATTTACGCCGATGATGTAATTTACAGCCTTAATTTTATTAAGTCCTTCTTTTATTGTAACACGAAATTCCTTTTTTTCAAGGTTTTTTGTTTCAATAAAATGGGCATAGCCCCTTTCAAGCTTGAAGGATATACCCTGTGGCAGGTTGATTTTTTTGCCGACGCCACCCTCGGAAAGAAGCCTTAGGCAGGCTTGTATTGACTTATAATCAAGCCTATCTCCCGACATCCTTTGCAAAACTCTGGACGCAATAGGAGTTTCAAGGCTTGCTATTAAATCAAGGTCAATTTTGTCCTCAATTTTGTTATCCTCAAAGATTTTTGACACGATTTTATCGAAATATTCTCTGTCCCAGGTTGCAGTTTGGGCAAGGCGGGATGCAGCCTCAATAAAATTAGGATTGATTTTTTCAAGTGCCGGAACAACGTGATGTCTTATATAGTTTCTTGTATAGTCAACATCCTCGTTTGTGGAGTCCTTAACATACTGAATATTATGTCTTTCACAATACTCCAAAATCTCCTCTCTTGTAGCAAGAATAAGAGGACGCATAATGTTGCCCACAACAGGGCGTATACCAGCCACGCCTGTTGCTGTGCCACGGGTAAGATTAAAAACTATGGTTTCCGCATCATCGTTTGCGTTGTGAGCAGTCGCAATACATTTATATTCAGGGTTTTGGGAAAGTAAGCATTTAAAAATGCGATATCTTTCCTCTCTTGCGGTTTGCTCAATGCCCTGATGCCTCTCCTCGGCAAGATATGGAATATCTACGCGGAAGGATGCAAATTTAACGCCATATTGCTTGCAGATGCTTTTGCAAAAGAACTCATCCCTTATAGCTTCCTCTCCTCTTATCATATGATTTATATGAACACAGAGAAGATTTTTTGTCCTGCTTTTAAGATAATGAACCAAAGCCGAGGAATCAGCTCCACCGGAAAAGCCTACAATAACGCTTTCGTAAATCGCGTCCATCTTGCAAAGCTCTGATGCTTTTTCGATTTTAGTCTCTAATGACATAGTATCTCCAAAAAATTTAATTTCCTTTTTATAATACTATATTTATTAAAAAAAAGCAATAGTAACATATTAAAAAAGCTATATTATTCAGCCCTTGTTCACAATTTCAACATATTTTTATGTAGTAAAATAGCAAATTATAGCACACCTGGAAGATATTTTGCGTTGAAGGGCTGGCAGAAATATATTAAAATAGAAATGAAAGGAGAGAAAATGAAAAAGCTATTTTTTGATGATGGAAAAATACATGTGCCAATAATTCTAAAGCTGCTTGGCATACTAATTATTCTCTCTTGCCTTTTAGTAATGAGAATAATGCTGCAGCCTCTTGATAGCTATGAGATAATGTATATTCAGCCACAAATCGACTTAATTTTTGAATACCTGCTATTTTCATACATAATCTATTTATTTGGTGGGCTTGTATACATTTTTGCGAGATGATTTTTTGTGCAATTTTAAAATTCGACAAAATATTCACTCAATTATTCATGGGTATTTTGCATATATTCATGTCAAGTGGAAAATTGAAATTTTTTATTTTTCTACACCCGTTATTTTCGGCAAATGTGAAAATTAGAGTGTAAGTTTTCGACTTTTCCACAGGGTCAAGGTGTGGAAAAGTTGAAAATCTATCCCATTTTGCTTGACTTTTGCACGTTTTCCACCGAGTTTTCCACGGGTTAGAAAACTTTTCAACCATTTTTTTCTTAAGCTGGTATAAAAGACAAGTGTCTAAGTAGTTTGTTGAAATTGCACAAAATTCGTTAGTTTTGTAACGGTTTTAACCTGCTTTAGGAAATTGACAAATCAAGGATTTTTTGCGTTTCGTGAATAAAATTATTGACTTGACAATGAATATTTTTTCGCAATATTCATTATTATTCACTATTTATGAATATTTTAAGATTATGTTGTTTCTGACAACAAAAAAGAACAGACCCGAGGGGGTCTGCTCTTTTCATTTTTTATAATCATTGTTTTGCATCTTATGAAGCACTGACCACGCTGTATCTGATACAAGCCTGAATTTTAAACCGACAAAACGCCACAGGATTACCCCGTGGCGTTTTTATTCAAATTATTATTTGCAAGCCTCTTCGATAGCAACAGCAACTGCAACAGTCATACCAACCATTGGGTTGTTGCCTGCGCTGATTAAATCGACAATATTGGCTGAAAGCAATTGACAAGTTAAATAGAATATACTATAATAAATTCGATATTTATAGGTTTGTCCTAGGAGAATTAAAATGAAAAAAATCGTATTAAGTCAAGCACATTTGGATAAAAGAAAGCAAAGAAAGCGTTTCATTTTAAGAGACGATATTTTTTGCACTATATTGCAACAGAAGATGTGCGTGAAGGATTATTTTGATTTTAGTTTTTCATTTCCCGATGAGGTGGATAAGGTAATCATTGACGGTATGTACTCGGGTGATTGGTATTCTGTGT
>JAFVTH010000028.1 GCA_017503285.1 Clostridia bacterium | reverse complement strand
GCTATGGCTTGTTTGCAGTATTGAAGGACAGAATAGGGGACAATGATATTTTTGCAAGCGATGGCACAGCTGCAGAGGGTGTAGTCAGCACAAACATTTCAAGATTTGGATATGAAATATTCGAGATAAAAATTGTAGGCTTTGGAGAAGAGCATAAGGATATGAAGATTGCAATGGGCGCATATGTTGAAGTAACAGATGGCGAAGGGACAGAATACTTCTATCTCCAATCCGGTACACCTGAGGAAAACGAAAGGTACTGCTTTGTTTCATATAATGACGTTGTAGCACCACCGAATAACGAAGAATAAAACACAGCATAGCATGATGCTCTTAAAAGAGCATTTGCGCTACTCAACAAAAGATCAATAACAGAAAAAGCCGAACATAGGTTCGGCTTTTTTTGTTATACGACCCACTGCGTAGGTCGAAACAATCTTTTTAAAGGTTGATATGGTATAGTTGTCTTTTTTTTGTTGACTTGATAAATATCATTATGCTATAATTACTATATATAGTAATGAAAGAGGCTGAAATGGAAACAAAATACTACATAGTTTCACGGATAGAGGGCGAATATGCTTATTTAACTGAGCTTGAAAGCGGCGAAGAGCTTTTTATCGCTATGGCACTTTTGCCACAAAATGTTGACATTGGCACCAAATTAAAGTATGAATTGTTTGAATACTCAATCATATAGGAGAA
Organism: Clostridia bacterium; assembly: GCA_017503285.1. Taxonomy (GTDB): domain Bacteria; phylum Bacillota; class Clostridia; order Oscillospirales; family CAG-272; genus RGIG2000. The sequence continues at coordinate 35,891 of JAFVTH010000028.1, read as the reverse complement.
GGACATGAAAAAAAGCAATCTATTAGAGCTTATAATTAAAAAAGCTGGCAACAACAGAAAGGACCTTAACCTTAAGGAACAGCAAATTTCTATAAACGATTTTGTTTTGGCTGTACTGGAAATTGTGGAAACAAAGCCAAAGGAAATCACAGGAAACGAGGCTGATAACCAGGAGCTTCTGTCTCTTGAAAACGAGCTAAATAAGTACAAATTTGATATAAAAGCAGCCAAAGCCGGCTTGCTTGAGGCAATAAAGCAAACTGGCGACAAAACTGCTGCCAGCAATTTCGTGTTCAAAAAAATAGATTTTGTACTTGAAACCAAATCTCGCAAAGAGGGCAAGGGCGAAATTGATGCTACTATGTATCTTAGCCAAATTTTTGCAGAGCCAACTGAAGAAATGACTAAATACATATTAAATAAGGAAGTATCCACAAAGTCAAAGGATGCCAAAAAAGCAAGCACACCAAAGGCCGAGCCCGTAGAGGAAATTCCTGAGGAGGCTGGTGTTGATAGACTTGCTGTTATTGTAGAAAACACAAGGAAAATCCAAAATACACTTCTTGAAAACATTTTCGGACAGGATGAGGCTATTGATACATTTGTTTCCGGCTATTTCCAGTCAGAGCTTATGGCGTATACAAGAAAGGAAAACAAGCCAAAGGCTACATTCCTTTTTGCAGGCCCTCCGGGCGTAGGTAAAACCTTCCTTTCTGAAAAGGTTGCAGAGGCGCTTGGCTTGCCATTTAAGCGCTTCGATATGAGCGAATATTGCGAAAAGGAAGCCAATTTGGAGTTTTGTGGCTCAGACAAGGTTTATAAAAACGGCAGTCCTGGAAACGTTACCGACTTCGTTGATAAAAATCCTAATTGCGTTTTGCTTTTTGACGAGGTCGAAAAGGCGCACCTTAATGTAATTCAATTGTTCCTACAAATGCTTGATGCAGGTAGGCTCAGAGATAACTATACCGACAAGGAGGTATCCTTCAAGAAGGCTATTGTTATTTTTACCACAAATGCAGGCAAGAATCTTTACGATGATACGACTGTAACAAACCTTTCTGCGCTTCCCAAGAAAACAATTATGAATGCCCTTGCAAAGGATATAAATCCAAACACAGGTGGCCCTCTTTTCCCATCTGCAATATGCTCCAGATTTGCCTCTGGTAACGTTGTTATGTTTAATCGCCTGGGCGCAAATGAGCTTTATACCATTGCGGAAAGAGAGCTTGATAAAAACTTAGAAAGCTTTGTGAGAGAAAATTCCATAAGCATTGAGGTTGATGACAAGGTTCCGGCTGCGCTTATGCTTGCTGAGGGTGGTAAGGCAGATGCAAGAACCGTAAAGGGCAGGGCAAATAGCTTCTTCCACGGAGAGCTTTATGAGCTTTTAAGGCTTCTTGCAAGAGAAAATGTTAAAACCAGCATAAAGAGCCTTAAGAAAATAGTTATTAATGTTTCCCTTGAGGACAGCGAGGAAAACATCAAAAAGATGTTTGTAAACACAGCTAAGCCACATGTTCTTATCTTTGCCGAGAAGAAAATGGCTGCAAGCTGCAAAAAGAGACTTAGCGAAATAGGCTGTAAGGTTGCAGATACAATTGAAGAGGCGAAGGAAATCCTTTTCAACTATGATATAAACATTATTCTTTGCGACCTAAACTGCAAGGAACAAAAGAATGATATTAACTACCTAAATATTGACGATATCAAATCTGAGGGTAGAGAATTTCTTAACTATGTGCTTGCAAGATATAGCACACCTGTTTATTTGATTCAAGAAAACGAAAAGGATATAACTAGTGAGGAATTTTTGTCCTTTGCAAAAATTGGAGTAAGAGGCATAATTACAGTAAACGACGCCTTCCAAGACAATGTTAAGGAAAAATGTGATGTTGCATACCAGCAGCACAATATGCAAAAGCTTGCAAAGGCAAATAAGGTTTTAACCTTTAAGACTCTGCAAACAGTATCTAAGGATAAGACAACTGCACAAATCAGCTTGTTTGACTTTAAGCTTGCTGTTTCAACAGATACAGATGACACCAAGGGTATGCTTGACGAAATATCTAAGCCAAATGTAAAGTTTGATGATGTAATCGGTGCAAACGATGCTAAGGATGAGCTTAAATATTTTGTAGAATATCTTAAGGACCCAATCAAATTTATGCGCAAGGGGGTTAGAGCACCAAGAGGTGTGCTTCTTTACGGCCCTCCGGGTACAGGTAAAACCTTGCTTGCAAAGGCGATGGCTGGCGAAAGCGATGTTACATTTATTACAGCAGAGGGCAACCAATTCTTAAAGAGCTACGTTGGTGAAGGCTCTGCAGCTGTGCATAAGATTTTCCAAACAGCTCGTAAATATGCACCATCAATTTTGTTCATTGACGAAATTGATGCGGTTGGTAAAAACAGAAATGGCGACTCAAATACATCATCTGCCGTTGGCGACACATTAACAGCGCTGTTAACGGAGCTTGATGGCTTTAACGTTGATACAACTAAGCCGGTGTTTGTTTTGGCTGCAACAAACTTTAGTGTAGATGGGGAGGGCTCAAGAAGCCTTGACCCGGCACTACTTCGTCGCTTTGACAGAAGAATACAAGTAGACCTTCCAAACAAGGAAGAGCGCGAAAAGTACCTTAGGATGAAAATTTCCAAGAACGCAAATGTTCAGTTAAGCGACGAGCAAATAGAAAACATATCTATTCGCTCAACGGGAATGAGCCTTGCAGACCTTGAGTCTGTATTTGAAATGGCGCTCAGAAACTCAATCCGTCAGGATAGTGGCGCAGTAAACGACGCAGCCTTTGACGAAGCCTTTGAAACATTCCAAAATGGCGAAAAGAAAACATGGGATCCATCTGCACTTGAGCGCACAGCAAGACATGAGGCTGGCCACGCGCTTACCTGCTGGCTAACAGGCGAAAAACCAACCTACTTGACAATTGTAGCAAGAGATGACCATGGTGGATATATGCTTCATGGCGGCAACGAGAACAAGGGTACATATCAAAAGTCAGAGCTTCTTGATCTTATTCGTGTTTCCTTAGGTGGAAGAGCATCTGAAATTCTTTACTACGGTAGGGAAAAGGGTATTGACACCGGTGCAAGCGGAGATATTCGCAGTGCTACACAAAGAGCAGAAAGAATGATTTGTTATTATGGTATGGATCCGGATATCGGTCTTGTTTACATGCCAAATGGTATAGAAAACCAAGAGGTTAGGGCAAAAATTAAGGAAATTTTGGATGTCCAGCTTGAAATCGCAATACAGCAGCTTACTGAAAACAAGAAGGCTCTTGATAAGCTGGTTGAAGCGCTTTTACAAAAGAACCACCTAAAAGAAAACGAAATTGATGAAATTTTAACGAAATACGTAAATCAGTGAGGTATAAAAATGTCTGATCAAATCAAATTAATGAAGGCGAAATCTGTATTTAACACCATGGTTAGCTCCTTAAGAGAGAAGGAGTGGAATTTCGATACCAAGGAGGAGGACCTGGTAATAGTTAGTGGCATTAAGGGCGAAGACCTTCCTATTGAATTTATTGTTGAGGTAAAGGTAGAGCAGGAGGTTGTACAATTCTTATCTCGTTTGCCCTTTGAGATTAGCGAGGACAAGAGGGTTGACGCCGCTATTGCCATTTGTGTTGCAAACAACGGTATGATCTGCGGAAGCTTTGATTATGATATAGGAAGCGGTCAAATCATATTCAAGCTTGCAAACAGCTACAAGGATTCCAGCCTTGGTGCGGACTTCTTTGAGCATATGATTTTGGTTGCCGCATCTACAATCGATAACTATAATGATAAGTTCTTCATGTTATCAAAGGGCGCAATCACACTTGAACAATTTATCAATCAAGAAAACCAATAATAAACAAAAAAATCGGACCCTGTGTCCGATTTTTTGATATATTCTATTGATTTTATAGGTTAATAATGGTAAAATAATGATAACAAAGCAAAAGGAGAAATATCATATGTATCAAATAGGAATGTCAACCACTGACACTATTAACGAAAAGCGCTTCCAAATGTATAAGGAGGCAGGGGTAAAAATTGTAGAGCTTTCTATTTCATCAAACGCCTACAAAACCTTGGATTTTGAATTGTTAAAGAGCTGGAGCGTAAAATATGGAGTAACCGTTCTTTCCTTTCATCTTCCGTTTATGCCATTTAATGAAATTGATATTTCTCATCCTGCTTACTGTGAGTATAGCATAGAATATCTTTCTTCATTGATCGAAAAAGCTACATCTATCGGCATTTATAGATTTATTATTCACCCAAGTGGTGAGCCGATTGATGAGGATAAAAGGGCAGAAAGAATGGCATGCGCTAAAAAAAGCCTTTATGTTTTACAAGAGTTTGCCGGAAAAAGAGGAGCCACCATTTGCGTGGAGAACCTGCCTCGCACCTGCCTTGGTAGAAATTCTGATGATATTTTAGAGCTTTTGACTGCCCACCCTGACCTTAGGGCGTGCTTTGACACTAACCATTTACTTTCCGAGGATCCGATTAAGTTTATCAAGAAAATCGGAAGCAAAATTGTAACAACACACATTTCTGACTATGATTTTATAAACGAAAGACATTGGCTCCCGGGCGAGGGTAAGCTTGATTGGCAAGCTATTCTTGGCGCGCTTAAGGAAATAGGATATAGCGGACCTTGGATGTACGAAATTAATCTTGGATGCCCAAATACTATTATAAGGGACAGAGACCTTACAGCAGAGGATTTTGTAAGAAACGCAAATGAGGTTTTTGAAAACAAGCCAATAACTGTTATATCTACCCCAAAGCCAAATCTTGGTATGTGGGACTAAGAGGACTTATGGAAAAGCAAATTACTTATGATAAAATCAGGTATTATACATATATAAATGACAGTGTAGTAAAAAAGCCAATAAAGGGCGTAGTAATTTCCTTTTTTGGTCTTGGCTGTCAAAGCATGTATAACGGTGGAGACACTACCGAGGGCGAGTTTTATGGCAAGGACGGCATACTTTACGTTGTCCCATATAACAACCCGTGGGGCTGGATGAACAGGCAAGAGGTTGATTACACCGACGAAATTATTGATGTTGTTTTTGAACATTTTGACCTGCCGAAAAGCACTCCGATTGTGTCCACAGGTGGCAGTATGGGTGGTCAATGCGCAATAACCTATATGGCGTATGCAAAAAGGACGCCGGTTGCCTGCGTTGCAAATTGTCCGGTTTGCGATGTGGTTTACCACTACACAGAAAGGGTGGATTTGCCAAGAACATTATATAGTGCTCTTTATGGTACAAACGGCACACTTGAGGAAGGATTAAAATCCTTATCCCCGGTGCATCTTATTGAAAAGCTACCAAGGGTAAAATACCACATTTTTCATTGTGATACAGACGATGCTGTTAATATTGAAAAGCATTCAAATCTCTTTGTCGAAAAGATGAAAAAAGAGGGCTTTGATATAACCTACGATATAGTTAAGAACAGAGGCCACTGTGATTTGGATTACGATTCAAAGCTAAAATATGCACAGTATATAAAGGACGAAATTATCAAATAAAAATACTATTAGGAGAAAAATAGTCGACCCTGTGGTTGATTTTTAAGAAAAATGAAGCTTAGAATACCTGATATTGCAACACTTTATCTTGAAAATGAGGTGTTAACAATCGGAAGCACAGATAAGGCAAGAGTAGTCTATGGGGAAAACGATGGCATTACTGTAACCCTTGAGGCAAAGGGACAAGCTGTTAAATATCTTCGCCTTAGGTGGAACGAAAAAATGCGCAAGGATGTAAAAATTCTTGGGGACGCATGGGAAAGGGGCTATGGCGACCTTGAATGGCGTGGTATTTACCCCGAAAGAAATATGCCTTGGTACTTTCTTGCATCAAATGGTAGCGACAGTATAAGAGATTTTAGCGGTCGCTTGACAGAATGCTTTGGTGTTAAGGTTGGCGCAAATTCCTTGGCGTACTGGCAATGCGATGGCTATGGCGTGACACTTTGGCTTGATATAAGAAATGGTGCTTTACCAACACTTCTTGAAAATGATCTTGAGTGTGCAACCATTTTCTTCAAGGAATATAGAGAAATGTCTGCGTTTTCTGCCCTTAAGGAGTTTTGTAAGGTTATGAGTCCAAATCCATATACAACCGACCATGTGGTTTATGGCTCAAATAACTGGTATTACGCATATGGAAAAAGCTCCCACGAGGAAATTATCTCCGACACAAAAATAGTCAAGGAGCTTTGCAAAAATAACGAAAACATACCATATATGGTTATCGACGACGGATGGCAGCCACACTCCTGTGATGCCCCTTGGGATACAGGAAACGAGCATTTTCCGGATATGAAGCGCCTTGCCAAGGAAATGAAGGACATTGGCGTGCGCCCCGGTATTTGGGTAAGATACCTAATAAACGGCAGAGATGACGAGCCAAGAAAGGTTGATACCTTCCCGGAGGAGTGGTATTTGTCGCGCTGTAACAAGGTTTTAGACCCATCACATCCACAGGTGCTTGAATATGTGGCAAAAACCACACAGCAAATTGTAGACTGGGGATACCAGCTCATAAAGCACGACTTTTCTACCTTTGATATTTTTGGCAAGTGGGGCTTTGAAATCACAGATTCACCTGCTACGGGTAGCTGGGGCTTTTACGATAGAACCAAAACAAGCGCGCAAATCATTAAGAATTTTTATAGAACCATTAAGGATAACTCAAACGGCGCTGTAATCATCGGCTGTAATGTTATCGGTCACCTCTGTGCGGGGCTTCATCAGCTTAATCGCACAGGAGATGACACAAGTGGCTTTGACTGGAACAGAACAGCAAAAATGGGTGTTAATACTCTTGCATTTAGAGTTGCCCAGAATAATGCCTTCTTTGGCGCAGATGCTGACTGCGTTGGCATTACCGGAGCAATTGACTGGTCACTAAACCGTCAATGGCTTCACATTCTTGCAAGAAGTGGCTCAGCACTCTTCGTTTCCTGCAAGCCAAATGTGCTTAACGAAAAGGAAAATGAGGAATTAAGAAGAGCCTTTGAGGTTGCATCCGTTCAAAATGATGAGCTTATTCCTCTAGACTGGATGGAAACAACTCGCCCGGAGGAGTATTTAATCAACGGCGAAAGGGTGACATACAACTGGTCAACCCCCTTTGGTAGTAACTTTTAATATAAAAAGGACACCCAATTTGGGTGTCCTTATTGAATTTATAAAAATAATGTGTTAATATAATAGCGAAAAGTAAGCAGGGAGGTGTAAGGATGAGACTTAAAAAAGTAGGCAACTATATAGTTAACTTAGTTGTCCCTGCCATTTTGCTTGGCTTTTTTGTAGGCACCTTAACCTCGGCATTTGTTACGCTTTTTAAGTTTTTGGCAGGCTACGCAATCAACCTGTCCCAAGCATGCTATGGGCTTATTCGCAGAATGCCGTACCTAATCCCCGTAGCCCTTATAGTATTCTTCCTTTTGGGCTTGCTTATTTACCATGTAAACAAAAGAGTGGCTGACATAAAGGGTGGTGGTATTCCCACCTCAATTGGCATTTTGAGAGGTATTTTGACCTTCAAGTGGCTTCGCACACTGATTGGCGTTGTGCTTATGTCCTTGCTTTCATTTTTGATGGGCGTGCCACTTGGTAACGAGGGTCCATCTGTCCAAATCGGTACTGCAGTCGGCAGGGGAACAACAAGGATAGTCTTAAGAAAACGTTTTGCCTGGGATAGATATTCTATGACAGGAGGTGCTTGTGCCGGCTTTGCAGTCGCTACAGGAGCGCCGATTTCTGGCATTTTGTTCGCTGTAGAGGAGGCGCATCAAAGGATTTCACCAACCATTATGATGGTTGCATCCTCATCTGTTGTTTTTGCAAGCATAACAAATCAGCTTTTATGCCCGCTTCTTGGTATTTCTCCTGGCCTTTTCCATATAAGCGAAATTAAAGCGCTTCAGCTTTCACAGCTATGGATACCCTTGCTTGTTGGTTTAGTTGTCGGAATTTTTGGCGTAGCTATGCTAAAGTATTATGACCTAATTAGCGTTCTGTTTAAGAAAAAGCTTGCCAAGGTCCCCGGTTATGTAAAAATATTTATAATCCTTAGCCTTACACTAATTGCCGGCGTATTTTCCTTTTCCGGCATTTCAACAGGACATATGCTTATTGAGGAGCTTTTGTTCAGTAGCCCAAGTGCGCTTGTTTTAATAGCACTCCTTGTTATTAGAACAACCCTGACACTAAGCGCAAATGCAAACGGCATCACAGGCGGTATGTTCTTGCCTGTCCTTGCCATAGGCGCACTTGTGTCATCCTTGCTAGGCAAGGGACTTGTTATGCTGGGGCTGGACTCAAGCCTTATGACAGTTATTGTCATTCTTGGTATGGTGGCTTGTCTTTCCGGCGTGGTTAAAACACCACTTACCGCAATTGTTTTTGCCGTAGAAGCGCTTGCTTGCTGGGATAACATAATTCCGGTTATTATAGTCAGCCTTGTTGCATATTTCGTTTGCGAGGCGTTTGGTGTGAAATCCATAAATGATAGAGCCCTTGAGGAAAGGGTTGAGGAGCAAAGCGAGGGCAAGGAACCACTTGTGGTTAACGAAAAAATAGAAATTCAAAACGGCTCCTTTGCAGTGGGAAAGCAAATCAGAGATATTTTCTGGCCTGCCAACCTGTTTGTTTTATCGGTTAAAAAAGCAGAGAATTCAAATGCTGAATTAGACGGACACGGCGGTAAGGAGCTTGGCATTGGCGACATACTTACAATTCAATATTCAACATTGGATATAGAACAAACAAAAAAAGAGCTTGAAGCCATAGCCGGCACACAAGCGAAAGAGGTATAGATGAAAAGGATTATTTTAAGCGTACTTGCATCCCTTATGTTAATAGTATTGTCCTCCTGCGAAACACACATCGGCGACAATGTTATAAAAACCCCATGGTGGGTTGTGCTTGTTATATTAGGCGTATATCTTGTGCTACATATAACCGTCAAAGCAATTTTGATGTCTAAAAAGTATTTTGTCTGCAAGGACGGCTCTCATCGCTTCAAGCCAAAATGGTATAGCTGCCTTTTAGGTCAGTTCCTTTTTGAAACCATAGACGATAAAACCTATTATACTCTAAAATGCCCGGAATGTGGCAAAAGAGTACAGGCATACAAGGACGAAAATCAAGAGAATTAGCGACACGTATCGCAATATTTTAACAAAAAAGCAGGCATTTGCCTGCTTTTTGTTATAATTTTTCAAAATCAATTGCACCATGCTTACAAATAGGGCACTCAAAATCCTCTGGCAGATTTTCGCCCTCGTAAACATAACCGCAAATCTTACAAACGTATCCCTTAGCCTTGGCTTGTGGCTTTGGCTTAACATTCTTGTGATAGTAGGTATAGGTCATTGTTTCAACGTCGGAAATTTCCACAGCCTCGGTAACACCACAAATAAACATACCGTGTGTTCCAAGGTCAACATATTCCAAAACCTCAAGGGAGAAAAATGAGTTAACATAGTCAGCACTTAAAACGGCAAGACCGTTTGCGCTGGACCAATTTAAAATACCGGAAAGCTTGTCTGTATCCCTGCCGCTATGAAAGCCCAATTTTTCAAAAATCTCAAAGGGAGTGTCGATAGTTAAGGGGCAAACATTCATTTTTTTGGTATTTTTTATAACATCGTGGGAGTAGTTTGATTTGTTTATTGTTACAGCTACCTTAAGAGGTGTGCTTGTTACCTGAACAACTGTATTTACAATAAGTCCGTTGCTTCTTGCACCGTCGTTATAGGTGACTGCATAAAGACCATAGCCAATATTAAAAAGAGCATTTGCTTCAATTCTTTGTTCCATAAGCCCTCCATTTTGTAAAAAGCCCTGACAACTATTATTTTGCAGGGCTTTATTACTTTATTCTAGTTATCTTTTCTTTTCCTTGATTTCAACATCAAGTCTGTCAATCATTTCATCAATAGGCATAACACCAAGATCAATACCGCCGCGTGCGCGTAGAGAAACTGTGCCGGCATCCTTTTCGTTTGCACCAACAACAATAACATAGTTAATCTTTTGTAGCTGTGCCTCACGAATACGCTTACCCATTGTTTCATTACGGCAGTCAACCTCAACTCTCATACCACGGCTAAGCATCTTTGCTTCAATTTCCTTAGCGTAGTCATCAAACTCGGAGTTGATAGGAATAATAGTAGCTTGTGTTGGAGACATCCAAAGTGGCAAAGCACCTGCATACTTTTCAAGAAGAAGAGCAAGCGTTCTTTCATAACAGCCCATAGATGTACGGTGAATTATATAAGGTGTTGCTAGCTGGTTATTGGAGTCTACATATTCCATACCAAACTTCTTTGCAAGCAGCATATCAATTTGGATAGTAACAATGGTGTCCTCCTTGCCAAATACGTTCTTGCATTGGATATCAAGCTTAGGACCGTAGAAGGCAGCCTCGTCAATACCAATCTCGTAGTCAAGACCAATCTCGTCAAGAAGCTTGCCCATAATTGTCTGTGCCTCGTCCCATTGCTCAGGCGTACCCTCATACTTGTCAGTGCGCTTTGGATCCCACTGTGAGAAACGGAAGGTGCAGTCCTCCCAAAGACCAAGTGTTTCAAGACAATGCTTAGCAAGAACAAGACAGCCCTTGAACTCCTCGGAAAGCTGGTCAGGTCTTAAAATAAGGTGACCCTCGGAAATAGTAAACTGACGTACACGGATAAGACCATGCATCTCGCCACTATCCTCATTTCTGAAAAGAGTAGAGGTTTCGCCAAGACGCATTGGAAGATCTCTGTATGAGCGCTTCTTATTTAGAAATACCTGGTATTGGAATGGACATGTCATAGGACGGAGCGCAAAGCATTCCTTTGTGTAATCATCAGGGTCGCCGAGAACAAACATACCATCAAGGTAGTGGTCCCAGTGTCCGGAAATCTTGTAAAGCTCACGCTTAGCCATAAGTGGTGTCTTTGTTAGAAGATAGCCACGCTTTTGCTCCTCATCCTCAATCCAACGCTGTAAAAGCTGGATAACCCTTGCACCCTTAGGCATAAGGATTGGCAAGCCTTGACCGATTGAGTCAACGGTTGTAAAGAATTCAAGCTCGCGGCCGATTTTGTTGTGGTCCCTCTTTCTTGCCTCCTCAAGGGCAGTGAGATGTGCATTAAGCTCATCCTTGGATGGGAATGCAACGCCGTAAACTCTTTGTAGCTGCTTGTTGCTTTGGTCGCCCTTCCAATAAGCACCTGTGCATTGTAGAAGCTTAAGCGCCTTTACAGCACCGGTTGCAAAAATGTGTGGACCGGCACAAAGGTCAACAAATTCCCCCTGCTGATAGAAGCTGATAACAGCATCCTCCGGTAGCTCATCAATAAGCTGTACCTTGTATGGCTCATCTCTTTCAACCATAAAGGCTCTTGCCTCAGCTCTTGGAAGCTCAAAGCGCTCAATCTTAAGGTTCTCCTTAACGATTTTCTTCATCTCGTCCTCAATTTTCTTAAGAACCTCTTGGTTGATTGCAACAGATGCATCAAAGTCGTAGTAGAAGCCGCTTTCGATAGCAGGGCCAATAGTCAATTTTGTATCAGGATAAAGTCTTTTTACAGCCTGTGCTAAAATGTGTGATGCACTATGCCAAAAAACATGCTTTCCGGCAGGCTGATTAAAGGTTAAAAGCTCAACCTCATCCCCCTCGCAAAGCTCCTTAGTAAGCGCAACCGTCTCACCGTTTACTGATGCTGCGATAACGCTTCTGTCAATAAGCTCAGCGCCTCTTGCTGCGTCATAAACAGTTTCTCCGGCATTGCACTGGATTTCCTTTCCACCGATAAATACCTTCATATTTATACCTCCTAAAAATAAAAAACACCTCGACAAATACAAAACGCATTTGTCGGGGTGCAGAATTAACAAAATCCGCACGGTTCCACCCGTACTTTAACTTAATTACCTCTTAACGCGAGAAAACGACAAGGCTTTTTACCGCCCGCAGCTCAGGAGTGGTCTTCACAATCCCCCAAATAAGTGGCTTGCACCAAGGTGCCACTCTCTCTGAAAATGGAAAAACTGTTACTCTTTCCGTCATAGCTTTTTACCTATTATAGCACCGAAAAAAAGAATTGTCAAGCATCTTAATTAAACTTGACACGAAAACTAAAAAATGATAAAATATCAAAAAAGGAAAGGAGAGAGGTTATGCATAAGAAATATTACTGGATTATATTTTCTTCACATCTGACTGTGTGTCTTGCTATGCTTTTTCCTGTAATTAGAGTTAGTGAAACAAGGCTTTCAAGCTTAGGCATCACCCTTGAATATACTAACTTTCTAAACCTTTTCCACTATATCTCAAACGATATCTATACAGTTACTGCCGTGCTTATGCTTCTTTTAACGGTTGCATCTGCCTTTGGCGTTGCTAATGCGGTTTGGGGCATTACCTCAAAGGAGCTAAGACCAAGGACCTCAAAGCTTGCCTTTGCCTTTAGCTTTACCTTAGCCGCCATGGGTGCACTTACAGTATACTCACGCTCCTATGTTTTATTCACTATATGTGCAGGCGCATTTTTCGCCTCTGCAATTTCATCAATCAAGCTTGCGAGGATGGAGCAGTAATGAAAAAATTTGTTTCTATATTATTAATCTTCACAATGCTATTTTGCCTCTTTTCCTGTGATTCTGATAAGGGTCTTATAGTTGTTGATGAAACAGGGGAGACAGAAAGCAGGGTAGACCCGGCATCCCTTGGCACAGTTACAATCTTGAACTTTTGGGGCGTTTGGTGTCCGTACTGCATATATGAAATGCCCTATCTTAACAGAATAGCAACAGAATATAAGGGCAAGGTGTCCGTGGTTGCCGTCCACACATATAGCCGAAAGGACGAGGCACCAACGTTCATTATGGAAAACTATAAGGAGTCTGATATTATTTTCGCAATTGACGACGAAAACGAGGGCTATTATGAAGAAATGGGTGGATATATGTACTATCCCTACACCGTTATTCTTGACAAAAACGGACAAGTGGTAGACACGATAAACGGCGCAACAAATTATCAGGGCTTTATTGATGCAATAAGTGACTACATAGAATAAAAAAATCCCAACGTCAGGTTGGGATTTTTATATACCTATTAAGGAAATAAGGAGTCCGGAAAGTGCTGAAACAAGGTATAAAATACCAATAATTCTGAAGTTTTCTTTCTTTACGGGGTTTGCTTTGAAAAGCACCGCAAGACCAATGCCGGCACCGGTGCAAAGCCCGGCAACAGCAGAGCCAAAGGAAAGGTGTCCGGCAATATATAGCTTGGTTATAACGGCAGAAACTGCGCAGTTTGGTATAAGACCAACAAGAGCAGTAACAAAGGGCTGTAAAAAAGAGCCACTAAGAAGAATATGGCTTAGCATATCCTCTCCAAGCATCTCCATAGCAAAGCCAAGGGCGATATTTATAATAAAGATAAACAGAGCCATTTTTGCCGTGTGCTTAAGGGTAGGCAGCCAAATAGATTTTTCTTCCTCGCAGCCACAATCCTGACACATCTCAACAGGTGTTTTCTTAATGCGCATGGAGGTAAGCACAATATCAATTATAAAGCCGGCAACAAAGCCAATTACAATTTTAGTAAGAAGAAGCTTCAAAATTTCGGGAAAGGCATTAGGTGTGGAAAGCAAAACCACAAATGCCTCATCAGAGGTAGCAAGAAAAACGGAAATTAATGTGCCCTCTGTTATAAGCCCTGCAGTATAAAGGTTAGAGGCAGAGGCACTAAAGCCGCATTGTGGCACACAGCCAAGCAGTGAGCCGATAAAAGGTCCGTTGCTTCCGATTTTCTTAAGAGCACGCTCCATTTTACCGGAGGCATGTCTTTCTAAAAATTCCATTAATAAATATGCTAAAAAGAGAAGAGGAATGGCAATAAGCGTGTCGGTTACAGCATGCTCAAGTGAATGTAAAAAGCAGTCTAGTACACCGGCAGAATGCCCATGCTCGTGGACTTCCAATAATATATTCATTTCTGCTCCTCCTTCTCAATTTAATTATCAATTTGATAATCATTCTCAAATTGCAAAGGTATAATATCATATTCATATGAAAAAGTCAATAAAAATTGGCATAAAAGTTAAAATATTATATTGAAAAAAAAGGTCTGCTGTGCTATGATAAATATGTAGCTGATGCTACATAATAAGTAAACAGAGTAAATGTGCGAGCGTTAAGTGTTCAAAAGACGGGGAGTTGCTTTTGGGACGAAAACTTCGGTTGCGGTTCGCATGTTGCATCCCGCTGGACTCATCTCCAAAATGGTGCAAAAATCTGTGCTACATTTCTGGAGGTGTTTTTTTATGTCTAAAGGACAAAAGAGCAAAGGCTCTTTAAGCGGCGCAAGGCTGCTTACAGTTACTGCCATGCTTACCGCCATAAGTGTTGTAATCGGTATTTTTTGTAAAACCTACTTAAACTTTGGTGACGGTCTTTTCCGTATCACCTTTGAAAATCTACCGATTATAATGGCTGGCATCTTGTATGGCCCAATCATTGGTGGGGTAGTTGGCTTATCAACCGACCTTATAAGCTATATGCTTTCCACACAGGTTTATCCAATAAACCTTCTTGTTACAATAGGCGCAACTCTTGTAGGTGTTGTTGCCGGAATTGTATCAAAGTACATCATTAAGAAAAACGGCAACCTACAAATTATTGTTGCAGGGGCGCTTTCCCACGTTATTTGCTCAATGATAATAAAGTCTATCGGTCTTTACGAGTTTTATAACATTATGGTGCTTTTGCGTATTCCCACATATCTTGTTATAGGCTCCTTGGAGATTTTCTTGCTATGCAAGCTCCTTAATCGAAAAAGCTTTGCCAAGATAGTAGGGTATAGGACTTCAGATAACACTAACAATGAGGTGGAAAATAAATGAATTATAGTGAGGCATTAGAGTACATTCATTCAATAAACTGGGAGTTTTGCAAGCCTGGTCTTGAGCGCATAAGAGAGCTTTGCGATGGACTTGGAAATCCGCAAAATAAGCTAAAATTCATACACGTGGCAGGCTCAAATGGAAAAGGCTCCTTCTGCTCAATGCTTCAAAGCGTGCTTACAGAGGCAGGCTATAAAACAGGACTTTACACATCTCCATACATCCGTTGCTTTAACGAAAGGATGATGATAGATGGTAAAATGATAGATAATGACCAGCTTTGCAGAATTACCGAAAGAGTTAAGGTGGTCAGCGATAAAATGACGGACAAGCCAACAGAATTTGAGCTTGTTACTGCCATCGCCCTTGAATATTTTAAGGATAATGGGTGCGACCTTGTTGTGCTTGAATGTGGCCTTGGTGGCAGGCTTGACTCAACAAATGTTGTAGAAAACACAATCCTTTCTGTAATTACAAGCATTTCTCTTGAGCATACAGCAATTTTGGGAGATACTATTGATAAAATCGCCTATGAAAAGGCAGGCATAATTAAGGAAAACGGTGTTTGCCTTTGGTGCGCAGGGGATAACGGCATAGATGCTATGCTTTCTGTTGCCAACGAGAAAAAAGCAAGCGTTGTTTTTGTAAATCATATGGAGGCAAGGGTTAAAAGGGCTGACCTTGACGGCACAGTTATTTCATATGGAGGCTTTAAGAATATAAAAATCAAGCTCCTGGGTAGCTATCAAATCCTAAATGCTACAAATACACTTGCTGCAATAAACGAGCTTAGATATCAAGGCTATGATATTAGTGACGACGCTGTAAGGACAGGCATGGAAAAGGCAAGCTGGAGCGCTCGCTTTGAGAGAATTATAGACACTCCCTGCGTTGTTTTTGACGGCGCACACAATCCGGAGGGTATTTTAGAGGCACTGAAAAGCATAAAAAAATACTTCAAGGGACAGGTGCTGATTTTAACAGGCGTTATGGCTGATAAAAACTATACCTTTATCGCCAGCAGACTAAAGGATGTTGCAAAAAGGATATACACAGTAACACCAAATAATCCAAGAGCACTAGATGCGAATAAATATGCTCGGGTCTTTGAGGGTCTTGGCGCTGAGGCAACAGGATATAACACCATTGACGAGGCAGTTAAGGCGGCTATGGATGACGCAAGAAAAGAAAATTTACCTCTTGTTGCGCTAGGCTCCTTGTATATGTACAACGATGTTTATGAGGCAGTAATAAAAAATAGTTGATTTTGTCAATTTTTGGATAAAAAGCGCAAGTCTTGACATTCGCTTAATAATATGATACAATAACTATAAGTTTTTAATATTTTTTATTTTTGCGTATAGGAGAAAAAATGGATAATACAAATGCTCCAAAGCTTTTAACAAGGATTAAGGAATTCTTTGTAAAAAAGGCTGCAAGCTTTAAGAAAAATGCCAATATCGTTCGCGAGCTTGTAAAGAAAAATGTAAAAATTCAATATAGAAATTCTGCCATAGGTGCAATTTGGACCATACTTAACCCACTACTTAACATGCTTGTTATGTACTTCGTGTTTAGTAACGTTTTGGGATATAAGGATGATAAAACATATGCCCTGTATCTTCTTTGCGGTACAATTACCTTTGCACTTATGAGGGCTGGCACTACTCAGTCAATGACCTCGCTTGTTAATAACCGTGGACTTCTTACAAAAAATAAAATCTCATATTTTGTTTTCCCGGTTTCTAATAACCTTAGTGCGGTTATCAACTTTGCATTCTCCCTGATTGCTTTGTTGACGGTTATGATTTTTGTGGCATTTTTCAACAATGTTTTTGAAATCTTCAGCCCAAATTTGCTTTTAATTTTGGTTATGGTTCCGGCATTGTTCCTGTTCAGTTACGGTCTTTCACTTATTCTTTCCGCATTATACGTTTTCTTTAGAGATATTCAGCATTTTTACAACGTGTTCCTAACTCTCTGGACATACCTTACACCTATGTTCTATAAGGTAGACAGATTTGCTAACTCAGAAGACCTTAGCGCTAAGTTCATAACAGCAGTTATTAACTTAAACCCAATGTATCATTTTGTTGAGTTTTTCAGAGATGCTGCATACAGATGCGCAGAGAACACACAATTCGTTGCAAACTGCGGAGAGATTATAAACGGCGTTGGAACAAGTGAGTTTTGGGGTGAGCTTGTTAAGACAAACGGCTTGCAAAAGGCAATGGAAATGCTAGAAACTGCTCAAATGTATGCGCCACTACCTGGTGCGCAAGAGATTTTGATTCTTTACGGCTGGGGCATTGGTGCATTCCTTGTTGGCACACTTGTGTTCCTTCTTACAAGACGTAAGTTCATATTCTACATTTAATCGGAGACCAAAATGGAATTAGAAAATAAAACCGTTCAGCCTGAGGAAATAAAGGCAGAGGACGTTAAATTAGAAAATGAAGCTCCAAGCACAGAAGAGGACGACATTGTTATAGACGTAAAAAATGTTAGTCTTGACTTTTATACAAGAGACGAAAAGGTTGATAACCTTAAGGAGTTTTTTGTCAGACTTCTTCGTGGCAAGCTGGAGCGCAAAAAGGTTAGAATTCTTGATGATATCTCCTTCCAGGTAAAGAAGGGGGAATCAATTGCGCTTATCGGCCATAATGGCGCTGGTAAAAGCACAATGCTCAAGCTTCTTACCGAAATATATGAGCCAACTGAGGGTACAGTTAAGGTAAAGGGTAAGGTTGCCCCACTACTTAACCTTGGTGCTGGCTTTGACTATGAGGCAAGCGGCAAGGAAAATGTTTACCTAAACGGTGCTATCCTAGGCTACCCGAAGAAGGAGCTTGATAAAAAGTATCAAGAAATTGTTGACTTTGCAGAGCTTCATGACCATATGCATATACCACTCAAAAACTATTCATCAGGTATGGTGGCAAGGCTTGGCTTTGCTATTGCCATTGATGCAGACCCGGATATTTTGCTTGTGGATGAGATTTTGTCAGTAGGTGACGAGAGCTTCAGACGCAAATGCTCCGCAAAAATTGAGGAGCTAAGGCAAAAGGGTGTATCATTTGTTATCGTTTCCCATAACATTAATGAAATAAAGAGGCTTTGTCAAAAGGCAGTATGGATTGAGGACTCAAAGGTTAAAGCATACGGCGAGGTTAATGAGGTATGCGCTGAATACAAGAAATATTGCGATAGCTTAAAGCATTAATCTTATGGGTTAGTGCTTTAATCTTTTTAGAAAGGAGGATAAAATGGGACAAACCAATAGACTTATTAGCAAGGTGTTTAGCGCACTTTTAGATGCTATGTTAAATTTCACATCAATCTGCGTAAGCTTTTTTATAATAATGCCCCTTGAAAATCTTGGCGCAGGCGTTAGCGTTGGCAGTATAGGGCTTGCTATTATAGTTGCTATTTCCGTTTTTACCATTGTTATATATTCCTTCTGCGACCTATATTCCACTAACATATTTGTAAAGCTGCATATTCAGCTTATCAGATACGGTATTGCAAACGTGGTTCTTCTTGCGCTTGCAGTGTCTGTTTTGGCAATTATAGATATGCCACAGGGCTATTACTTTATAGCTATTATAGCAGGGGCAATATCCACAATTGCTATTTTTCTTAAGAAAATCATTGCCACCAAGGCAGTTCACGAAATAAGAAAGAGAAGCCCGAAAACCAAAAAGGTTATTATCTTCGGCTCCGGTAAAAGCGCGCAGGAATACGAAAAGCAGGTTAGAGAAAACTCACACTACGGCTTTAATATTCTTGGCTGTATCACAGATGAGGAAAGCCCGGAGTTTGCAGAAAAGCTTGGCAACTACTGCGAGCTTGATAGGCTTTTGAAGGAGTATAACCCACACGAGCTTGTTATTGCTGTAAAGCATGAGGATAAGGACAGAATTGCATCAATAATCGATATTTGTGATAAAAACGGTGTTCGTACAGCTATTATCCCATTTACATACGATTATTTTAAGTCAAAGTGTCAGGTTGATATGATAGGCACTATGCCTGTTATTAACACAAGAACCACACCGCTTGATAGAATAAGTAATGCCTTGATTAAGCGAATTATGGATATTGTTATATCCTTGCTTCTCATAATTTTAACCTCCCCGATTATGCTTGTTGCGGCAATTGGCGTTGGTCTTTCCTCAAGGGGACCAATCATCTTTAAGCAAAAGAGAGTTGGCAAAAACAATGAGGAATTTACAATGTATAAATTCCGTTCCATGAGGGTTAATGAAATGTCAGACTCTGCATGGACAACAAACGAGGATCCAAGAAAAACAAGGTTTGGCACATTTATGCGTAAAACCGGCATTGATGAGCTTCCACAGCTGTTCAATGTGCTTTTTGGTACAATGTCAATTGTAGGACCGAGACCGGAGCTACCTAAGTTTGTTGAGGAATATTCAAAGACTATTCCACTATACAAGGTTAAGCACCAGGTAAAGCCGGGAATTACAGGCCTTGCCCAAATCTATGGCTTTAGGGGGGACACCTCTATCGAAAGACGTATTGAGCTTGACATTAAGTATATCGAGGAATGGTCGGCATTTAACGACTTGAAAATTATCCTTATGACTCCATTCAAAATGTTTAATAGGAACGAGAAATATGTAAAATGAAAATACTTATTGTGGCATCAAATATGGTGCATATTAATAATTTTCACCGTCCCTATATCGAAAGGATGAGAGAGGACGGTCATCAGGTTTTCATTATGGCAAGCGGAGAGGGTGCAGACCTTAACGTGCCCTTTGAAAAGCGCTTTTTGTCCCTCAAAAATCTTAGATTAATTTCTCAAATCAAAAAGCATATAATAGAACTAAAGCCTGATGTTATATACCTACATACAACCCTTGCTGCATTTCTTGTCAGATACGCACTAAAGGGTACAAAGCAAAGACCGAGAGTTATAAACACCGTTCACGGCTATCTTTTTGGCAAGGGCTTTTCTTGGCTACATAACTCTATATATCTTGGCTGTGAAAAAATTGTAAGAAAGCAAACTGATAAAATCCTGGTTATGAATAGTGAGGATTTTCAAATAGCACAAGAAAACAAGCTTTGTCTTGAGGATGTTCAAATGATAGACGGCATCGGCATAGATTTTTCAAGATGCGACGGCTTGGAAAGAAAAGCTAACAAAAAGCCAAAAAATCTTTTGTTCGTGGGCGAAATAAGCAAAAGAAAAAATCAACTTTTCCTTGTGAAAATGATGAAGCACCTGCCGGAATATACACTTACATTAGTTGGCGACGGTAGTGAAAGAGAATTAATTGAAAAGTACATAAAAAAGGAAAATCTTGAGGGACGTGTACGTATTTCTGGGTATACTAAGGATATAAAGCCATATCTTGAGGACGCAGATGTATATGTTTCAGCCTCAAGGGTAGAGGGCTTGCCGTTTAATATTCTTGAAGCAATGAGGGCAGGGGTGCCAATCGTTGCCTCAAGCATAAAGGGACACATTGACCTTTTACCAAAGGAATGTACTTGCCCACTTGAAATAAAAGCTTTTGCTGATAAAATAAAAGAAATTGACTATTCGTTTAGAGAATACGAAACTGAAAAATATACTCTTTCAAGCGTTTTAGAAAAAAACATAGCGCTTTACTATGAGGAAAAGCTTGAAAAGAAAGAAAAAATATTAGTGTAATTCTTTATCAAAATTGTTTACTTTTAGCCTGATTTATGCTAAAATATAATCGTGTAAGGGGGTGCGCTTATGGAATGGTTTTGGCTGGCACTTATGGTTGCGCTTATAGTTGTTGAGGTTGCAACGGTTCAGCTTGTTACAGTATGGTTTGCTGTTGGTGCTGGTGTTACCTCGCTTGTTACAGCGCTTGCCGATATTGAAATCTATTGGCAAATTGTTATTTTTGCTGTAATTTCTGTTGCGCTTTTACTTGCAACAAGACCCTTTGTCAAAAGGTTTTTGACAAGGAAAAAGGAAAGTCAAAAAACAAACCTAGAGCTTCTTATAGGAAAAGAGGCAATCGTTGTTGAGGAAATTGACAACGTTTTGGGCAAGGGGGCTGTTAAAATCGGTGGCGCTGTTTGGAGCGCAAGGTCCGAAAGCGGTAGAAAAATTTTCAAGGATGAAATTGTTGTTTTCATAGAAATTGACGGCAACAAGGCAATCGTTGAATAAAATATAAGGAGAGAAAATATGATTCCGGCAATTATAATAATCGTTTCAATTTTGGTTGTTCTTGCAGTTATTGCTATTGCAAACATCAAAATTGTACCACAATCAAAGGCTTATGTTATTGAGCGTCTTGGCTCATACTTCCGTACTTGGGATACAGGACTTCACTGGCTCGTTCCATTTGTAGATAAAATCTCAAAGCAGGTTTCCTTAAAGGAGCAGGTTGCAGACTTCCCACCACAGCCTGTTATCACAAAGGATAACGTTACAATGCAAATTGACACCGTTGTTTTCTTCCAAATTACAGACCCAAAGCTTTTTGCTTATGGTGTTGAAAATCCACTGGCAGCAATTGAAAATCTTACAGCTACAACTCTCCGTAACATTATCGGAGATATGGAGCTTGATACAACACTTACCTCAAGAGATACAATCAATGCAAAAATTCGTTCTATTCTTGACGAGGCAACTGACCCATGGGGCATTAAGATTAACAGAGTAGAGCTTAAGAATATTAAGCCACCTGCTGAAATCCAGGATGCAATGGAAAAGCAGATGAAGGCGGAGCGCCAAAGGCGTGAGGCTATTCTTCGCGCAGAGGGCGAAAAGTCCAGTAGCATTCTTGTTGCCCAAGGTAAAAAGGAAAGCCAAATTCTTGAGGCAGAGGCTGAAAAGCAGGCTGCAATCCTTCGTGCAGAGGCAGAAAAGGAAGCAAGAATTAAAAAGGCAGAGGGCGAGGCTGAGGCTATTCTTAAGATTAACGAAGCACAGGCAGCATCTATCAAGCTTATCAATGAGGCAAATCCGGATGAGTCTTATATTACACTTAAGAAGCTAGAATCCTTTGAAAAGGTTGCAGACGGCAACGCAACAAAGGTTATTATCCCAAGCGATCTTCAAGGTGTAGTTGGTCTTGTAAACGCAATTTCCGAAAGCACAAAAACAGATAAGTAAAAAAAAAAGACCTTGCAAGAAGCAAGGTCTTTTTTTTATATTAGCTCTCCAAAAATGAAGTGTCCGTCGGTGTGAGTTAATTTAACATTATGTATCTCTCCGCCTAAAGAGGCATCACTTTCTACCCGTATTTCAACAAAGCTTGGGGAATGCCCCTCGGCAAAGGTGCCGTCAAAGACTTCAAAAAGCACAGGTATAACCGGGTTTTTCTCCATGTATTCTAAAAGTAGCTGGAGCTTTGTTTCTCTTTGTTGCCTTTCGAGCATATGCAGGCGCTGTCTTTTTATCCCCTCGTCAACCTGCTCCTTCATTTCACAGGCAACAGTGCCCTTTCTCTTAGAGTAGGGAAACATATGTAGGTGTAAAAATCTATTTTCTTTGAAAAACTCAAGAGTTTTTTCAAAATCCTCATCACTCTCGCCGGGAAAGCCTGTGATAACATCGGCAGAAAGCATAACATTATCAATGCTTTGCCTTAGATAATCAATGTTGGCTTTAGCCATTTCAATGTTATACTTGCGCCTCATAGCATTGAGGGTTTTTGTGTTCCCGCTTTGCATTGAAATGTGAAAATGCGGCATTAGTTTTTTAACATCCTTAACCTTATCTACAAAGGACTTTGTTATGCTTGCAGGGTCAAGGGAGCCAAGCCTGATTCTTTCAATCCCATCAATTTTACTAACATCAATAATCAAATCAGCAAGAGTGTAGCCGTTTTCAAGGTCCTTACCGTATGCCGCGGTTTCAATCCCTGTCAGCACCACCTCAACACAGCCCTCGTCGGCAATGGCTTTAACCTCGTTTATAACGTTTTTTGGTGGGCAAGAGCGCACATTACCTCTTGCATAAGGGATAATACAGTACGCACACCTTGAATCACATCCGTCCTCAACCTTAACAAAGGCGCGTGTCCTTGTAAGCGGCGCACCCACACACATTGTATCAAAGCCACCCTCATAAATGCTTGGCACATTAACGGTGCAGGGCATATCCTTTTCCAAAAGCTCAAGAGCAATTTGTGGTATTTTTGACTTTAAGTTATTTCCGCAAACATAGCTTACCCCCGGTATTTTACCTGCATCCTCTGGATTTATTTGAGAAAAACAGCCGGTTACAATAACCTTAGCCTGTGGGTTTGTCTTTGTGGCTCTTCTTATCATTTGCCTTGATTTTCTGTCGCTTTCGCCGGTTACAGAGCAGGTGTTTATTACATAAAGGTCGCATACCTCGCTAAAGGGGCAAATCTGTACACCGGCCTTTTCAAGCTCCTTTATAATAAAGTCACTTTCATATTGATTAACACGGCAGCCGAGAGTCAAAACGGCTGCTTTTATTTTCTTTTCCATAAAAATAGCCTCCCTCGGCAAGATTTTCTACTGTATTTTAACACACTTTTTTTATTATGTAAATAAAAAACCGCAAATTCACTTGAAAAGACACCTATAAAATGTTAAAATGAATCGAAAGTAAAATTCGGAGTTAATGATGAGAGAATTTACAATAAATAAAAATGACGCAGGTCAGCGCCTTGATAAATTCGTTCAAAAAACGGTAAAGGGCATACCGGTTTCCTTGATGTATAAGGCAATTAGGCTGAAGAAAATCAAGGTCAATCGCAAAAGGGCAGAGCAAAAGCAGATGCTTTTTGAGGGCGACACCGTTCAAATGTTCCTCTCCGAGGATCTTTTTGGGGATAAAATCTCCACCTCTGAGCTTGGGTCTGTTAAGGTAGATATTAATATCGTTTACGAGGACGAAAATATTTTAATCTGCAACAAGCCTGCCGGCGTTTTGGTTCATAGTGGTGACGGAGACGGAAAAACCAACGGAGATGGCAGTGTTAGTG
Source organism: Clostridia bacterium (assembly GCA_017503285.1). Classification (GTDB taxonomy): domain Bacteria; phylum Bacillota; class Clostridia; order Oscillospirales; family CAG-272; genus RGIG2000. Next base: position 11,961 of record JAFVTH010000028.1, on the reverse strand, counting down.
ATCGCAACACCCTTATTTATCACATACAGGCATATCTTTTCCAAAAGGGAGAATATAAGCCGGAGGAGGAAAATTCCTTTGCACCGGCCCTGTGCAATCGTCTTGACAGAAACACGGCAGGAATGGTTATTTCCGCAAAGAATGCAGAGGCACTAAGGGCAGTTAATGAAAGAATAAAATCCAACCAAATTTTGAAGCAATATTTGTGTGCCGTTCACGGCAAATTACCTAAAAAGAGCGACACTCTGTCGGACTTTTTGCTAAAAGACAGTAAAACAAATATGGTTAAGGTGCTCAAGCAAAAAAGGCAAGGCACCAAGGAAATTATAACCAAATATTCACTTGTTGAATATAACCCAAAATCCAATCTTTCTCTTGTGGAAATAGACCTGATTACAGGCCGCACCCACCAAATCAGAGCCCATATGGCATCTATTGGTAATCCCCTCTTGGGCGATGGTAAATATGGGAGCATAGAGCTTGATAAGCGACTGGGCTATAAGCATCAGGCGCTTTGTGCATACAAGCTTACTTTTTTGGAAGCGGAGGATATGCTTGATTATCTAAACGGCAGGAGCTTCTTAATTAAAAATGATGATATTTATTTTCTAAGAGAATTTACCCAAGGGACAAGATAATGGACAAATATTAAAATTTTGCCATAAAATATAAAAAAAGTGTTGACAATATCCTTATTTTGTTATACAATTATTATAAATAAAAGTTTAGAGTTCTTTTTGATACAAGGAGGCTTTTGATGAGCAGTATAAATGAAACAAAACAAAACACAGCCGAGGTTGAAGCTGTAACCAGAGCTAAAATGGCTGAGAAAAATGACGCAGATGTAAAGCAAGGCTCTTCCGCAAAGAAGTTCTTGATGGCAATTCTCATTATTGCAATCGTTGTCGCTCTTGCACTTCTCGTTATCAACGCAATTATTGATAGCTACGCAAACGCATTTGCCGAGGTTGATATTGATAACGCACAGGCAACTGTTGAAAAGCTTACAGATATGAGCACGCAGGATGCATATATGGCACTTGTTGCTAACGGTGGCTTTGCTGAAAAGACATATCTTGAGGCTCTTAAGAATCATGCCTATGCTTCTGAAAACATCATCGCTAAGGAAACAGTATTTACATTCGCTCTCTTTGGTATTAACCAAGATGGTAATGCAAGCACAATTATCGTTGCTTCCTTGAATAAGGAAACTCGTCAAATCTCATATGTTACTCTTAACAGCACAACACTTGTATACATTCCAAGTGCAGACGTTGTTGCTTGCCTTTCCGATGCATATCTTTGGGGTGGTGCACCACTTCTTGCAAGAACAATCCAGTCTAACTACGGTGTAAGCGTTGATAGCTACATTAAGGTTGACTATACAGCAATTTCTGATGTTATCAATGCTCTTGGTGGTGTTACAATTGGTAACGAGGTTGTTACTGGTGACAATGTTGTTAACTATATCAAGGATAGTGGCAAGAGTGATGCAATTAAGGATGTTACAAAGGCAACAGTTGACACACTCTTCTCAAAGGGCATTGGTGGTATCTTCAGCGTTTTGAATGCTGCTAAGGATTCCAAGGGTCTTGAGGCTTCAATCGCAAGAGATGACTTCGGTACACTTGCACAGCTCGCTTTTGGTGCTGCTACTAGCGTTTCTAACACAGCATATGTTGGCGGAAATGATTGCAAGTATCCGGTTCCTGCATACTCAAATTGCGACTACGCTGCTGAAAGAGCAACAATGGTTGACACACTTTTCGGTGCTAACAAATAATTTACATAAAGAAAACGGACTTTTACGGTCCGTTTTCGTTTGTATATATTGTCACCCTGCACAGGACATGAGGGTGACAAAGGGAGAGAAATGAATACAAAGCAAAGTGTTTTATTAGTGTTAAATGAAAATGCCGGCAGGGCTGTTTCAGGTCAAGAGCTTGCACAGCGCCTTGGCATTAGTAGAAATAGCGTTTGGAAGGCTGTAACAGCTCTTAAAAAGGAGGGCTATAACATCCTTTCGCAAACAAATCAAGGCTATACGCTGGTAAATTCCATAGAGGTTTTTGATAGCGAAGCTATAAATAGCTATCTTTCAAACAGTCATCCAATTTATATATATGATAGCATTTCCTCATCAAATGTGACAGCAAAGGAGCTGGCACAAAAGGGTGCAGATGAGGGCACTACCGTAGTCGCGCTTTCTCAAAGCAACGGCAAGGGTAGAATGGGCAGGAGCTTTCTTTCTGAAAGCAAAAACGGGCTTTATATGTCAACTATATTAAGACCCCAAATACCTGCGCATAAATGCGTGAATATAACAGTTTTGGGTGCTGTTGCCGTTTGTGAGGCAATAGAGGAGCTTACAAGCATTCCTTGCCAAATTAAATGGGTCAACGATATATATATAAATGATAAAAAGGTATGTGGCATTCTTACCGAGGCTTCAATTAATTTTGAATGCGCCAGTCTTGAATATGCAGTTATCGGTATCGGCGTTAATATATGCGAGCCGGAGGGAGGCTTTCCGCAGGAAATAAGCGATATTGCCACGTCTATTTTCAAGGAAAAAGCACCGCAAAACTTCAAAGCAAGACTTTGCGCCAAAATACTTGAAAGGCTGTTTTACCACTACAACAAAATAGAGGAAAAGGAATATATAGACATATATCGCAAAAAATCCTTGATAATTGGAAAAAGCGTTAGCGTCCACGTAGGAGACAAGGTTATTTATGGCACAGCTGTTGACATTGATAACGATGCCTGCTTGGTTGTAAAAACAAATAATGGCATAGAAAAATTCAATTCAGGCGAGGCAAGGGTAAGAAAAAATGAAAGCAAGTAACGTAAGGCTGATTACCGAGTGTGCTGTTCTTGTGGCAGCTATGGCGGTTGCCTCTCAAATTGCTATTCCCACACCCTTTGTGCCCATAACCATACAATGCCTTGTGGTTAGCCTTTGTGGCTACTACTTAGGCATTAAAAGGGGTACAATTTCAATAACCGTCTATCTTGTCCTCGGTGTAATTGGCGTGCCCGTATTTTCAGCCTTTAATGGTGGCATATATGCAATACTTGGCCCAACCGGTGGCTTTATAGTTGGCTTTTTGCCCCTTTGCGTTTTGTGTGCCATAATTCCAAACAAATGGCAGGGCATCTTGCTTGGCATTTTAGGGGTTTTTGTATGCCATCTTTTAGGCACACTGTGGTATAGCTATTTTTGCAAAATTGATTTCATTACATCCTTTATTGCCGTATCTCTTCCTTTTATTATAAAGGACATAATTTTAGTGGTTCTTTCTTATTTCATATCAAATATGCTTAGAAAAAGAATAAGCAGACAGATTTAGGCTGTCTGCTTTTTTTATTCATTAACACTATTCCAATTAATTGGCTCAATACCGTTTTTGACAAGAAACTCATTAGCCCTTGAAAAGGGGCGAGAGCCATTAAACCCATTATGTGCAGAAAGCGGGGAGGGATGTGCTGATTCAATTATCAAATGATGCTTATTTGTTATATATTTTTTCTTGCTTCTTGCATTTGCACCCCAAAGTATAAATACAATGGGCTGTGGTGCATCATTTAGTTTTTTAATAATCTCGTCGGTAAAAATGGACCAGCCAATGTTTTGGTGGCTGTTTGCCATACCCTGGCGAACAGTAAGAGTGGCATTTAATAAAAGCACGCCCTGTGTTGCCCAGGTGGTAAGCTCCCCATGGGTGGGAATATCCATACCAATGTCACGGTTAAGCTCCTTGTATATATTCACAAGGGACGGAGGAATCTTTACCCCCTTTTTTACAGAAAAGGAAAGACCGTGGGCTTGACCCTCCTCGTGATATGGGTCCTGACCTAATATTGCAACCTTAGTGCCACTATATGAGGTGTATTTAAGCGCATTAAAAATATCATACATAGACGGGAAAATCTTGTGTGAGCTATATTCACTTTTCAAAAAGCTGCGGATTTTTAGATAGTACTCCTTCTTAAATTCCTCGCCTATAATGCTGTCCCAGTCGTTGCCGAGAAAAACCAAAAAATCACCTCCCATAAAATACAATTATATCCTATCATTTTTGGCAAAAAAAGTCAATAAAATTTGGCTATTTACTTGAATTATGAGGGGGCATATGGTATACTAAGAAAAAAACAGTGAGGTGCTGAAATGATTAAGGTTACTGTATGGAATGAATATTGGCATGAGCTCAAGGATGAAAAGGTAAAAGAGGTTTATCCAAAGGGTATTCACAACGCAATTAAGGAGTTCCTTTCTACAAATGAGGACATAGAGGTTACAACTGCAACCCTTCACGACGAGGAGGGTAATTTGAGGGCAGATGCAGGCATTACTGATGAGCTTCTTGAAAATACCGACGTTATGCTTTGGTGGGGTCACGTAAAGCACGGTGAGGTTCCTGACGAAATCGCGCTTAAGGTAAAGGACGCAGTTCTTTCCGGTATGGGTATTATCTTCCTTCACTCTGCGCACCACTCCAAGCTTTTCAAGCTTCTTATGGGTACAACCTGTAATCTTGGCTGGAGAGAAAGCAATGATAAGGAAAGAATTTGGATTCTTGACCACAACCACCCAATTACAGCCGGCTTGAATGATAGGTTTTTTGAGCTTGAGGCAGAGGAAACATATTCCGAGCCATTTGGCATTCCGGAGCCGGATAAGCTCCTTATGATTGGCTGGTACAATGGTGGTGAGGTTTTCCGTTCCGGCGCAATTTGGCACAGAGAAAACGGCAAGGTATTCTACTTCCAGCCCGGACATGAAACCTTCCCAACCTTCTATAATGAAAATGTTCAAAAGATTATTACAAACGCAGTTAGATGGGCAAACCCGGCTTGCAAAATTAAGCTTGAGTGCCCTTGGATTGCAAGACTTGAGGAAAAATAATGCTTAAAATCGGTATTATAGGTGCAGGCAAAATTTGTCAAGGCTGTCACCTGCCTGCATATGACAAGCTTGACAACGTGGAAATTGTTGCCATTTGCGATATTGACAAGGAAAAGCTTGATAAAATGGCGGAAAGATATCCAAAGGCAAGGCTCTATACAAGCTACGAGGAAATGCTTGATAGCGAGGAGCTTGATGCTGTAGATATCTGCACACCAAACAACATACACTCAAAGGCTGCAATTTATGCTCTTAATAAGGGTGTAAACACAATTTGTGAAAAGCCTGATGCAATAAACGTAGCAGAAGCCGAGAAAATGAAGGCTGCAGCTGAAAAAAGTGGCAAAACCCTTATGGTTATAAGAAATAACCGTTATCGTCCAACAACCAAATTCCTAAAGCAATTTATTGCCGAGGGCAAAATGGGAGAGATTTACGCAGGTCGCTGTGGCTGGATTAGGCGCAGAGGTATTCCCGGCTGGGGTGGCTGGTTTACCGATAAGAAGCAGTCTGGTGGCGGACCACTTATTGACCTTGGCGTTCATATTATCGACCTTGCTATGTACTTGATGGGCAACCCAAAGCCTGTTACCGTTAGTGGCTCTACATATTCAAAGTTTCCACACACATCATATTCAAAAACTGATGTTGAGGACCTTGCGATGGGCTTTATTCGCTTCGACAACGGCGCTTGCCTGCAGATTGAGTTTTCTTGGGCATCAAATATTGAATGCGATCAAATGTTTGTTGAGCTAAGGGGAGAGAAGGCAGGCTCACGTATGTCCGGAATTGACAGGAAGTTTTCTGTCTTTACCGAGGAATGCGGAACTAATGTTACAATCAACCCAAGTATTGATGACTATGCTTGTCCACCTCATCACGAGAGCAATATCCGTCACTTTATCGACGTTATTGAGGGCAAGGCAGAGCCGGACTTTACTCCTGAGCAGGGCGTAAATATGGTTAAGATTTTGGAGGCTATCTATAAATCAGCGGAGCTTGGACACGAAATACAGTTATAATAAAACAGGGCACAGCTTATGCTGTGTCCTTTTTATGTATAGTATTGATTTTTTTGTGTTCCTGTGGTAAAATTAATAAAAATACGCAAAGGAGACAGGGAAAATGAGCGTAGTTATAGGTATTGATATCGGTGGTAGCACAACTAAAATTGTTGGCTTCGACAGCAATAAAAATTTAATTAAGCCAATGTTTGTTACAGCAGACGACCCAATTACATCAATTTATGGTGCATTTGGTAAGTTTACTGACACAAATGGACTTGGACTTAACGATATAGAAAAGGTTATGATAACAGGAGTTGGCTCATCATATGTAAATAAGCCAATTTATAACCTTAAATGCGAGGTTACACCTGAGTTTAAGAGCATAGGTCTTGGTGGACTTTATCTTTCCAAGCTTGACGAGGCAATTATTGCCAGCCTCGGCACAGGTACTGCCCTTGTTCACGCAAAGCGTGGCTTCGCACCTGACTATCTTGGAGGTACAGGTGTTGGCGGTGGCACAATAATGGGTCTTTCACAAAAGCTTTTGGGTCTTAACAAGATAGAGCATATAGATGACCTTGCGAAAACAGGCGATATTACAAATATCGACCTTAGGGTTGGCGATATGTCCAAAAAGGATATCGGTCTTACAAGCCATATGACAGCGTCCAACTTCGGTAAGCTTAGCGACCTTGCAACTAATGGTGACCTTGCTCTTGGTCTTGTAAATATGGTATTTGAAACAATAGGTATGGTAGCATACTTTGCATCAAAGCAGTTTAATATTAAGGATATTGTCCTTACAGGAAACCTAACACAAATGTCCCAGGCCCCCGGAGTTTTCAATGTTCTTAATGAGATGTTTAATATGAACTTTGTTATTCCGGAAAATGCGCAGTTTAGCACAGTTATAGGCGCAGCACTTTCATCCTTCGAGAGATAATATGGATAAAAAAGAGCTTTTAGAGCTTGAAAAAATCAACGAAATGAAGGCGAAAAACTTTTCAGTTTTTCGTGCCGTTGCTACCTATCTTAACAATTTTCCTTTCCTTGTTTCTAAGGAAATTATGGAGGAAATTGGCGGGGGAGTGGCTGAAAACGAGGAATATGCCTTTGCAATTTTCCTTGCTAATGCCCTTAGCGAGGACGAGGATGAGATTGAGATTTTTGAAAGAGAATATTTCAAAAGAGCAGTAAAAATGCTTGACCCCAAAAAATATTACGAAAACCCATTTTACAAAAACATTAAAATTCCAACCGTAAAGGATGGTAGCTGGGATCTTGGATACCAGCATTATGAGCCATACGAGGGCATTATTTGGGATGACATTATCATTGATGATAACTATCGCGAAATACCGCAAATTGGCTTTTTCAGAGAAAAATTTTCCTTTCCTACCGTCTTTGAAAACGGTGTTGAATGGATGGCAATTAAGCCAAATGAAATAGAAACCATGAAGCCACATCTTGAAAAAATGTGGGGAGACGTGTGCGTTTTTGGGCTTGGTATTGGCTATTTTGCTTATATGGCAAGCTTAAAGCCCGAGGTTAAAAGTATAACTATTATCGAAAGGGATAAAAGCGTTATAAGCCTTTTTGAAAAGCATATTCTGCCACAGTTTGAAAACAAGGATAAAATTAAAATTGTTTTGGCTGACGCAATTGATTATGCAAGAGAGCAAATGGCAAATGAGCATTACGACACAGCCTTTGTTGACCTTTGGCACGATGTTTCTGACGGTGTGGAGCTTTACACCCGTATGAAAAAGGCAGAAAGGATAAATAAGGGCGTTAAGTTTTGCTACTGGATAGAAAAGTCCCTTCTTTCCAATATTCGCTGGTTCGTTTTTGAAAACCTTTATAAGGGCGCAAAAAACGGCACATGGCAGGGCACGCTTAGTGAGCTTAAGGAATATATCAGCTTTGAATATCTAAGAGAATTTTATAAATTTTTGTTATAGGAATAAATATGAAAAAAATACTTTTACTTTCACTTATAATTTTAACAGTTGTCCTTGCCTTTGTTGGATGTGGCTGCCAAAACACAGAAGATGATGGGCAGTATAAGACAGGCGACCTTATGTTCCTTCTTACCGAGGACAAAAACGGCTATGAATTTATAGGCGTTTACAACAAGGACGATACTCTTACAGATATGGAGGTTATAATACCTGATACATATAACGGCTTGCCGGTTGTAGGTATTCGTGGCTTTGACACAAAGGACGCTCCATATATTACAAAAATCACAATTCCCGAGGGAATTAAATATATCGCAGACGGTGGTCTTTCTCATCTTACACAGGTAGAAAGAATTACCTTGCCAAGCACCATTGAGGAAATTGGTGAGGGCGCGTTTTACGGCTGTGCATCGCTTGTTAGTATAGATATCCCCGCCAAGGTTACTGAAATTAAGGACAATACCTTTACAAACTGCTTTTCTCTTGAAAGTGTAGCCATTCACGATAAGGTTACCGCAATCGGGAACAAGGCGTTTTCAAATTCCGGTCTTACCTTTATATCTGTGCCAAGCTCCGTTACTTCCCTTGGCGAGCATGCTTTTTTTAACTGCGAAAGCCTGAAAACTGCAAAGCTGAGAAATAGCCTTTCCGAGGTTCCTGTCAGCCTTTTTGCCGGCTGTGCTTCCCTTGAATCTATTGAGCTGGCAAGCCCATTTGTAAAAATAAATGATGGCGCCTTTAGAGGATGCTCCAAGCTTACAGGTATTAACACCTCAAGCGTTACCTACATAGGCGACAAGGCGTTTATGGGCTGTGACTCTCTTGTCTCGAAATATGATGGCATTTACGTTCTTGGCAAATGGATAGTTGCCTGCGATAGTGACGAGGTCGCACAAGATATTTCTATTACTGATAGCATCGTTGGTATTGCATCCGGTGTATTTTCAAAATCTAATCTGACACGTGTAGTTATTCCTGATTCCGTCTTGTATATAGGAAGCTCTGCCTTTGACGGCTCTGAGCTACTTGAAAATGTGGAAATAGGCAAAGGGGTTATTTCCCTTGGCGAAAAATGCTTCTATAATTGTACAAGCCTCAAAGAAATAATAATGAGCGCAGAGAACACAGTGCTGACTGTAAAAAACGGCGCGCTTTATTCAAAGGATGAAAAGACCTTAATCCAATATTTTGCAGGCGCAAGCGCTAAGGAATATACAGTAGCTAACGGAACTACAGAGGTTGGAAAATTTGCCTTTTCAAATTCAAGCCTTGAAAGCGTTGCCATTCCAAGTGGAGTAAAGCTTGTAAACTATAACGCCTTTGAAAACTGTGTATCACTTAAGGAAATTATCCTGCCAAATGGTCTTGAGGAAATTAAGGGCTCTGCCTTCCTTGGTTGCACATCGCTTTTAGAGCTTACAATACCGGAGGGCATAACAAATATAGCTCCATCAATGCTTGCAGGTGCCACATCTCTAAGTGCGGTTAACCTACCAAGCACAGCTGTGGAAATTGGAGAATATGCCTTTGACGGTTGCATATCACTTACCCAAATCCACATTACAAAAAATATAACCAGGGTTGCGGAAAACGCTTTTGAGGACTGTGAAATTACATTCACGGTAGATAGTGAAAACACAAGCTTTAAGGTAGAAAACGGCAAGCTTGTTCCAAAGCAATAAAACAAAAATGCTGAGCGATTTGCTCAGCATTTTTTATATCAAAATAGACACAGGGTCGCTTATTTTTATGCTATCCTCTGTCACAATAGAGTCATAGCAGAGTATGCTTACACCCCTTTGCTTACAAAGGCGCAGTGCATCTCCAAACTCCTTATGTGTCTTATCGTTTGGAACGAAAGCATATACGCCCTTCATTTGTATAACAAAGAAGATATAAGCCTCGTATCCGTCATTTTGGCACTCGATAAGATGCAAAAGATGCTTGACTCCTCGTTCTGTCGGTGCATCCGGAAATGAGGCAACTCCGTCGTTTTCCAATGTAACGCCCTTAACCTCAATAAAGGCGCGCCTTTTTCCGTCCTCGACATAAATATCAAACCTGCTCTTGCCATATGTATGCTCACGCTTGATAAGGGCATTCTTTGAAAACAAATTGCTCTCTAAAAGCCATTCATATACCACATCGTTTGGCACCTGTGAGTCCATGTTTACAAGCATATCTCCCTTGTAAACAGCTATCAAATCGTATTTTGTTTTTCTCAGCGGATTTTTGCCCTCTGCTAAAATAACAGTAGCCCCCTCGGTAAGCAGCTCCTTGCATCTGCCGGTGTTTTTTACATGGACAACCGTAGCCTGTCCGTCAATTTCCACATTGGCAATAAATCTGTTGGGGCGCGAGATAAATTTCCCCTTAATAGTGCTGCTATATCTCATTTAACCCAAGCCCCTCAATAAGATCATTAACAAGGTACATCCAAATCTTAGGCGCGCCTCCGTTTCCTCTGAAGGAGAGAGTTTCGTCCTCAAGCTCCAGCGTAATGCCCCAGGAAAGATTCATATCGCCCGTGTATTCCTTTTCCCAAACACCAAAATGCGCCATAAATAGGGCATTTGCTATTTTTTGCTTGTCAATTTTGTTTAATTCAAATTCCTTATTTTTGTAGATAGCCCTTGCGTAGGAATGGTCGAAAAATACATAAGCCTCGCTTAGCTGGCTTTCTCCCTCAATTATCAGACCAAAGGATTTGATTTTGCTGAGCCTTTCGTTAAAGTCACGGTCTGCAAGTTTCTTTTTATGCGGTGGGTATACAACGCATCCGTCAAACTCAAGACACAAGCTGCTGTAATAAAGGTCGCTTGATATCCTTCTGTCGCAATATGAATATTTTGAAAACAGGCTCTCAATATTTAAGCTTGCTGTAAAAACAGTGTATTTTTCAAAGCTGGTAGCCTTGCTGATTTTGTAAAGGATGTCAAACATGTTATCCTCCACGGAAATATCGTGAAAGATTACAAGCTGCTCGTTTCCAATGCGAGCAAGGTCATAATCAACGCCGTCAATTTTTATATCGTAAACAAGCGTGTGGGCTTTGATTGGAGTGTAGTAATTACTGAACAAGCACAGATGAGGGAAGTAGCGTGGAGAAAGGATAGTTGGCTCATCTCCCTCGTGCCATACGTAGCTTGGAAAGGTAATTACCCCTGTGCGCCTGTCAATGCTGATTTCATCTCCGGAATAGTGCTTGTAAACACAAGCATCGCGTCCTACCTCATAGCCTATGTAATGCAGAAAATACAAGTCCTCAACCGTAACAAGATCCGTCTCGTAGTGCTTTATATGGATATATTCATCGTAAACAATAGGGTCGTCTATGGAAATGATGTAGCAGTCGTTTTCGTAGGTTTCATCAACCCACCAGGTTATCTTAGAGTAGAATTTTGGAAAGTCCTCTTTGTTTGGGATTCTAATAAACTTAGCACCTACATAACGAGCATACTTGATAAAATAATCAATAATGTAGGACATGCTGATAGAGCATGTGTCGTCCCAGCCGAACTCAATCATCTCAACATATCTGTCATACTTAAAAAAGCCGTACTTGTCCTCTTGCAGAGCGCAAAGGGTGCTACCAACAAATGCCTCAATATCTCCGTCAAGATATTGACATATATATCCATCTGCATAGTAGGAATCATTACTTTTATCCCTTACATAGTTGTAGCCCGGGTCACTATCGCTTTTCCACCAGTCGGTATACGTATAGTCATAGTCAATATGTATTCGCCTAAACTCACCGTCGCTCCAAGGCTCTAATTTAGAATCAGTTTCCTTCATAAGGACCTCCTTTCAAAAAACTTTTTGGCCTACCCGATAGGATTACGACTGGCCAAGGCTCGCTGTATAATTCGCTTTAGCCAATCGCGCATCGCCCGTGGCTCGCGTTCTTGGAAGCTCATTATCGAACCAACGGTTCTCATCCTACGGTAGGGCATTTTGGCCTACCCGATAGGATTACGACTCGCCAAGGCTCGCTGTATAATTCGCTTTAGCCAATCGCGCTTCGCCTGTGGCTCGCGTTCTTGGAAGCTCATTATCGAACCAACGGTTCTCATCCTACGGT
>JAFVTH010000027.1 GCA_017503285.1 Clostridia bacterium | reverse complement strand
TGCAACCACAATAACCGAATACAGAAAGCATATTGAGAAGGATGCGGCACTTGAAAGGCGTTTTCAGCCAATTTTGATTAACGAGCCAAGCAAGGAAAAGGCCCTTGATATACTTTTTGGAATTAGAGACAGGTATGAGCTTTTCCACGGTGTGAAAATTAGCGATGAGGCTATACATTCTGCTGTTTTTCTTTCCTCTCGCTATTTGAATGACAGATTTTTGCCTGATAAGGCAATTGATTTGATTGATGAGGGCTGCTCTCTTCTCAAAATGAATCATTTTGCTAAATCATCTACAATTAAGGAGCTTGAGGAAAAAATTAAAGCTATTTCCAGGGAAATAGAAAAAGCCATAGCCAATGAAGGCTATGAGCTTGCCTCAAGGCTACGAGATGAGGAAATGGAATACCGAATAAGGCTACAAAAGGAAAAGCAAAAAAGACAAATAAAATTAGAGTCCGATGTGCCCGTTTTGACAGGCGAGCATATTGCCAGGGTTGTGACCCTTTGGACCGATATACCTGTTACTAAAATAGATGAAAATGAGTTAGAGCTATTAAACGGGCTTGAGGGCGCTCTTTCCTCCCTGGTTATAGGTCAAAAAGACGCCATAAAAACCATTAGTGCATCTATAAAAAGGTCGCGCACGGGTCTAAAAAGCCATAAAAAGCCTGTTGGCTCTTATCTGTTTTTAGGTCCTACCGGCGTCGGTAAAACACAGCTTGCAAAAAGCCTTGCTACTGTTATGTTTGGCGGGGAGGATGCACTTATCAGAATTGATATGTCAGAATATATGGAAAAGCATAGTGTGTCAAGGCTTATTGGCTCCCCTCCAGGATACGTTGGGTATGATGAGGGGGGACAGCTGACCTCTAAGGTGCGCTTAAAGCCCTACTCTGTTGTACTTTTTGATGAGATTGAAAAGGCGCACCCTGATGTTTATAACATTCTTCTGCAAATACTTGACGAGGGTGCTTTGACTGACAGTCAAGGGCGCGTGGTTGACTTTAAAAACACTATAATTATTCTTACCTCAAACGTGGGGGCAAGGGGAATTACCGAGGCAAAGCAGCTTGGATTTGTATTCTCTCAGGAGGAGAGTAATGTTAAGTCCAAGGTGAATAGCGAGTTAAAACGAGTATTTAATCCGGAGTTTCTCAATAGACTTGATGAGGTTATTATTTTTAATCAGCTAACGCTTGTTGACACTAAGAAGATTTGCGAGCTAATGCTTAACGAGGTTAAGGGCTTGGCTAAGGAAATTGGCATTGAGCTTTCCTTTGAGGATGAGGTTTACGAGCATCTTGCCAAAAAAAGCTTTGATAAGGCATACGGAGCAAGGCCAATTAGGCGCACTATAATGAGTCTTATTGAAAACCCTCTTTCTGAAAAGCTTTTGTGCGAGGAGGTTAAGGCCGGGGATAGCGTTGTTGTCTCCTTAAAGGAAGAGGAAATTTGTTTTCTTGTTGAAATAAAAAAATGAGCGATTTCTCGCTCATTTTTTGTTTTATTTAGACATGTGAACATCCAATTGTGGATATGGGATTTCAACACCGAACTCGTCAAAGCTACGCTTAACCTGCTCCATTGTTGAAAAATATACATCCCAATACTCTTCTGTCTTAACCCAAACTCTAAGTCTAATGATAACTGCGCTGTCTGCGTGCTCAGTAATCATTACAACAGGCTTTGGATCATCAAGAATTCTCTCATCAGCCTTTGCGCAAGCATAAAGAACCTTCTTTGCTTGATCGAGGCTTGCGTTGTAAGAGATTGAAAAATCAAAGTCAATTCTTCTTGTTGTGTTTGCAGAATAGTTTTGAATATCTGTGTTAGAGATAATGCCGTTTGGAACAACTACCTTTTTGTTGTCAGGGGAGGTAACGGTTGTGTAGAAAAGACCGATATCTGTAACTGTACCTGTAACGTTTGCACCCTCGATAAAGTCACCAACCTCGAATGGCTTGAAGATAACAAGCATAACGCCACCGGCAATGTTTGAAAGTCCCCCCTGAAGTGCAAGACCAATAGCCAAGCCTGCAGATGCAACTGCAGCAGAAAGTGCTGTCATATCAAAGCCAAGGATTGAGATAATTGCAACCGCTATTGCAATATACAGAACCACAGCAATTACATGCTTTAGGAACACCCTTAGCGTCTTGTTCATCTTTGGGAAAATCTTGCCTGTTTCAATGCCCTTTGTAATCTTTCTAACAATAAAGCATCCAACAAGGAGGATAACCAATGCGATTAATACGTCGATGATAAAATTAACCATGCCTGTGCCAGTGAAGAATTCCTTAACACTGTCAAAAAAGCTTTTTGATTGCTCTGTTGTTTCTTCAACAGGAGTATCAGTTGCCCCTGCTGTCAAAAATAAATTTTTGAACATCTTTAATTTTCTCCTTAAAATTTTTGAAAGACTTTTGCCTAACAATATATATAATACAACACAATCTTTTTTTTGTCAAATGTTTTTGAATAATTTTTATGAATTAGTAAATTCTAATTTTTAGAAGAACAAAGGGGGACTATTATGGACAAGCAGGAATACAAGGAATACGTAGAGGGGCGAATGAAAAAATCACCCATTTTGAAAAACTGCTTTCACGCATTTTTAATGGGTGGCGCAATTTGCACCTTGGGACAAGCCTTTTTAGAGCTTTATATGGTTTTGGGTGTTGAAAGGGCTACAGCCTCTACTCTTGCCTCAATAACACTAATATTTTTGGCTATTTTATTGACAGGTCTCGGAGTATTTGATAACATTGCAAGGCTTGCAGGGGCTGGAACAATTGTGCCAATAACCGGCTTTGCAAACTCTGTTGCATCCTCTGCTCTGGATACAAAATCCGAGGGGTATGTTTTAGGCGTTGGAGCTAAGATATTTACAATAGCAGGTCCTGTTATCCTTTTCGGTACAATGAGTGGCGTACTTTACGGTGTAATTTACTATTTGGTAACAGCATTAGGGGGATAAATGAAGGACAAAATTATATACCTAGCAAGAGAGCCAAAAATAAGCGCTTGCTATACTGTTGTGGGAAGCAAGGAATCAAATGGACCCTTAGGTCAGCTATTTGATGAGCATTGTGATGATGACAAATTCTCAAAGGATTCTTGGGAGAAGGCAGAGAGCGAAATGCAAAAAAGAGCCTTTGCCGGTGCGCTTAAAAAAAGTGGTTTTATCGACACAGATGTGGACATTTTGTTAGCTGGAGACCTATTAAACCAGTGTGTTGGCTCTGCCTATGGTCTATTGGATTTTGATATACCATACTTGGGTCTTTATGGTGCTTGTTCAACCTGTGCAGAGGGCTTAGCAATCGGCGCTTGCTTATATTCCGGCAATATAATTGACCTTTATGGTGCTGTAACCTCATCACACTACTGCTCCAGCGAAAGGCAATTTAGATACCCACTTGAATACGGTGGACAAAGAACGCCTACTGCGCAATGGACAACCACAGGGGCAGGTGCTTATGTAGTAGGAAGCGAGGGAAAGGTAGCAATTAGCCAGGTTTTATTTGGCAAAGCTATTGATATGGGCATAACCGATATTAACAATATGGGGGCTGCAATGGCACCTGCTGCTATTGATACTATAACGAGATATTTTGAGGAAACCGGACACTCCCCCAAGGATTTTGACCTTATTGTAACCGGAGACCTAGGCTATGAGGGCAGTGAAATTTTGAAGGATTTACTGCTCGGCAAGGGCATTGATATAACCAATAATCACACCGACTGCGGGCTTATGATTTTTGACCGTGAGAGACAGGATGTGCATGCCGGTGGCTCAGGCTGTGGCTGTAGCGCAGTTGTTATGGGGGCAAGTGTTATACCAAGGATTGAGCGTGGAGAGCTTAAAAAAGTACTATTTATTGGCACAGGTGCTCTTATGTCTCCTATGACCCTTTTTCAAGGTGGCTCTATACCTGCTATTGCCCATCTTGTAAGATTGGAGTACAGAGGTGAGTAATATGTGGCTACTAAATTATTTATGGGCATTTTTAATCGGTGGCGCTATTTGTGTTATAGCACAAATTTTAATAGATAAAACCAAGCTAACACCTGCAAGAATTCTTGTTTCCTATGTTTGTGTCGGTGTTTTACTAACTGCTATAGGTGTTTATGGTCCGATTGTTGAGTTTGCAGGTGCCGGTGCAACTGTGCCACTTACCGGCTTTGGATACGCTATTGCAAACGGAGTTAAAACGGCTGTGGACCAGCAGGGCTTATTTGGTGCTTTAACCGGTGGGCTTACTGCCACATCCGGTGGAATAACCGCTGCTTTATGCTTTGGCTTTATTGCTTCCTTAATTTTTTCAAGTAAGCCAAAAAAATAAAAGAAACGGACACTTGTCCGTTTCTTTTTATCTTATTTCTTGCTAATAATTCTTGCCTTTTTCTTAACCATATCTGCAAGAGTGATGCTCTGTGCAGAGCTTTCAGGAGTAACAAGATTTGGCTTCTTGCCCTCGATTATGCAGTTTACAAAGTACTGCATTTCCTCGAGATAACCATTATCGTTACCAACATTAATTCCCAAATCGGCGCTATCATCAGCTGTTTTCTTCTCAAGTCTAACCTCTACGCCGTTTTTGTAAAGCTTATCAGAAAGCTCAACATAACCATTTTGGAAAACAGCAAGATAGTTTGCATGGAAAGGAATGTTTGCGTTATACCATGTTCCCTCACAGGTAACAAGTGTTTCGCCATATGTAAGGTTTGAAACAACTGTGTCGTTATTGCACTTCATATTATAGCGATATGCCTCGATTTTATCAGGCATGCCAAGAATGCTTTGAACGAAATCAAGGTCGTGAACGGAAAGGTCAGTTGTAACACCGCCACTCCTCTTCTCGTCTCTCATCCAGTCCTCCCAGCTCCAGGTTGGGATAGCAGAAATGCGCTTCATATCAAGTCTTAAAAGCTGTCCAAGCTCACCAGACTTAATAACCTGGCGGAGGTATGCATATGGTGCCATAAATCTAACAACGTGAGCAACCATAAAGTTCTTGTCCGTTGCCTTAGCAACAGCCAAAACCTGCTTTGCTTCCTTTGCGTTAAGGGTCATTGGCTTTTCGCAAAGCACGTGGTAGCCCTTTTTAAGAAGTTTGATTGTCATATCCTTGTGCATATAGCTTGGGGTACAAATGTCAATCATATCAAGCTTTTCACTGCGTAGCATTTTATTTAGGTCTGTATAGATTTTAATCTTTTTGTCGCCAACCTTTTCCTTTGCAACATCCTTACGAACATCGCAAACAGCAACAAGCTCAGCATTTTTAATATCTGCGTAGTTGAAGAAGTGACAGCCACCCATTCCACCAACGCCAACAAGTCCAACTCTAACCTTATCCATTGATAATATCCTCCAAGAATTTCTTTGCATAAATTATGTCTTCAATCTGCTTTTCGCCATCGATTTCTCTTTCAATGGTAATAGAGCCATCATATCCGTGCTCCTTAAGCTTTTTAATGAGAACCGGGAAGTTTGCACGACCGTCGCCAATTCTCTTTTCAACACCAAGATAAGCAGGGTCGGTTGGGTATTCACCATCCTTTGCGTGAACACCTCTTACATAATCGCCAAAAATATCAACTGCATCGCATGGGTTTGCTTTTCCATAAAGGAGAAGATTTGCAGGGTCAAGGTTAATGCCAAGATTGCCTGTACCAACTGCCAAAATTGTTCTCTTTAATGTGATTGGAGTTTCTTGTCCTGTTTCAAAAAGTAGATATTGTCCATTTGCCTTGCAATACTCAGCAAGCTCCTTAATAGCAGCAACAACAGCACGGAATTCATCTGTGTTAGGGTTTTCAGGAAGGAAGCCCATGTGTGTAACCATATCTGTAACACCAAGCTTCTTAGTAAAATCGGAGCCCTTTTTGAGATTTGCCATTCTTTTATCACGATAATATAAAGGAACTATGCCTAAGGTGAGATTGCCGTTTATAAAATCCCAACAAGCTTCTCCCTCCCAGCCACACCAAACTGCGCTGATTTCAAGCCCTGTTTCCTTTGTAGCTGCTAAAACCTTTTCTGCCCATTCATCTGTGAAATAATCAAAATTCCAGCAGCAGAGCTGAAAGGACTCCAGCCCATATTTTTTTACGTCCTTAATTTTCTCAACAACATTGTCGCCGAGATGAACCATTGTACCTAATTTCATAGTTTTACCTCGCATGTGATTTCATTACCTTGATTTTAACATATTATTACAATACTTTCAAGTGGTATATAACAAAAAAAGAGCCAAAAGGCTCTTTTCTTTTTTATTATTCCTTAAATGCCTTACCGCAGGCCGGGCACTCAATTTCCTCCGGGTCAAGCTCATTGCTAAAGCAAATTGTCTCGCCACAGTGTGGGCACATAGCCTCCATAAAGTCCTCGTCACAGCAATCACAATCGTCATCGCAGCAGTCACAATCATCATCGCAGCAATCACAATCGCAATCGTCATCACAATCGCAATCGTCATCACAATCGCAATCGTCATCACAATCGCAATCACACTCATCCTCGCAATCATAGAGGTATTCCTCTACGTCACCAAGATCATGATCGATTTCCTCAATGTAATCGCCAAGAGTAGCAACCTCGTCATCCATATCAGCAACTGTGTTGCAAATGTCAGAAAGAAGGTCAATAATTGCGTTTAGCACCTTTCCCTCCGGCTTTGTTGTGTCAAGGTTCAAGCCCTCTGCAAGGCCCTTAATATATGCGCATTTTTCTAAGATATCCATTTCCATTGTAAATTCCTCCGTTTTTCTTTAATTATAAATTTATGGGACCGATTTTTATGCCGGTCCCTTAAATTCAGTCAATTATTTGTTTACTCTTTCAAGGTACTCGCCAACTCTTGTATCAATTCTGATAAGGTCGCCCTCATTGATAAAGATTGGAACTCTAACAACAGCACCTGTTTCAAGTGTAGCAGCCTTTGTAACGTTTGTAGCTGTATCGCCACGAACGCCCGGCTCTGTCTCTGTAATGTAAAGGTCAACAAATGTTGGTGGCTCTACTGCGAAAACCTCACCCTTAATAGATGAAAGCTTGCACATTTCATTTTCCTTAACGAACTTAAAGTTGTCGCCAAGCTTGTGAGAGTCAACTGGAATCTGCTCATAGGACTCCATATCCATAAAGTAGTAAAGCTCACCATCATTATAGAGGTATTGAAGCTCTCTACGCTCAACCTGAACTGTCTCAAACTTTGCTGTTGGGTTAAAGGAAGCCTCACGTGTTGCACCAGAAACAACGTCTCTATACTTTGTTCTTACAAAAGCAGCACCCTTACCCGGCTTAACGTGTTGGAACTCGATAACCTGATATACCTTACCCTCCATCTCGAAGGTAACACCATTTCTAAAATCTCCAGCTGTAATCATATGTCTTTTCCTTTTCTTGGCGTTTAGTATTTGATTGTGTAGCCCGCCACAGCTACTACATAAAATTTACAATAGTATTTTACTATAAAATAAGCAATATTGCAATAGGTATTTGCAAGATTTTTCCTATTTTTAAGTTTTTTCTTATAGCTCGATAAGATTTTTAGGGGATTTTGTGAAGTTTTTGATGCCGTTTTCACAAATAAGAACCATATCCTCTATTCTTGTGCCGTATTTTCCGGGGATATATATACCAGGCTCAACTGTTACAATGTTGCCAGAAACTAAAATTTTGCCCTGTGCTTTAGGGGAAAGAGCCGGGCTTTCGTGCACCTCAAGACCAACACTATGTCCGAGGGAGTGTCCAAAATAGCCCTTATAATCCTTGTCTATGATGTCTCTTGCGGTTTTGTCAGCGAGGACACAATCCTTGCCGCCGTTTTCTAAATACTCAAGCGCCTTTAGTTGCGCATCAAGAACTGTGTTATAGAGCTTTTTCATTTCGGTATCTGCCTTGCCGATGCAAACAGTTCTTGTCATATCGGAGTGATAGCCATTTATGGTTGCGCCAAAATCCATTGTGAAAAAGCCTTTTTTTATCTTGGTGTTTGATGGAACACCGTGAGGGAGCGAGGTTTTTTCAGCACTTATGGAAATTGTATCAAAGCTTTTATCCTCTGCCCCGTGCTTTTTCATAAAATACTCAAGCTCGGCAGCGATATCTGTTTCTGTAAGGTCGGTTGACAAAATACCAAGTATATGCTCAAAAGCCATATCGGTAATGATTTGGGCTTGCTCCATTTGCAAAGCCTCCCATGAGTCCTTTACCTGGCGCATTTTAACAACCATATCGCCTATTGGGACAAGGGTGGATTTTGAAAATAATTCCTTAAACCTTTCATACTCGCTAACGCTAACGTCTAAATCCTCAAAGCCAAGGCGGCTTATATTGCCATTATTTACGAGAGCTGCCATATCTCTTGGGTCTTTAACCGCATATGCGCTTGAAAGGAGCTTTTCTGCCACCTCAACGTATCTAAAATCCTCAAGAGCAAAGGCTTGGTCCTTAGTAATTAAAAGATAACCGTCCTCGTTATCAAATTTGGTAAAATATCTATGGCTTGTTCTTGAAGTGAGAAAAACCGCGTCAAGATTATTCTCTGCCATTTTTGCACGAAGGCTATTGATTCTACTTAACATATTGTACCTCATTTTACATTATTTATTAAAGTATAACACACTTTATTTTCCTATTCAAGGAATTTTGTTGACAAATTTTTTACTTAGTGTTAAGATATTTATAGAACTGATTTTGTTTAAGAGGTTTTTATGATAAGAGGCTTTAAGAATGTTTTACTTGTGGCGATATTTGCTACAATACTCATATTTAGCTTAGGAATTACTGCCTTTGCTGATGAGTGCTTGCACGAGGGTGCTATTGACGACGGGAAGTGTGAAACTGCACTTGTTTGTGAGGCTTGTGGTGCTACCGTTAAGGAGGCTATGGAGCATGACTTTGCGCCTGTTGATTTGGTTGCAAGCGAGGCGGGCGCACTTTACGGCATTACTAAGCATGATGCTTGCAAAAACGAAGGCTGTGCAGCAAAAAGAACCACAACCCATAGTGATTTTTTTGAGCAAATTGGTTATTCGATTTCACAGGATTCAATTTCGTCAAGCTATTATTCCTTTGCTTCTGTTTTGAAGGCTTATGCAAAATTTAAGAATATCAAGCTTGATTTTGGTCTTATTGCTACATCTGAAAAGGGTCTTAACGGCAAGATGCCTCTTAAGAGTGATGGTAGCCCTAATTCATATGTAAGAAAAGCAAGCTTTGTAAATTCAAGTAGCTTTGTTCACGATATTAAGATAAATAATGTATCTGCTGATTTGATTAGTGAAAAGTTTTTGATTTGCTACTATGTTATTCTTGACAGTCAAATATTTTATATCCAGCGCGGAAACATTTTAACAAGCTATGATGAGCTTTACTTTGTTAGCCACGATATGTTTGATAATTCAAGAGAATCATTTGGTGGCTTTGGTATAAATCAAACAGTTACCTCTAATGACAGAAACAAGCAGATGGCAAGCTCAATGGCTGACTACAACACCGGATCAAGCGTATCTAACCTTGAAAGCATTAAAAATTCAGCAAATTTAGTTGCTGTTGGTGGTGCTCTTGCCAACTATCCGAATGCAAGCAAGCTGCTTTCTCACTTTTTAGATGGCAGTGGTGATAACTACAACTTAATTATTGATACTTTTTTAGCTGACAAAAATGCATTGAACAACAGAAACACCGATTTGAACAAGGCTATGGCTGCATGTGAGGTGCTTGCCAAGCCCGGTCAGAGCCTAACCTTTTATCAAAACGAGGAAAGCCTTTTCCACAACCTTGAGGGAGATTGGAAAAACGCACTTGGCTCTTATTTCACAAGCATTAGAATTGAGAATTTGACAGTAGGTATTGACTCACAGGGTAACACGATATACTCTGCCGACTTTGTTTATGTGGTGCAGGATTATTACAACTGGGATGAAAACGACACAAATAAGCTATTTGATGTAGTTTCCCCATATGAGCTACACCAGCTACACAAGGCAGGACTTGCAAAGGAATTTTTAACATATGGCGAAAAGACCTTCCATGCCGACTGGACAAAGGGCGAAAGACTTAGTATAACAAAATAAAAAGGAGCGAAAATCGCTCCTTTTTGTTTAAGTTAGAATAGCAAATCTTGAATGTTTGCTGTAGATGTGCCCTTTGTTACGGTTTGAACGCCTTTACCGTCGCCATAATCAAAGTCTACTGTTGTGGTTCTTATATTTTCGGAAGAAAATTCCATAATATCCTCACTTGCTACTACCTCATTTGTGTAGCTTGGCTTTGTGTATTTCATTATTCTTCCTCCTTTGCTGTAGCAGGTAGGTAGTCGTACTTGGTGTTATCAAGTGCTGCTACTGCTGTGTATGTTGTTGCTTCTGCGTTGTCAGCTGTTGTATTGTTATGAATGTAGGAAACTGCGCCATTTTCAATAACGTATGCACAGATATAGAATTCCTTATCCTTTGTT
>JAFVTH010000026.1 GCA_017503285.1 Clostridia bacterium | reverse complement strand
TAACAAATTTCATTTTGCCTAAAAAGTAAAATACCGATAGTCTAAAACAGGTTCAAAATATCGTGTTTTTGTAGACCTATCAACAATATTTTTAATTTTATTATGCAATATAAACAAATATAATCATTTTTTTTTTTTTTTTTTGTTGAACTTGACAGTTTTCCACACCTGTGTTAGAATACGTACGTGAATATTTATTTTTTTAGGAGAGAAACCATGAAAAAGAGAATTTTACTTACTCTTGCAATGTCGCTATTGCTCGTAGTAATTTTGGCTCTTTCTGTAAGTGCAACTCAAATTGGCGATTTGCACTACACCCTTACAGAGTCAACAGACTACGATGGCTTTGACGGCTATGCAATCTTAAGCACAGACAACCAAAAGATAACAATTTCAGAAGTTGTTATCCCTGAAAGCGTTACCTACGAGGAAAAAACCTACAAGGTAACAGAGGCTGCGTATAGGGCTTTTTACAACAACACTAAAATCACATCTGTTGAATTTGGTGGAAATATGGTTAAGTTCAACGATCAAGTGTTCAATGGTGCAAAAAACATTAATAGAGTTAATTATACTGGCACCTTGGAGCAGTGGTTTAACACATATTTCGGCGCTAATACAACAAACGGAAACGATACAGCCAATCCAATTAATTATGCTAAAAATCTTTACATTAATGGTAATTTGCTAACTGAGCTTGTAGTACCAAGCACAGTAACTACTATAAACCCACATTTGTTTAGAAATTGTGAATCTCTTACGAAGATAACAATACCAAACACCGTTACAGCGATAAGATCAAATGCTTTCAGTGGCTGCGTTAATATTGCTGAATTTAAGTATACCGGCACAATTAATGAATGGGTTAAAAACATTTCGTTCGGAAATGAAAGCAGCGTTCCTGTGACAGTAAACTCTAAAGTTTATTTTGCTAATGTTCAATTGGAAGCTGATTTTACCCTTCCAGAGGACGTAACAAGCATTAATGCATACGCCTTTGCAAAATTTCCGTTTGTGTCCGTAAAGCTACACAACGGATTACTGTACAATAAAATTGGTAATTATGCTTTTTCTCAGTGTACAGTGCTAGAATCTGTACAATTGCCAAGCAATTTGACAAGAGTAACACATGGTATGTTCAATGGATGCACCGCTCTTAATGATATAGTAATTCCTGAAACAGTTACTAACTTTGTTAACTATTGTTTCCAAAATTGCTCATCTCTTGAAACAATTAATATACCAAGTGGAGCAAAAGAATTTGGTCAATATTCCTTCAAGGGATGCTCATCCTTGTATTATATAAACGGTACAAACGGAGTTTTGATTTTCAATGAGGGAACAACATATGTTAATAGCTTCGCCTTTTCAGAGTGTGATAGATTAGAGTATGTAGAATTCCCATCAACAATTAAAAATGTTGGACAAGGAGCGTTTTGTTACTGTAACAACCTTAAGCTTGTTAGCTTTGATAAGGTAAATGCAAAAATCACAAATGCTATCGCTAACGGCGAGTCTTATACTAAAGTAGAGTTTCCTAGCTGCGGCGTATTCAAGGGCTGTCCTTCATTGGTTGCAATGAGTATTCCTGAGGGAACAACATCCCTTCCTGACCGTTTCATTGCCGAAAACTGCAATTCTTTAACAGCAGTATATATGCCTGATTCTATGCAAACCCTTCGCTTGAATGGTGTTAACCAAGGTTCTTTCGACAATGCACCAAATATGTATTTTGTTGATAAGCCATTTACAGTAGGACAATGCTACGACGGAGAGACTCTTGACCTTTCCAAGCTTGTTCTTCCGGAAAAACCAACTGTTTATTATATGCCATCTAGCTTGACCGGATTTTCTGGTAACCAGCTTTACACAAACAACAACCAGCGTGGCTCAATGTTTATAAACTGCAAGAGCATAAACGATGTTCTTGTTTTTGGCGAAAACTTTGTTGATATGAGAGCAACAGCGGCATTTTCCGGTATCGGTGCAGATTCTCCCAAAACTGTTGTTTTCTTGGGACAGCTTACCCAGTTTGTTTGGGGCGAGGGAAATGCAAATGTAACATTTGTTTTTGCAAATGAAAATGTTACAGATGTAACCAATATGGGTCTTATAAAAGTGTATAGCACAAACAACGCTTCCAACTATAAAAACACTGGTAGCGTGGTATTCTTCTGCTCAAGCGGCAAGGCGTATAATTTCGATGTTCTTTCAATTGCAAACAGATCCAAGGACGTAAACGATGCACTTTATGCAGAGCTTGCTGCTGCACTTACCGAAAATGCAGATAATCATGCATACAAATGTCAAGATATCACAGATGCTACATGTACAGAAACAGGCTTAATCAAATATTACTG
Source organism: Clostridia bacterium (assembly GCA_017503285.1). Taxonomy (GTDB): domain Bacteria; phylum Bacillota; class Clostridia; order Oscillospirales; family CAG-272; genus RGIG2000. Next base: position 51,744 of record JAFVTH010000026.1, on the reverse strand, counting down.
TCCATGCGGAAAATATAATTTATCACTCAATGAAACAATTGATGCCAAGGGTCACACAAAGGGAGAATTTGACACTATTAAGTACGACAACGGTTTCCTTAAAGTAGGCTATTATTACTACAAGTGTACCGCTTGCGATGTTGAAAGCTTTACAATTCTTGACAAAGCAGAATATCAAGTTCCTGCAATCTTTGTAAACAACGGCTATTCATATAGTGGCACAGCAATCCTTCAAGGCTTTGCAGTAAACTTTGAGGCGCTTGAGCTTTATGAAACAACCGGCAAAACACTTCAGTACGGCTTGGCAGTAGCATCTGTAGCAAAGCTTGGTGCAACAAATACACTCTTTGATGGTACAACATTAAAGGAAGGTGCGTTTAGCGTGTCATTTGATGATAAGAAGCAGTATTCAATCTTTGAAATGCAGGTTACAGGACTTGTAGATGACTACAAGGATGCAGAGCTGTTTGTTTGCGCATATGTAATAGATGGCGATACAGTAACATACATTAGCAACGGCGCAAATACAACCACAGTTGAAGCTGTAACATATAACCAGGTTGTTGCAAACGCAGAAGCAAACCAAACAACTGATATAATTGTAAATAAGGAGGAAAACGTATAATGAAATACACAAAGCCAAGCTACACAAATGAGGTAGTAGCAAGTGAGGATATTATGGAATTTTCTTCCGAAAATATCAGAACAACAACAGTAGACTTTGATTATGGCGACGGCAAGGGTGTTCAAACCGTAACAAAGGGTACATCTACAGCAAACATCCAAGATTTGCTATTCTAACCTAAACAAAAAAGGAGCGATTTTCGCTCCTTTTTTTATTGCTCATCTAATTTTAACTGATATCCGCCTGCGCCGTTAAATGGGATGCCAAGATGCTCATATGCAAGTCTTGTTACGCACCTGCCGCGTGGTGTACGGCTAAGAAATCCAATTTGCATAAGATAAGGCTCGTAAACGTCCTCAATAGTGATGCTTTCCTCTCCGATAGTAGCAGCAAGAGTTTCAAGGCCAACAGGACCACCATCATAAAACTTAATAATAGTTTCAAGCATTTTCCTGTCAATATTATCAAGACCAAGCTCGTCTATTTCAAGGGATTTTAGCGCCATCTGTGCAATTTCAAGGGTAATTTTGCCATCTCCCTTAACCTGCGCATAGTCTCTTACACGCTTCAAAAGTCTGTTCGCAATACGCGGTGTACCTCTTGAGCGAGAAGCAATTTCATAAGCGCCATCATCGTCAATGCCAACATTCAGCAGAGAAGCGCTTCTTTTAATAATAGTCGCAAGCTCGTCCGGGGTATAAAGCTCAAGCCTTAAAAGCACGCCAAATCTATCTCTTAATGGCGTTGTCAGCTGTCCGGCACGTGTTGTTGCGCCAATCAAAGTAAACTTAGGCAGCGGCACACGGATGCTCCTTGCAGCAGGACCCTTGCCGATAATAATATCAAGCACATAGTCCTCCATCGCAGGGTACAAAATTTCCTCAATAGAACGGGAAAGACGGTGTATTTCATCTATAAAAAGAACATCGCCCGGCGCAAGGTTTGTAAGTATAGCAGCAAGGTCACCCTGTTTTTCAATAGCAGGACCGGATGTCACTCTAAAATTAACACCCATTTCAGCCGCAATTATTCCGGAAAGGGTAGTCTTACCAAGACCGGGAGGGCCATATAACAAAACATGGTCAAGAGAATCTCCGCGGCCCTTAGCCGCATCAATATAAACCTTAAGCATCTCACGCACCTTTTCTTGACCTATATACTCGTCAAAGGTCTTAGGGCGTAGGCTTATTTCAACCTCGTTGTCCTCTCCGGAGGCCTCAGTAGATACTATTCTGCTTTCAAAGTCAAATTCTGTCTCTTCAATCATCTTATCACCTCAATAGCTTACTAAGAGCAAGCGGAATAATTTTCGCAACCTCAAGCTTAGGGTCAATGCCGCCAAGAGCGCGTTGCGCATCTGAGCGAGAGTAGCCAAGAACCACAAGAGCCTCAAGAGCCTCGGAAAGATTAGAATTCTTAGGAACAATAACAGGCGCACCTGCATCGGAGGAGGCGGTAGTGGTAAATACCTGCTTGGTAATTTTATCCTTAAGCTCCAAAATAACGCGCGCAGCAGTTTTTGCGCCGATACCGTTTGCCTTAGCAATAGCCTTTGTATCCTCAGAGGTTATAGCCATGCTAAGCCTGTCAGGTGTAAGAAGGGACAAAATAGCCATTGCCGCCTTCGGTCCAACACCGGAAACAGTAATCAAGAGCTTAAATGCGTTTAATTCGTCAAGAGTCTTAAAGCCACAAAGCTCAACCCCGTCCTCACGAACCTGCAAATAGGTATAGAGCTTCATTTTTTCGTTCACATGGCCAACAATCTCTTGATAGGTGTTGTCGCTAATAGTCAGCTTATAGCCAACACCGGAGCAGTCAACCACGCAAAAGCCCTGCTCACAATATTCAAGATTTCCGTTTACATGGTAAATCATTTGCTTTCTCCATCGGTAATTTCCAAAACTACCTTTTTCTTTCTTTTTCTTTCAAGCACACAAAGGACAACAAAGCCACTAATTCCAACAAGGCTTATAACAGATCCGATTATCCATTGTAGAGGAACATATTTCATAGTGATGCTATAAGTATGGTCAGCGTTTTCATTTTCAGGCAAATCAAATGCAATCATAGACTCTATACACTTAAACGTGTCAACCCTTTGTCCATCTACATAAACCTGCCAGCATGCATCATATGGAATGGTAGTAAAAACTGTATTCTTGTCTGTATTTTTAATTGTACCCTCAATAAGTGTATCGCTATAATTCTTAACATCAAGCCCACCGGCCTTAAGCTCGTCGGTTTTGCTCTTTAGCTTGTCGGGGCTGTACTGGATAAAGTAGTCCTCAGAGTCTAAAAGGAAAATTCTCTTAGCCTCAAAGGTAAGCTTTACCTTAATCTCGTCCCCCTCCTTGTACTCGCCGATATTGTGTACCTTGTAGGTGTCACTTTGGAAAAGAGTACAAAGCAGCTCGCCATTAACGTGACAGGTTGCAGGCGTGTTATATAGAGTAGGCAAGAACATATAAATCTCGCCATCTCTCTGTGCAGTAATGTTAAAGGTAAAGGAAGCAGATTGGCGGTCGGATAGCTTTCTGTAGCTAACGCCGGACTTTTCAATCTCTGTGTTATTAGGGTCAACCTCTTCGTCCTTGGTTTTGTAGCATCCATCAAGTGTAACTGTAAAATTACAGCTGTCATGCACATCGCCGTCAGCGCCAAGCATAGCACTTAAAATGTTTTCTGCATATTCAAGATGGGTGTTTGTGGTCCTTTGGATAGCAACCTTTTTAATAGCCTCATCTACTGAATAAGCAATAGGCAAAGCGTAAGGATTGTAATGAACAGAGAAGGTCTTGGAAAGCTCAACAGGAATATAAAGCTTGCTAACTGTATTTGTGGAGCTGCCATCCTCTTCAACCTTGGTGTTTTGCATAATATACTTAACGCCCAAAAGCGACTCGGAAAGCTCGTTACCGGTAAGGTAAGTTGTAGTTTGCGAATCAGCCTGGAAGCCTAAGTTCTGTAGGAAATCACGTGCGCCCTTGTTAAAGGTTGATGTAAACTCGGTAATACCCTTGATATCAAGCGCAAGGTTGTCGTTTGGCTTTCTTTGAAAGCCCTTTTCAATTCTGTAAAAGGTCGGGTCAAATATTTGAATTGCCTTTGAAACAGTCGAGCTTTCATCAATAAAATATCTATAAGAGTATCGTGAAGCCCAGCCGGCATCCTGCACCTCATAGGTCCAGTTTATCATTGTGCTTGCATATGCCTCTATGCAAACAGTTAAAGCAATAAGCAAGGCAAAGGTCTGCTTAGCCTTTAGCTTAATAAACAGTATAATAAATGTGGTAAGCAGAACGACTGCGATAATCGTGCCCACAATCATTTCAATACTTGGACCGGCATCCTGCTTGTCGCCGCCTGTATACTTAACAAGGGTAACCTCTTGGCAAACAATCAGCAAAGCAAACAAAATTGTTGCGCCAATACCGCCAATCAGCTTTCCGGAGCACTCTCCAATAGCCTCATAGCCACGATATGCCATGCAAAGCAGGATAAAGGAGAAAATAAAGCTATAACGATAGTTAAGCCAAATAGGCATCTGAAAGCCGTGCCAAATGAGGTCAAGGGTGTTAATAGAGAAGCTTAGCACAAAAATTGCACAAAGCACACCATAGGCAATCTTTTCACGCAGTGTCGCCTTTTTTGTAGCAAAGAAAACAGGAACAAGTATAAGCGCAAGCGTGCCTGCGTAAATGTTTGGCGTGCCCTCACCGCGAATAGTGTCAAAAGAGCCGATAAAGGACTTTGAAATAAGGTCCAAAAGATTAAATCTAAGGTCAGGCGCAAAGCTGTTTTGCTGTAAATCGCTTTTGCCAAACTGCAAGGAATAGTAAGCTGAAACAATAATTGCACCGGCCATTAAAACAGCAACAATAGAGTAAAGCGCAATTCTGCCAAAGCTCTTTAAGCCGTGATTTTTTTCGTTTAGAAAATTAATCTCCGTAGATTTGTGTGCAAAAAGATAGAAAAAGAAATAAAGCACAACAAAAATACAAATCATATAGCCAATGTAGTAGTTGCTCCAAATAGCCATAAACAAGGAAATAATATAAAGCTTAAACTTGTTTTCCTTGATAACAGACTCAATTCCAAGTGTAATAAGTGGAAGCCAAATTAAGGCGTCCATCCACATTGTGTTTGACTGGAATATAGTCGCATATGAGCAAAGGGCATACATTGTTGAAAACATAACAAAGGCAGGTATGTTTTTCTTCCTTGTCCTATCAAGATAGATAGAGAAGGTAAAGCCGGCAAGACCGGCCTTGATAATCATCATAATAGCAATAGCCTCGGTAATCATATTGGCAGGGAAGAAAGCAACTATGATGGAGAGGGGAGAAGCTAAATAATAGGTATAATTTCCAAGAAATTCTCCGCCAAGCGAGCGCTCAAAGGTGTAGAAAAAGGACGCCTGTCCTGTAAGGATATCTCTAAACTGCTCAAAGAAATAAACGTATTGTCCGTTCATATCAAGGGTAAGAATAGAGTTATTTCCGTAAGGATAGATGCCAAGAAATATAAATACGATGCTAACTATCACGGCAGGGACTAAAAAGGAAAGGAAAAGATAGCTTTTACTTATTACCTTTTTGGAAAGCGTGTCAATACCGTTATACAAAAAGCCTCTTGTTGCATCAAGGAAAGAGAGCTTATCTAATTTTTTATTCATTACTTTCACCGGGAATAATTTTTTTAATCATTTTTTCAACCTTAAGCCTATCAAGCGTAAGAGTGCGCTTGCATCCGATGCATTCGATTTTAATATCAGCACCAATACGCAAAACCTTAAAAAGCTTTTGTCCGCAGGGGTGCTGCTTTTTAAGCTCCAATGTGTCGCCAATGCTTATAATTGGAATAGTAGACATGTATAGGCTCCTTTCATGAAAAAATACTCTATAATAGTTTACCACAATTTACTATTAAAATCAATAATATTTATTATAACTTGAAAAAATAAAATATATTTGACATAGAGGTAAAAATATGATAAAATAATCTGTAAGATTTTTTCAAGAAAGGACTTCCCGCTTGTTATGAAAATATTAGGTATTGACCCCGGCTTTGCCATCGTTGGCTGGGGAGTTTTAGAGTGTGTAAACGGCAAATTTAGAGTTATGGGCTATGGCTCTATACAAACCAAGGCAGGCGTTCCGATTGAGGAAAGGCTGCGCCAAATACACGATGGTATGAATACAATCATAGATAAGTACAAGCCCGATGTTATGGCGGTTGAGGAGCTTTTTTGGAACACAAACCAAAAAACAGGAATTTGCGTTGCCGAGGCAAGAGGGGTTATTATTCTTTCCGCCCACGAAAAGGGACTTAAGATTTTTGAATATACGCCGCTTCAGGTTAAGCAAGCTGTTGTTGGATATGGCAGGGCAGAGAAAAAGCAGGTTATAACCATGGTTACAACGCTTTTGAATTTACCAAAGCCACCAAAGCCTGACGACACAGCGGACGCATTGGCGCTTGCAATATGCCATGGGCACGTTGGCTCAAATGTACTTGGAAAATACTATAAAATGTGAGGACAAAATGTATTTAGCAGATAATTGGAAGGATTATGAGCTTTTAGATACCTCCGACGGCGAAAGGCTGGAAAGATGGGGTAAATATATTCTTATTCGCCCGGACCCGCAGGTTATTTGGAGGGGCAAAAGAAATCATAAGCTATGGAATAAGGCGGACGGCATCTATCGTCGCTCAAAAAGCGGTGGTGGTGCTTGGATTAAAAACGACGTTCCGGAAAAGTGGACCATAAATTACGGCGAGCTTACCTTTAACTTAAAGCCAATGGGCTTTAAGCATACAGGACTTTTCCCGGAGCAGGCTGCAAACTGGGATTGGTTTTCTGAGCTTATAAAGGAAAGGCGCAAGGCAGGCAAGGAGGTTAAGGTGCTTAACCTGTTTGCATATACAGGCGGTGCAACTGCAGCCGCTGCCAAGGCTGGCGCATCCGTTGTACACGTAGATGCCTCAAAGGGTATGGTTGCCTGCGCAAAGGAAAATTTACAATCAAGTGGGCTTGAAAGCGCACCTGTTAGATACATAGTTGATGACTGCCGTAAGTTTGTTGAGCGCGAAATTCGCCGTGGCAATAAATACGATGGAATCATTATGGACCCACCATCATATGGCAGAGGACCGGGTGGAGAGGTTTGGAAGCTGGAGGACGCAGTTTGCGACTTCGTTAGCCTCTGCGAAAAGCTTATTTCAGATGATCCACTATTTATGCTAATAAATTCATATACAACAGGTCTTAGCGCCCTTACAATGGGTTATGTGCTTGATGTTGAGGTGGTTAGCCGTCATGGCGGCAAGGCTGAAACTGCTGAGCTTGCATTACCTGTTACAGAAACAAAAGGCTTTTTGCCCTGTGGTGCAAGCGCGCGCTGGACAGCAAGCAAAAAATAAAAAGGAAGTAGATAAATGAGCTTACCCCTAATTAAGTTAGAAAACGTTTCGTTTAGCTACCCGGAAAGCGAGGGTGGCGATAATAGCTTTGCTGTGAAAAATCTCTCCCTCGAGATTAATGAAGGGGAGTTTGTTGCAATTCTTGGTCATAACGGCTCCGGAAAGTCAACAACTGCAAAGCTTATTAATATGATTTTAGCACCTAACAGTGGTAAAATCTTTGTGGACGGCAAGGACATTACCCACAAGGATATGAGTGAGGATGATGTTTTTGAGGTTAGAAAAAAGGTTGGTATGGTTTTCCAAAATCCGGACAACCAAATAGTTGCAACAGTAGTAGAGGAGGACGTGGCGTTCGGACCGGAAAACCTGGGCGTGCCCTCTGACGAAATAAGAAAGCGTGTTGACGAGGCGCTTGAAATTGTAAATATGAGCGAGTATGCTCGCCATGCGCCCCATCGCTTATCCGGTGGACAAAAGCAAAGGGTTGCAATTGCCGGCACAATAGCGATGAAGCCAAGATGCATTATTTTTGATGAATCTACTGCAATGCTTGACCCAATAGGCAGAAAAGAGGTTATGAATACCATCTTGCGCCTAAACAAGGAAGAAAAAATTACCGTTGTATTAATAACCCACTATATGAACGAGGCAGTTTTAGCCGACCGAGTAGTGGTTATGAAAAGCGGAGAGCTTTATTTAGATGGTACGCCAAGCCAGGTGTTTTCCGAGCCGGAAAAGCTGTGGCAGGCAGGGCTTGAGGTGCCACAATCCGTGGAGCTTATGCACAGGTTAAATACCGAGTTAGGGACAAAAATACCCTTAGGAGTGTATGATTTTGATACTGTTGCAGAGCTGATTAAAAACAATATTTAACTAGTACAAGGATTAAAAATGTCAATAATTGAACTGAAAAATGTGAGCTTTTGGTACGGCAGAAAAACTCCGTATGAGATCAAAGCGTTAGATGATATCTCTCTTGAGATTGAGGAAAATTCAATAACCGGCTTGATCGGGCACACAGGATCAGGTAAATCTACTCTTGTGCAAATGCTAAACGGCATTTTGAAGCCGGATAGCGGCACGGTTATTGTCGATGGACAGGACATTTGGGCAAAGCCAAGAGAGATAGGCAAGGTTAGATTCAAGGTTGGTATGGTTATGCAATACCCCGAATATCAGCTATTTGCCGAAACTGTAAGAGAGGATATTGCCTATGGACCTAAAAATATGGGACTTGAGGCTGAGGAAATCGAGGCAAGAGTAAGCAGAAGCATTGCGTTCTGTGGCTTGACACCTGAAATTTTAGAAAAGTCCCCATTTGATTTGTCCGGTGGACAAAAAAGGAGAGTTGCCCTTGCTGGCATTATGGCAATGGAGCCAAAAATTTTGGTTCTTGATGAGCCTGCGGCAGGTCTTGACCCAAAGGGCAGACGTGAAATTCTTAGCGGTATAAGAAAATATAGTGAAGAAAGCGGAACAAGTGTCATTATCGTCAGCCATAGCATGGAGGACATGGCTATGTACTGCGATAGAGTGGTTGTTATGTCTCACGCAAGGGTGCTTGCAAACGGCACCTGCGAGGAGGTATTTTCCAATCACAAAATGCTTTTCGATGCAGGACTTGATGTTCCTGAAATTACAAGCATCGTTTTGGCAATGCGTAAGGCTGGACTTGACATTCCTGAAAACATTTATACCGTTGACGGCGCATTTTCAGCTCTCAAAAGTCTTTATGGCAAAGGAGGGCAGAACTAATGAATTTTGATGTCGGATTAGGACAATATTACGAGTCGGATTCTGTAATTCACAAGCTGGACCCTCGCACTAAGCTGTTTTTTGTAATTGTGTATATCGTTGCAATTTTTGTGGCAAGAGATGCTTATGCGTTTATTCCGCTTGCGTGCGTTCTTGTTTTTGCCGTAATTCTTAGTAGAGTTCCTATTTTTACAATCCTGCGCGGTCTTAGGGCGCTTGTTTTTATAGTTTTATTTACCGCTGTTCTGAACGTATTTTGGACAAGTGGCACAGAGGCAAGCATGATTTTTCAGTATACAGTCATTCCGGACACATGGACAATAACCCTGTATTGGGAAGGACTTTACAACGCAGGACTTTTGGCTGCAAGAATTATTTGCCTTCTTGTTTGCACAACCCTGTTTTTCTCATATACCACAACTCCAATAGAGCTAACAGATGGTATAGAAACAGCGTTGTCGCCCCTTAAAAAAATAAAGATTCCGGTTCACGAGTTTGCTATGATGATGACCATAGCTCTTCGCTTTATTCCAACTCTTATTGAGGAAACCAATAAGATTATGAATGCGCAAAAGGCTAGAGGAGCAGACTTTAATAATGGCGGACTTATCAAAAAAGCAAAGGCGCTTATTCCAATTATTATTCCACTGTTTGTTTCAGCCTTCAGAAGAGCAGACGAGCTGGCAACAGCTATGGAATGCAGAGGATATCGTGGCGGAAACGGCAGAACACGTATGAAAAAGCTTAAAATGCACTTAAGGGATCTATTTTGGTTCTTAATTCCGGTTTTGCTTCTTGCCGGTGTAATTCTAATAAACATTTATGGAAACGGATACAAACTTTGATGAAAAAGCTTTTATTAACGATTGCATATAACGGACACGCATATTGTGGCTACCAGCTTCAGGGTGAGCTTCCTACAATTGCCCTTATGCTTAATAAAGCAGCAAGAGAGGCATTTGGCTTTGATTGTAATGTAACAGGCTGTAGCCGTACCGATAGCGGTGTTCATGCACTTGGCTTTTGCGCAACCGTAGAGCCAAGAAATGAAGAGGACAAAATCACCGTGCCCACCGATAAGGTTCCAATTGCTATGAATATAAAGCTACCTCGTGATATAGCTGTTTTGTCAGCTAAAGAGGTGGAGGATACATTTCATCCAAGGTATAATGTTATCAAAAAGCAGTACGTTTATAAAATTCATGCAAGCCGCATTAAAAACCCATTTTATGAAAATTTAGCCCTTGAATATGGTAGGGAAATTAGCGACGAAAGCATTGAAAGAATGACACAGGGTGCCAAATTTTTCATAGGAACCCATAAATTCGATGCCTTTATGGCAGTTGGCTCAAAAATAGAGGACACCACTCGCACAGTATATGACGCAAGAGTAGAAAGAAATGGTGACCTTGTGGAATTTACCGTCGAGGCAGATGGATTTCTTTACAATATGGTAAGAATAATGGTTGGCACACTCCTTTGGATTGATAGCGGAAAAATAAAGCCGGAGGATGTTAAATCAATTATTGAGTCCCAAAACAGAGACAAGGCTGGCTTTACAGCCGGAGCAGAGGGACTTTACCTTAAAAAAATATTCTATTAGTAGTTGACAAATGCCTAAAAAGTGTTTATAATATATTAAGTAATAATTTATAGGAGGAAAAAAGATGAGTGTTAGCTTAATTTTCGATATCGTTATTGTAGCTATCTGCCTTTTCTTTGTGATACGCTATGCCATTCGTGGCTTTGTTCGTTCACTTATGGCTCTTGTCAAAACTATTCTTGCACCCCTTGTGGCGATCATCTTTTGTACGCCTCTTGGAAAGGTTATTAGTAACGCCTTCTTTCTTGATTGGGGTAAGCGCACAGTTAGAGGCTTGCTAGAGTCTACCATTCAATCTAACGGCACATATGCCCTACACACAATAGTTGACGGTATTCCAAACTGGTTTATTAACCTTCTTACATCCGGGCTTGACCAGGAAACAACGGACAAGCTTTGGCTTCACTTCGTAAATGAAGAGCCTGCAAGCGTAGAGGTTGTTGAGGAATTTACTGATATTCTTGGTACACAATTCGCATTGCTTATTGGTGTTGTTATAGCCTTTGTAGCAATATTTATTGTTGCTGAGCTTGTTTTCTTACTTGTAGGCTTCTTGCTTAACAAGGCTGCACAGGTTGCAATTGTTAAAACACTCAATGTTATTTTGGGTATGCTTATCGGTGCAATTATGGCTGCGTTTATCGCTATGCTTGTGTCCCTTGCAATCGAAAAGGTATTTGAGTTCGGTTATTCGTATTATCCAAACATTTTCAATATGGATTATGTTAACAATACAGTTATCGTCAAGTTCTTTAAGGACGATTTCTGGGAGTGGGTTAAGGGCTTTGCAATAAAATAAAGCAACTATAGGGACTGTATTGTGTATAACAGGTACAGTCCCTGTTTTTAGAAAAAGGAAAGGAGAGCTTATGGGAAATATAATTATTGATATAGCAATGCTTGTTATTGCCGTGATCATTATTATCAAGTTTACCGTTACCGGCTTTTTCAGAAGCGTGCTTGACTCGTGTAAGCTCATAATTTCCGTTGTTTTAGCATTAGTATTAAGGGTGCCTGTTGCAAATCTTTTGGCATCACTTTTCTTCAAAAATGCAATTATTGGCTGGGTTGGCAGCTCGCTAACCTCGTTCTGTGAGTCAAACGGGCAGACAGCAAGCATTTTCTTTACCTTATACGACGGCAACGAAAGTAATTTTTACAACAGCATTCTAGTAAAATTTGGTGCAGATATAGAGCAGCTTTCGGCTGACTTCGATAGCCTTGCAGAGGGCAAAACCTCTGTTATCCCATCGCTTAGCGAAAATGTTGGTGGGGCTATGTCAAATATGATTTGCTCCATTATTGCCGTAATAGGTGTATTTCTTATAGCGCTTATTATTTTGAGCCTTATTGTTCCGCTTCTTGACAAGCTTACCTGCTTCGAGGGCATTAAGTCAGCAAACAGATTTTTGGGCTTTGTTATAGGTGTGGTTATAGCTGCCCTTGTTTTGTGGGGCATTAGCCTTGGCTTATATGCGCTTTCAAATTATATAGGTCCGTTTACCGTGGGCTATTTGGACAGAGAAACGATAGATAAATCCTTAATAGTAGGATTTTTCAATAAATTAAATGTGTTAGGCTGGATTTCAACCCTAATACAGAGGTAGTACAAGAGGAAACATAAGATGGAAATGTGCGCAAGGTGCAAAAAAAGACCGGCAACGGTTTATATAATGAAGCTTGAAAACAATGTGCAAAAGCAGGAGGGACTATGCCTCGTTTGCGCAAAGGAGCTTGGTATTAAGCCTGTCAACGATATGATGACAAAGATGGGCATTACCGAGGAAGAGCTTGAAAATATGGAAAAAATGTTTAGTGAGATGCTTCCTACACTCTCCGAAAACGGCGAGGACGAGGATGGGGAGGAAGGTCCTACTATTGACTTTTCTAAGCTTATGAAAAATGCAGGCTTCTCAACAGGGGAGCAGGGCAAAAAGGAAAGCAAGGATGGCGACAAAAAGAAGAAGGATGAAAGAAAGCATCTTAACACCTTCTGCCACAACCTTACACAAGACGCATTAAACGGCAAGCTTGATAGAATTGTTGGTAGACAAAGAGAGCTTGAAAGGGTTATCCAAATCCTTAGCCGTCGCCAAAAGAATAACCCATGCCTTATAGGCGAGCCGGGTGTAGGTAAAACTGCAATTGCAGAGGCTCTTGCCCAAAAAATTGTTAGTGGCGATGTTCCATATAAGCTAAAGAATTGTGAGATATATCTTGTTGACCTAACTGCACTTGTTGCAGGCACTCAGTTCAGAGGACAGTTTGAGTCAAGAATCAACGGTCTTCTTAAGGAGGTTAAGGCGGCAGGCAACATTATCCTCGTTATTGACGAAATTCATAATATTGTTGGCACAGGTAACTCTGAGGGCAGTATGAATGCCGCAAATATATTAAAGCCTGCACTTAGCCGTGGCGAAATACAGGTTATCGGTGCTACAACTCTTAAGGAATATAGAAAATATATCGAGAAGGATGCAGCTCTTGAAAGGCGCTTCCAGCCTGTAAAGGTTGAAGAGCCTACAATTGACGAGTGTATCGAAATGATAAAGGGCATTAAGCATTACTACGAGATATACCACGGTGTAAAAATCTCTGACGAAATGGCAAAAAGCGCCGTTATAATGAGTGAAAGATATATAACAGACAGGTTCTTACCGGACAAGGCAATAGACTTGATTGATGAGGCTTGCTCACATATCGTTTTACACTCTCCGCACATAAATGAGCGACACAGGGTCATTGAAAAGCTTGCCGAGGTTGACAAAAAGACAGAGGCTATAAACGCCAAAATTGCCGAGGATGCAAGTGAGAGCAATTACAAGGCATTAGCAGAGCTAAAAACTGAGAAATCCACCCTAATGCTCGACAAGGAAAGGCTTGATAAGGAGTGCGATGGCACGGTTATGACAAAGCAGGACCTTGCAGGCGTTATTGAAATTTGGACAGGTATTCCTGCAAGCAACATCTCCGAGGAGGAGTTTGAAAGGCTCGCCGGTCTTGAGGAAAGAATTAAGTCTAGAATCGTTGGTCAAGACGAGGCGGTTAAGTCCCTAACAAGCGCAATCCAAAGAAACAGAGCAGGCGTTAGTGTTAAAAAGCGCCCTGCATCCTTTATCTTTGCAGGACCAACAGGCGTTGGTAAAACAGAGCTTGTAAAAACTCTTGCAAGGGAGCTGTTTAACTCCATTGACAACCTTGTAAGGCTTGATATGTCAGAGTTTATGGAAAAGCATTCCGTTTCAAAGATTATAGGCTCTCCTCCGGGCTATGTCGGCTATGATGAGGCAGGACAGCTTACAGAAAAGATTAGAAGAAGCCCATATTCCGTTGTTCTCTTCGATGAAATTGAAAAGGCGCACCCGGACGTTCTTAATATCCTTCTTCAAATCCTTGATGAGGGTAAGATTTCCGATTCACAGGGCAGACTTATTAACTTTGAAAACACAGTTATCATTATGACAACCAACGCAGGCGCAACTGTAACATCATCTCAGGCAGGCTTTTCCTCTGATACAAATCAGCTTGCAAAGGAAAAGACAGAGAAGGCGCTTTCCGGCTTCCTTCGCCCTGAATTTATCAACAGAATTGACGAGGTTATCACCTTCCGTTCTCTTGAAAAGGATGATTTCGTTCGCATTGCTGACATTATGCTTAAGGACCTTAAGGAGGCGCTTAGCGAAAGAAACATTGACTTTAGCTACACAAGCGAGGTTTGCAGCTTTATCGCAGAGCAGTCCTTCAGCAAGAAATACGGTGCTCGTAATATGAGAAGATACATTCAAACACAAATTGAGGATAAGCTTGCACACGCAATTATCTTTGAAATTCGTGGCAACATCACAATGGCAAGTGTGTCTATCAAAAAGGGCGAGCTTAGTGTAAAATGTAAATAAGAATTAATCTCCCTGCCGAAAACAGGGAGATTTTTATTGCTATTTTGCACAAAAAAATTGACTCCATAAACGCTTTAGTGTGTTAAAACGATAAAATTGCAAAAAAATGCATAAAAGCGCTTAAAATATGATAAAAAAATCTTGAAATTAAGAATTGTGTGTGCTAATATAATTGTATAAAAATTATTGTGGTATCCCGTGTGCCACATAATCGTGAAAAGAAAAGAGGCTAAAAATGGCTAAGGAAAAGAAATTAGTTGAGCAAATTACCTCAATGGAGGAGGATTTTGCTAAATGGTATACCGACGTAGTTAAAAAGGCAGACCTTATTGACTACTCAAGCGTAAAGGGCTGCATGATTATTCGCCCATACGGCTATGCAATTTGGGAAAATATACAAAAGCTTCTTGATGGTCGCTTCAAGGAAACAGGCGTAGAGAATATCTATATGCCAATGTTCATTCCGGAGTCCCTTCTTCAAAAGGAAAAGGACCATGTTGAGGGCTTTGCACCGGAGGTTGCGTGGGTTACACATGGTGGTACTGAGCCACTTACAGAAAGGCTCTGTGTTCGCCCAACCTCAGAAACACTTTTCTGTGAGCATTATGCAAACATAATTCGCTCTTACAGAGATTTGCCAAAGCTTTATAACCAATGGTGTAGCGTTGTTCGCTGGGAAAAGACAACTCGTCCGTTCCTTCGTAGCAGAGAGTTTTTGTGGCAAGAGGGTCACACAATGCATGCAACAGCAGAGGACGCAGAGGCAGAGACACTTCAAATGCTTAACGTATATGCAGACTTTTTTGAAAAAGACCTTGGTATCCCTGTTTTGAAGGGAAGAAAGACAGACAAGGAAAAGTTTGCAGGTGCAGAGGCTACATATACCGTTGAGGCTCTTATGCACGACGGTAAGGCGCTTCAGGGTGGCACAAGCCACAACTTCGGTAACGGCTTTGCAAAGGCATTTGACATTCAATATCTTGATAAGGACAATACTCTCAAGTATTGCTATCAAACCTCTTGGGGTGTTTCCACAAGAATTATCGGCGCGATCATTATGACACATGGTGATAATAGCGGTCTTGTTTTACCACCAAAGGTTGCGCCAATCCAGGTTGTTGTTGTTCCAATAGCTCAACATAAAGAGGGCGTTATCGACAAGGCAACAGAGGTTTATGAGAGAATTTCCAAGTTTGCAAGATCAAAGATTGATATTTCAGACAACTCCCCGGGCTGGAAGTTTGCTGAATATGAAATGAAAGGCGTTCCGGTTAGACTTGAGCTTGGTCCTCGTGATATCGAGGCAAACCAATGCGTTCTCGTTCGTAGAGACAATGGCGAAAAAACCATTTGCTCCCTTGACGAGCTTGAAGTAAGGATTCCAATGCTTCTTAACGAGATTACAGAAAATCTCTTTAACAAGGCACAGGAAAATAGAAAAAATCGCACATATACAGAAACTGAGCTTGATAGCTTTATAAAGACAGCAGAAGAAAAGTCCGGTTACATAAGAGCACACTGGTGTGGTGATGAGGCTTGTGAGCTAAAGCTTAAGGAGCTTGCGGACGTTACCTCTCGTTGCTTGCCGTTTGGTGAGCAGGGTACAGAGGGCACCTGCATCTGCTGTGGCAAGAAGACAGATAAGCTTGTATATTGGGGCAAGGCATATTAATTTTGAATTTTATTTGTAAGGAGAATACAAAAATGAGCTTTAAGAATGAGTATCTTAACGAATTAATGGAAAGAGTTGTAAAGAGAAACGCTAACGAGCCTGAGTTTCATCAGACCGTAAAAGAGGTTCTCGAGTCTATCGAGCCGGTTATCGAGGCGCGCCCGGAATACATAACAAGTGGCGTTCTTGAGAGAATGGTTGAGCCTGAAAGAATTATTAAGTTCAGAGTTCCATGGGTTGACGACAATGGAAAGGTTCAAGTAAACAGAGGCTTTAGAATTCAGTTCAACAGCGCTATCGGTCCATATAAGGGTGGTATCCGTTTCCATCCATCAGTATACGAGGGCATTATTAAGTTCCTCGGCTTTGAGCAAACATTTAAGAACAGCTTGACCTCACTCCCTATGGGTGGTGGTAAGGGTGGCTCTGACTTTGACCCACAGGGCAAGAGCGACGCAGAGGTTATGCGCTTCTGCCAAAGCTTTATGACAGAGCTTTCAAGACATATAGGTGCAGACCTTGACGTTCCGGCTGGCGATATCGGCGTTGGTGCAAGAGAGGTTGGCTATATGTTCGGTCAATACAAGAGACTCCGTAATGAATTTACAGGTGTTCTTACAGGTAAGGGCGTTTCCTATGGTGGCTCTCTCATCCGTCCGGAGGCAACAGGCTATGGTGCGGTTTACTACACTGTAAATATGCTTGACTACTTTAAGGATACAATTAAGGGCAAGACCTTTGCAATCTCTGGCTTCGGTAACGTTGCTTGGGGTACTGTAAAGAAGGTTACAGAGCTTGGCGGTAAGGTTGTTACAATCTCCGGTCCTGATGGCTACATCTACGACGAGGACGGTATTACAACTGATGAAAAGATTAACTTCCTTCTCGAAATGCGTGCATCCTGCCGTAACAGGGTACAGGATTATGCTGATAAGTTTGGTGTTCCATTCTTCGCAAAGGAAAAGCCATGGGGCGTAAAGGCTGACATTCTTATGCCATGTGCTACTCAAAACGAGGTTGGCATGAAGGAAGCGGAGCAGATCGTTGCAAATGGCGTTAAGTACTACGTTGAGGTATCTAATATGCCTACAACAAACGAGGCTGTTGCATACCTAAAGGCAAATGGCGTTATCGTTGCTCCATCTAAGGCAGTTAACGCAGGTGGTGTTGCTGTTTCCGGTCTTGAAATGTCTCAAAACTCTATGCGTTACAGCTGGAGCGCTGAAGAGGTTGATGAAAAGCTTAAGGGCATTATGAAAAACATCTTCCAAAACTCCATCAAGGCTGCAAACCAATATGGCCTTGGTGACGACCTTGTTGCCGGTGCAAATATCGCTGGCTTTATCAAGGTTGCTGATGCAATGCTTGCACAGGGTGTGGTTTAATAAAAGTCGAAATAGCAGGGCTAAGGCTCTGCTATTTTTTCTTTTCCCACTTATCTTTGTAAATTTATGGTGAATTTTGATAATTAACACAAAAAAATAAATATAATATATTGATTTTTGTGCAAAGTTATAGTATAATATTTACAGCGAAAAAGCAAAAAAACATAGGAGGTTTATAATGAAAAAGATTTTCGCATTATTGCTCGTTGCTTTGATGCTCCTTCCTTGTATCGTTTCATGTGGCGGTGGAAGTGTTACACTTTACGATGATGAAGATAAGACACTCCCTATCGGTAGCATAAACTCAAGAGACGAATATACAAAGGCGGAAGCTGATAGAGCAAAGACATATGACGGTAAGACCATTGACATTCTTGCGACAATTTGGAATGAGGGCGAACCGGGTGCACCTTGGGCACAGGCTGAGCTTACTCTCCCATTCGTTAATACTGGAAACGACGCAGATTTGGATCTTAAGTTCGGTAGAATTATCAACACATCTCTTATTGAAAGAGAAAATCTCATTAAAGAGGTTTATGGTGTTACACTAAACTGGATTGATGCTAAGGGTAATGGTATTTCAAACATTCTTACCACAAACCAAGCAAACCCGGCTGGTCAAAAATTCCACCTTGCTATGCCACGTATGTACGAGGCACAGACACTTGTTGGCAACGGTATTCTTTTCAACCTTGCAAACAGCCCTAACATCGACCTTTCAAAGCCATACTTCAACCAGGTAGCTCGTGAGTCCTACTCTGTATGTGGCAAAACATATTATGTTGCCGGTGACTTCTCATTCCTTGATGAGTCAACTGCAAACCTTATCTTCTTTAACGTAGATATGGCTAAGGAAATCAAGTCCTTCCCAAATGTTTACAATATGGTAATCGCTGGCGAGTGGACACTTGAGGAAATGGAAAACGTTGCTCGTATCATCGGCGGTCAGAATGTTGATGGTACAGAAGGCTTGGGCAATAAAGACAAATTCGGCTTCGGTACAACCAACCTTGCTAAATACTATCAAACAAGTGGTATTCAACAGGTTAGCGTAAACGAGGCTACTGGTAAGTACGAAATCAGCCTTAACGATGGTAGAGTTTCTACACTCGTTCCAAAGCTAATTGAGTACAAAAATGCTGAGTGGGCTCGTACAAGCTGGGATGCACCGGATGGTGAACCAAGTGGATACGGCGCTATGCAGACAGCCTTCGGCGAGAAGAGACTTCTTTTCTACAACGAGGTTGTTCAAAAGTTTGATTACTTCGGCGAGGATAATGAAAACAACATTAAGGCTGGCGCAGTTCCAATGCCAAAGCTTAATGCTGACCAAGAAAACTATTACACTCCAACTACATATCAGGCATGCCTCTTGTGCGTTCCTACAACAACACCAAGTAAGAACATGTCTACATACTTCCTTGATGTTCTTTCATGGACAGGTCAAGAGTATGTAATGGGTTATACTCTCAATGACGAGGGTATGATGGAGCTTAACGGTAAGGGCTACTACCAGAACATTGCTTCAAAGGTTGTAGACTACAAGAAGGATGGCGACACAATGAATATGGTTATGAACTATATTCTTGCTAACCTTTGCTATGACGTTGGTTACATGCACAGCTGGAATGGTCTTTTGACAAACGTTCAAAATGCTTCTTTCTCAACAGAAAACAATACATTCCAACACGACTTTGAGACATATCGTGACGCTGCAAACGATACACTCAAGCAATGGAATGATAACTGGGCAAAGAACGACTATTAATTTTTCGTTATAAACCAAATACCCACAGGGCAACCTGTGGGTATTTTTCATATATAAAAATGTATAAACTTGTTGAAAAGCAATGTAAATTATGGTAAACTAAAAGGGAATAAAACAAAAAGGAGAAGGCTATGGCTATTCTAATTAATAATAAGGATAAAACCTACACACTAACCACAAAAAACACTATGTACCAAATGAAGGTGGATGAGTTAAATGTGCTTGTTCATACCTACTATGGCGCAAAAATGGAGTACATGGACCTTCATTATTATTCCAAATGTAATTCACAACCAAGCTTTTCACCAAATCCTGCTGATTCTATCGGTGTTTGCAACCAGTATACATATGGGGAAGCCAGTCAGGAGCTTTCCTGCGCAGGCATTGGAGATTTCCGTCTTAATGCCATCGGCGTTCGTAATAGTGACGGCTCCTTCGGTGTTGAGCCTCGCTTTGTAGGCGCTGAGGTTATAAAGGGCAAATATTCTATAAAGGGCTTGCCATCATTTTATGGTGACGAGGCAGATACCTTGGTTATCACTCTTAAGGACAAGGTGCACGACATATATTTTCATCTATATTATGGTGTTTTTGAGGAATACGACCTTATTACAAGAAGTGTAACCGTTGAAAACAAAACAGATAAGTCAATAAAGCTTGAAAAGGCGCTTACCTTAACACTTGACTTGCCTCGTGGTAGCTACGATATGCTTAACTTCCACGGCAGACATATGAGAGAAAGAATGGTTGAAAGGACCGGCATAAAGCACTCTCAAATTACAATCGAAAGTATGCGTGGTGGCTCATCTCATATGCAAAATCCATTCGTTGTTGTTTGCGATAAAGACGCAAATGAGGAGTATGGTAGCGCTTGGGGTATTGCCCTTGTTTATAGTGGCAACTTCAAAATCGCCGCAGAGAAGGACCAATGGGAGAAAACCCGTGTTGTTGCAGGCATTAACCCGGAAAACTTTAGCTATGAAATTTTGCCAAACGGCACCTTTGAATGCCCGGAGGCTGCAATGGTTTATAGTAACGAGGGCTTTGGAAATATGTCCCGTTGCTTCCATAAGGCCATAAGAAACAACCTTTGCCGTGGCAAATACAAAAATACACAGCGCCCTGTGCTTATTAATAACTGGGAGGGCACATACTTTAACTTTAATGCCGATAAGCTTGTTTCAATGGCACACGAGGCTAAAAAGCTTGGTGTAGAGCTATTTGTTATGGATGACGGATGGTTTGGAAAGAGAGATGACGACCATTCTGGTCTTGGCGACTGGACTCCAAACGAGAAAAAGCTACAAGGCACACTTAAAAACCTTGCTGAAAGAATTAACGCAGAGGGTATGAAGTTCGGCATTTGGTTCGAGCCGGAATGTATTTCCGAGGACAGCGACCTTTATCGTGCTCATCCGGACTATGCCTTTAAGATGCCGGACAGAGATCCACAGGTTTCAAGAAACCAATATGTTCTTGACTACTCACGCAAGGAGGTTGTAGATAATATCTATAACCAGCTTACAACCGTTTTAGATAGCGCAAATATTTCCTATGTAAAATGGGACTTTAACCGTCATATTTCAGACCTTTATAGTGTAGCGCTTCCTCCCGAAAAGCAGGGCGAGGTATACCATCGCTACATGCTTGGGCTTTATGACCTTCTTGAAAGAATAACCACCAAATACCCGGATATCCTTTTTGAAAGCTGCTCCGGTGGCGGTGGGCGCTTTGACTGTGGTATGCTTTACTATATGCCACAGGTTTGGACCAGCGATAACTCAGATGCTATTGACCGTCTAAAAATTCAATATGGTACATCCTTTGCATATCCTGTATCCACAATGGGCGCACACGTTTCCGTGTGTCCTAACCATCAAAATGCAAGAGTTACACCACTTAAAACAAGAGGAAATGTTGCATATTTTGGAACATACGGCTTAGAGCTTGATGTAACTAAGATGACAGACGAGGAAAAGGAAGAGATTAAGCGCCAAATCGTTGAATTTAAAAAGCATTATGAGCTTATTCAGCATGGCGAGTATTACAGGCTTATTTCTCCTTTCGCGTCTGATGAGAGCATGTACTGCGTATGGGAAACAGCAAAGGAGGACGGCAGCGAGGCTCTTGTTTGCGCCGTTAGATACGATACAGACGCATGCACACCGCCTTTTTATGTAAGGGTTAAGGGTCTTTTACCAAATAGATTTTATAGAATAAACGGTAGTGAAAAGACTTATCTCGGCGCAGCACTTATGAATCTTGGTCTTGAATTAGAGTATGATTTCTTTACCTACCCATCAAGACTTTACCACATTACGCTGGCATAAATAAAATACGGGCTAAAATTAGCCCGTATTTGAGCGGTGTAATAAGTTGCACGTAACTTCTTACAACTTATTATTCCCCAGTAACTTGTATATACTTAACTTATAAGATGTAAAATGTAGGTGTAGTATGAGTAATTACGGAAAAATAATAATAAAAATCAATGAAATCCTTGCCAAAAGGGGACTTAGCAAGAACAAGCTTTGTCACCTGGCAGAGATGGAACGTACACAATTAAACAATTATTGCAATAACAAAATCACAAGGCTTGATACAGATGTTTTGGCAAGACTTTGTAATGCCCTTAACTGTGAAATTGGTGATATTTTAGAATACGCACCATTAGAAGAAAACGATAAAAAAGGGCTATAAAAGTAGCCCTTTTATCTTTATGCCTTATAAATTTCCTCAAGCTTTTTGTTGAATTCCTCGGCGGTGTTGTAGCCCTGGAGCTTTAGTCTTGCGTTCATTGCAGCAATTTCTAAAATAACGGCAAGGTTTCTACCGGGACGCACAGGAATTGTAATAGCAGGGATATCTAAGCCTAAAATGTTATATGTTTCATTCTCAAGACCCATACGGTCGTAGATCTTGCCATCAATCCAAGGCTCAAGCTTAATAACAAGCTGGATTTTCTCAGTTTCCTTAACAGAACCGATACCAAAGATTCTACGGATATCAACAATACCGATTCCACGCAGCTCCATATAGTATCTGATGATTTCAGGCGCCTTACCAACAAGTGCCTTTTCAGACACCTTGCTAATTTCTACAGCATCGTCAGCAATTAAACGGTGACCTCTTTTGATAAGCTCAATAGCAGTTTCACTCTTACCAATACCACTATCACCAAGAATCAAAAGACCAAGGCCATAAACCTCAACCAAAACACCGTGTCTTGTTATTGTTGGAGCAAGATGCACGTGTAGAGAAGCAATAATAGAGGAAACAAAGCTGTTTGTAGAAATGCTCGTTGTAAAGAAAGGAATGTTAAATTCCTTAGCCATTTCAATCATTTCAGGAAATGGCACCAAATCTCTTGCGATTATAACGCAAACAGGTCTTTTCTCCATAAACGCACGGATTTTATTATATCTGTCGCTGGCTTCAAGCTTTTCAAGATAAATAGACTCCGCACGACCGAGGATTTGTATTCTTTCCGGGTCAAAATAGTCGAAAAATCCAGTTAAAGGAAGACCGGGACGGTGTATTTCTGCACGAGTGATTTTTATGCTTTCTAAATTTTCCGGCGCATAAATGCTCTCAAGCTTAAATTCTTCAATAAGCTTAGTTAGTAGAACAGCACCGGTAGTTGTAGCTTCGTTTTCCATAAAATGTCTCCTTAAGTAGATTCATTACGAGATAATTTTACCACACACAATAAAAAAATGCAATAAATAAAGGAAAAATATTATGAATTCAAAAGAAAACAAAAGAAAAGCACCACTAACAACTATAGAAATGGACGAAAATGGCGCTTTAGTTTATAAGGAAAATACCGAAACTAATGAAAGCTTTTTCCTACACGCAAACTCATCCTTAAATGTCAGCCTTGTAGATCTTGAATATAACAAAAGCAAACAGAATATAACACCGGATCTTTTTGTAGAAATGGATAGAGATGAGGCATCATTGCTTTTTGATAAAAGAATTATAGATACCTATCAAAGAATTGTGGATATGAGGGACATTGTCAATGTTGATGTAAGAGAGTTTATAAATGGATTTATTAATACCATTCTTGAAAACGTTAAGTTTGCACACAAAGCCTTCAAGGTAAATATAAAAAACGATGGTAGACTCGATTTGTATCTCGACCACATTCTTACAATATATGTTGCAACGCTTTCAATCCTAAATGATATTAATAATTCAAGCACAATAAATATAGATGTAGATATACGAAAAAGAGGAGTGGTCGTTTCCTTTAGCACAATGGTGGAAAGGGAGGACAACCTATATTCTATATCATCAATAGTTGAAGAATATCCTAAGCTTGCAGCTCGACTTTCTTATCTTGACTGCCTGTGTAGTGAGGATGGTAATGGTATGGACGTTTCAATACTGGGTGGCGAGCTCAAATTTACATTTGAAATTATGGAAGCAAGAATTGGCAAGGATACCTTGCACCAAGCACCAATGGGTCAGCTCAATCACGTGCTTCTTGCCGAGCTTATGTCTGTATTTTTTGCTTAATGGTAAATTAGAAGAAGAGCCAGGAGCAGGGTCGTGCCAAAGTCCGAGCCGTCATTATTGCTTGCAACTAAAATTATAAGGGCGACTAATAAAAGGTCGTCCTTTTTTATGCTTGAAAAAAGACGAGAAAAGCCCTCCTTTAGCTCTAAAATTTGCTTTTGCTGTTGGTTTTTCTCCGGCAACCTATCCTCATCTCCACAAGATTCAAAATAGTCTAAATTTTCGTTTTCTGTGGGAGATGTGTCGATAATTTCGGCTTCGTCGACTTCTTTAAGCGGCTCATTGGCTACATAGTTTGCCTCATATGTAGTATCTCTTTTGTGTGGAACAGGTCCAGTCTCTCTGTGGGTCTTTGTTTCTGTTTCCGGTGGCATTCTAAATCTGCTGCCACCATAGTTTTTTGGTATGTTCAAGCTACTGCTATATCGTGTAAACATTTTACCCCCCTTATGCTTGCTTTCCCAAATCTAATCCCGCTATATTCAAAACACTGGCAAGAGAAGAAAGCTTTACTAAATTTTCAACCAAATCCTGTCTGCTTTTATTAAGATAAGGCTTTATAGCAAGGAGTAACGGTGTGCTTTTTGAAATCTGCTTGCTAATTTCTCCAATTGCACCAAGAGAGCCTTGACTCTCGCCCTCGGTTGATGCCTTTTGTTGATCGTCATCCTTATCAATTTCTGGCTCAATCAAGGATAAAACATCGGGTAGAGTGTCGCTAATTTCGCCACTTTTGTTGTTTTTTACCACCTCTGAGATTTTGCTCATCAGCTCTGGATTAGAGGTAATTTTTGCAAACATGCTCTCAAAATTGTTTTCGCTCATTTTTTCTTTCCTCTGTTGAATTCATCGATTGCCTTGTTTATATCATCCTCACTAAGAGAGGCTAATGTCTGTCGTATTTTTGTCATATCCTTAGGCTTTTCCATACTTGCAAAGCCTGTGCTTCCGCTTTTTCTTGCAACAAGCTGTATGGTTTTCCAAAGCTGATCGTCGTTCATTTTAAGCACGGCATCAATGGTTTTTTTATCAATTTTCATAAAACACCTCCCAAAATTGCTAATAATATGTTATGATAAATGATAGCAAATGGACACAGGAGAGGAGAAACTCTTATGAAAATGCTTGTTTTTTCTGACTCTCACGGTAGAGCTGACAGAATTGCAGACGCTATTGATCTTCATAAAAGCAATACAGATATAGTGATTTTCTTAGGCGACGGGCTTAGTGATATAGAATATTTGAAGGCAGGTTACCCCAATATTGCTTTTTACGAGGTAAAGGGAAATTGTGACTTTTTTACAGGTTCAACCCGTAGTGAGCAGGTTATAAGCGTTGACGGTATTAAGATATTCATAACACACGGTCATTTGTATGGCGCAAAGAGCCGTTATGAAAGCTTGACCTATCGTGCAGCAGAGCTTGATTGTAGTGCCGCTTTCTTTGGACACACTCACCTTATAGAGGACAATATTTATGATGTATACGACAAGAGGATACACCTTTTCAACCCGGGCAGCATAGGCTACGAGGGTAGCTACGGTATAGTAAATACAAGCAACGGAGTTCTTGTTACCTCACACGCAAAAATTATATAATTTTTGACAAATATTACTTGAATTGGCAATATTAATATGATATACTCAAATTGTACGTGACTCGTACATTAATTGATTATTATTTGTTCGGAGGAATAAATTATGGAAAAGAAAATCAGAGTTGGTATCATCGGCTGCGGTGGTATCGCAAATGGTAAGCACATGCCAAGCCTTAGCAAGGTAAAGGAAGTTGAAATGGTTGCTTTCTGTGACATTATCGAGGAAAGAGCCATTGAGGCTGCAAAGAAATATGGTGTTGAGGGTGCAAAGTCTTATACCGATTATAAGGAGCTGCTTAAGGACACTACAATTGACGTTATTCACGTTTGCACACCTAACAGAAGCCACAGCTTCATTACAGTTGATGCACTTGAGGCTGGTAAGCACGTTATGTGCGAAAAGCCAATGGCTATAAACGCTGAAGAGGCAAAGAAGATGGTTGACGCTGCAAAGCGCACAGGTAAAAAGCTTACAATCGGCTATCAAAACAGACAAAGACTTGATGCTAAATATCTAAAGGCTGAGGCTGATGAAGGTGTATTTGGCGACATTTATTACGCAAAGGCTACAGCTCTTCGTCGTAGAGCCGTTCCAACCTGGGGCGTATTTATTAACGAGTATGAGCAGGGTGGTGGTCCGCTTATCGATATCGGTACTCACGCACTTGACCTTACTCTCTGGACAATGAACAACTATAAGCCAAAGTATTGTGTAGGTACTACATATCACAAGCTTAACGACCAAACTGAAAGCGCAAACGTATTCGGTAACTGGAAGCCGGAGGAATTTACTGTTGAAGACAGCGCATTCGGCTTTGTTGTTATGGAAAATGGTGCAACAATAGTTCTCGAATCCTCTTGGGCTATCAATATGACCGATACTAAGGAGGCTTGCACAACCGTTTGCGGTACTAAGGCAGGTGCAAGAATGCTTGACCAGGGCATTTTGGAAATCAACGGCGTTAAGCACAACAAAATGTACGAAACAAGACCTAACCTTGATGGCAAGGGTGTTGCATTCTATGATGCAGGATCTTATAATGCAGGAAACGAAGAGGCAAGACAATGGATTGAGGCTGTTATTAACGATACAGAGCCAACCGTTCTTCCTGAGCAGGCATACTGCGTAACACAGATTCTTGAGGGTATTTACGAATCTGCAAAGACAGGCAAGCCATACTACTTTAACTAATATTTGATATAAGAAAGGGAACACATCTTTGTGTTTCCTTTCAATATAGGAGATTAATATGAAACTTAGTGTTTTAGCTAACCTTTACGGTTCAAAGCCTCTTGATGAGGCACTAAAAATCATTTCCTCTCTCGGTGTTCATTCTGTGGAAATTGGTGCTGGCGGATACCCGGGCAAGGACCATTGTGACCCGGAAAAGCTTCTTGCAGATCCAAAGGCTCTTGAGGAATTTAAGGCGACATTCAAAAAGTACGATGTAGAAATTTGCGCACTTGCAACTCACGGCAATCCGGTACATCCAAACAAGGAAATTGCTGCTCAATTCGATAAGGATATGAGAAACACAATTTTGCTTGCTGAAAAGCTTGGTATTGACACAATTATCACATTCTCAGGCTGTCCCGGCTCTGACCCTGATGCAAAGCTTCCAAGCTGGGTTACATGCCCGTGGCCGGATGATTTTCTTGCAACACTTGATTATCAATGGAATGAGGTTATGATTCCTTATTGGAAGGAAGCAACAGAGTTTGCAAAGGCTCACGGTGTTACAAAGATTGCTCTTGAAATGCACCCGGGCTTCTGTGTATACAATCCGGAAACTCTTCTTAAGCTAAGAAATGCTGTTGGCGATGTTATCGGTGCTAACCTTGACCCATCTCACTTGATTTGGCAGGGTATTGACCCGGTTATGGCAATCAGAGCGCTTGCCGGCGCTATCTACCACGTTCACGCAAAGGATACAAAGGTAGATGCCGCTAACACATCTGTAAACGGTGTACTTGATACAAAGCACTATGGCGATGAAATCCATCGTTCTTGGATTTTCCGTACAGTAGGCTATGGCAATGGCGAAACCTTCTGGAGAGACTTCGTTTCTAACCTCAGACTTGTGGGCTACGACAAGGTTCTTTCAATTGAGCATGAGGATAGCCTTATGACTATTGACGAGGGTCTTAAAAAGGCTGTTGAATTCCTTGATAAGGTTATGATTAAGGAAGAAAAGCCAACAGGCATGCGTTGGGCATAAATAATAAATAAAAGCCAAGCAAATCGCTTGGCTTTTTTTATTTTATCTACACAGGGTAGAGTGTTTTATTGATTTTCGGTATTGTTTTCGCCCTCTGTGCTTGGCTCCTTATTTTCCTCTCCCTTACCGAAGAACTTGAAAAACGGCTTAGGGTCAACATGCTTTCCGTCAACCTTTAATTCGTAGTGTAGGTGAGGCTCCTCGGCAATTTCATTCATTGCGCTTTCGCCAACTGCACCTATTACATCTCCACTCTTTACAGAGGTGCCAATAACGATGCCATCCTTAACTGTTGGATCAAGGTTTTTGTAAACGCTAATTGCGTTTCCTGAATGCTCAATTGAGACACAGGTGCCCATAAATGGGTCGTTCCATACATTTGTGATAACACCGTCTGCAACTGCTACCACCTCTGTACCAAGAGGCGCGGAAAGGTCAACACCAAGGTGAGTTCTGTAGTCATTCATGGTTTGTGAAAATACAGGAATGCTATCGCTAAAGTCCACACTCAACTCACCGCTTACAGGCATTGTAAATTCCGGAATTTGGTCCTCAGGGTCCTCAATTCCTGTTTGTTGGTCGTTATTGAGAGATGAATTTGTGTCGTTTGTGTTTATGTCATTGTCAGGTAAATTGCGTCTTGCTACGGTTGTTGCAATAACAAGCACAATTACTGCTGTCATAATTACCGCCAGAGTAAGGTAAAAGATTCTGGCGTTTTTCTTGTTTTCGTTTTCTTCCATTTGTTTTGTCCTTTCAAATATATTTGCAAGTCTATTATTTGCCACCAAAAATGTAATTATACACAAAAATATGAAAGTTAGACCAAAAGGCAAGTTGACAAGAAAAGGGATATATGTTATTATAATATATGAAATTAACAAAATCTTTGGAGGATTTTATGATTAAAATCGAGCGTGTTAGTGTTATGAATATGGAAAACGCCATTCGTGGCGCACGTAATCCATTAAATTCCTGGGCGAGAATGGATAGCTACTATGACGAGGAGGGCAATTTTGTCCTTGGCGAAAATGATCTTTCCTTGGCTAAAAAGCTTGCAAAGGCAGGTAGCGACCATAGAAAATATCTTCGTCAAATCTTTGTATCTGTTGATATAACAGCACCACTTTATTGGTGGAAGGAGTACGATACCTATAAGGTTGCAACCGTTGCAAACTCCACATCAACAATGCACAAGATTCAAGCAAAGGAGTTCGAAAGGGCAGACTTTAGCTGCGACAGAATGAGTGATGAGGCACTTGAGGTTCTTGATTCTGTTATTGCACATCTTGAAAAAGCGCGTCTAAAGTTTATAGAAACAAAGGATAAATCATACTGGCATGATATGATTCAGCTTTTGCCATCCAGCTACAACCAAATGAGAACCTGCACCTTGAATTATGAAACACTCATAAACATATACTATGCAAGAAGGACTCATAAGCTTGCAGAGTGGCACACAATGTGCGACTGGATTATGAGCCTACCATATGCAAAGGAGCTTATTGCAGTAAAGGAAGACAATGTTCAGTAAGATTATAAAGGATTATAATGAACCACAAAGGCCCGAGGTGCGTGTGCGCGTCGGGCGTTTTGCTGGTATAGTTGGAATTATCTCCAATATTTTGCTATTTGCAGTAAAGCTTTTCGTAGGTATTTTTACCTCAAGTATTTCTGCAATAGCTGATTCAATTAACAATTTATCAGACACAGGGTCCAATGTAATTACCGTCGTTGGCTATTCTATGTCAGGAAAGCCGGCAGATAAGGACCACCCATATGGTCATGAAAGAATAGAATACATAAGCTCGCTGATTATAGCTATTTTTATTGGCTTTTTCGGCGTTGAAATGCTTATTACATCTATTGAAACAATAATAACCCCACCAGAGGTTAACAAGGATATTGACCTTGCCTTGATTATCATTATGTCTGCCACTATTCTTGTAAAAATAGCGATGGCTGTTTTGAACGTAAAGCTCGGCAAGCACATAAACTCACAAACCCTTATGGCAAGCGCTATTGATAGCGTTGGTGATGTTTTTGCCACTCTTGCCGTTGTTGTTGGTATGATAATTACAAAGTACACAGGCTTTGTTTACACAGACGCAATTATAGGTATTATTATTGCTGCTTACATCATTGTAATGGGTATTCGACTTGTTATTGAAACCTCAAACAAGCTAATAGGTCAAGCGCCCGATGCTGACTTTATACATTCTATCATTACAAAAATAAAGAGCTATGAGGGTGTGCTTGGTATACATGACCTTGTTATACACACTTATGGAGAAAAAAGGTGCTTTGCCACCGTACACGTGGAAATAGATGCCGATGCAAATGTTATGCATAGCCACGACCTTATGGATATTATTGAGGCAGACTTTTTGAAGGATGGCATAAATCTTGTTATCCATATGGACCCAGTATCTGTAAATGACCCGGAAACAATGGAGCTCAGAGCAGAATGTATGGTTATTGTGTCAGAGCTTTCGTCGGAATATTCGTCACCTGTGTCGCTACACGATTTTAGGGTTGTAAAGGGCATAACACACACTAACATTATTTTTGATGTTAGTGTTACTAACGAAATTAGTCTCACAAATAAGCAAATTGTTGAGCTTTTAACTGAAAAAATCAAGGCATTGAATCCACTTTACAACCTTGTTTTAACCGTTGATAGAGATTATTTTTCCGAAAGATTTGGAGAAGAGGAATGAAAAAGCTTTATTTTTTCTTAATGATGATTATTACCGTGCTTTCCCTAACCGCTGTAATATCAGCAACCGGCATTAGTATTGAGGCAAACGATACAGTAACAATTGAGTCAAATGACGGATATATATACTATGTACCATCATTTGTAAGTCCAAATAGCGTAAAGCTTAATGTTCCGAGCAACATTAAGTATCAAAAGGATGGAGCATATGTAGCCCTAGAAAACGGCACCACCCTTGATTTAACCGGCTATGAAGCCCAGGACGAAAATTGTGTTAAGTGCTATAAGCTTACAGTTTTTGATTTAGGTGCAGAGCGACAATTGACCTTTTACTTTGCCAGTAGCCTGCCCAGCATGCATGTTGAAACCTCAAGGGACGCAGAAAACATGATAGAATATAACGGCAAGGACAAGGAAAGCGAAATATTTATTGTAAACAAAAATGGCACTTATGAATATAAGGAAACCTTGGGCGAGCTTAGTGAGATCAAGGTTAGAGGAAATACCACAAACTCTTATGCTAAAAAGCCCTTTGCAATAAAGCTTGGACACAAGTCCCCATTGTTTGGTATGTCAAATGACCGTTCTTGGGTGCTTCTTGCAAACTATCTGGACCAATCACTGCTAAGAAACAGCACAATGTATCAAATTGCCAAAATTCTTGGTATGGATATGTGCGACTTTAGAAGCGTTGACCTTTACATAAACGGCGAATACTACGGCGTTTATCTTCTTTGCGAAAAGGTAGAAATAGATAACGGCAGAGTAAATATTTATGACCTTGAAGAGGAAACGGAGCTTCTAAACCCTGAATTTAATGAAAATCCAATAACGGCAACCGGTGGCACGCTTATTGATAACTCAATCTTGACCGAATATAGCTATATTGATGGCGTTGTTAACCCTGTGGATATTACAGGCGGATACCTAATAGAGCTTGATAATAACTACTATAAGGATGAGCGTTGCTATTTCGTTACAGAAAACGGTAGCCATTATGTTATAAAATCCCCTGAATATGCCAGTCGTGAGCAGGTGGAATATATTGCAGGCATTTTTGCTGAAATGGAGGAGGCAATAATGTCATCAAACGGCAAAAACCGTTTTGGTAAGCACTATACAGAATATATTGAGCTTGATACCTTTGTATATGCATACATAATTGCAGAGCTTGGTAGAAATTATGACGCCGGCTCATCCAGCATGTATTTCTATAAGGATAAGGATATTGATGGTGTATATTCAAAAATTCAAAAGGGTCCACTTTGGGATTGTGACAATACACTTGGAAACATACATAAAAACGGCGCTTCGTCAACCGAGGGCTACTGGGCTAAAAATAGAAGCATCTGGGCTGGACTTACCGCAAAGGACGATTTTAACAAAAGAGTAACCGAGGTGTTTACACTCCTATATAATGACCTCTTTGATATGATTGACAAGGGTGGCTTTATCGAAGCACAGGTTAAGGACCTTGGCACATCAGTTGATATGGAAAGGTCAAGATGGAAAAGTAACAACTACACATATTGGCCAACCTACTATGACGGCACA
Source organism: Clostridia bacterium (assembly GCA_017503285.1). Lineage (GTDB taxonomy): Bacteria > Bacillota > Clostridia > Oscillospirales > CAG-272 > RGIG2000. The sequence goes on along the minus strand of JAFVTH010000026.1, from coordinate 19,998 downwards.
CATTACGACAGATGGCAATCAGCACCTGTATTTAACTTTGTAAGCGAATATTCAAACGGTGTAGACGGAGATAACAGTACAGTTATCGGTTATTTCTGCGAGCATATTGAAAATAGAGCAAATTGGTTGGCAACCGAGTGGGGCTGTCAGGTTACCCTAAGAGAAAGAGTGCTTAACGACCCGCCAATTGACACAGCACCAAACGACAATACAGCTTTAATTGTTGTTATAGTATGTGCTTCTTCTGTCGTTGTGGCAGTAGCTGTAGTAGTAGCCATATTAGTAATGAAAAAGAAAAAAATCAAGTAACATAAGGCTTCATAAGTAAAAAAAGACGGCAAAACGCCGTCTTTTTCTTTTTGTTTTATATATGAATAAACAAACATATGAACAAATAATAATATAAAAAACGGGAATAATTTTATAAAATCTGGCAAAAAATAAGAAAAAAGGAGAGAGAAAATGAAGGCAGTAATTAATATAGCAAATCCAAAAAGGGAAGAAATAGCAAAAATAATTGAGCATTTTGTGGCATACGATATTTACAGCTTTATTTTGTTTGTAAGCTATCCTCAGTATGTCATAACAAGAAAAGACTTATTTTATTACACCACAAACGGCATTGATATAACCTGCGTAAATGATAATAGCAAGGAAAGCACTTCATCAAAGCTGAAAAATATAAGAGGCAGCTTAGAGGACGCATTTTTTCTTGTGTATTCCGAAAATGTATCCTTTCTTGAGCTTGATGAATTAATTTTATCACATAAAGAAAACGATAGTGTTGCCACACTTGGCATATATGATAAAAAAATGGTCGCTTGTCTTCTTGAAAACGAGGTTTTTGATTATATTTCCGGGGAAATGTCCTTTGAAAAGGAAATTTTAGAAAGAATAGGACAGGATGAGGAGCTAAATTTGTTTGAAAAAAAGAAAATTCTAATATAAAAAAGGGCGAGTAAATCGCCCTTTTTTAATCAAGCTCAAATGCGCCTGTATAAAGCTGATAGTATTTGCCCTTTTCGGCAATAAGGTCCTCGTGTGAGCCACGCTCAATAATGCGACCCTTTTCAAGCACCATGATAACATCTGAGTTTTTAATGGTCGAAAGCCTGTGCGCAATTACAAATACGGTTCTGCCCTTCATAAGCGAGTCCATACCTGCAGAAACAATAGCCTCTGTTCGAGTATCAATAGATGATGTAGCCTCGTCAAGAATCATAACAGGTGGGTCTGCAACAGCAGCACGAGCAATAGAAATCAGCTGTCTTTGTCCCTGTGAAAGACCACTTCCACCACCGGTTAGCATGGTGTTGTAGCCATCTGGCAGCATTTCAATAAAGGAGTGTGCGTTTGCAAGCTTTGCAGCCTCAATGCATTCCTCATCGGTGGCATCAAGTCTACCATAACGGATATTGTCCATAACAGTTCCTGTAAATAGGTTTACATCCTGTAGAACCACACCGAGAGAGCGGCGCAAATCATCCTTCTTTATCTTATTAATGTTAATTCCATCATACCTGATTTTGCCGTCTGCAATATCATAGAAACGGTTAATTAGGTTGGTTATGGTTGTCTTACCGGCACCGGTTGCACCAACAAAGGCAATCTTTTGTCCCGGCTCTGCGAAGAGAGTAATATCGTGTAGAACAATTTTGTCCTCAACATATCCAAAGTCAACCATATCCATGCGCACATCGCCCATTAGCCTTGTATAGGTTACAGTTCCGTCGCCGTGGGGATGCTTCCAAGCCCAAATTCCTGTATGCTTGCTTGCTTCAACAATGTTGCCGCTTTCGTCAAGCTCAGCATCAACAAGTGTTACATAACCATTGTCAGCCTCAGGCTCCTCGTCAAGCATATCAAAAATACGCTCAGCGCCGGCAAGACCCATTATAATAGCATTTGCCTGCTGTGAAAGGGTAGAGAGGTTGTTTGTGAATTGCTTTGACATACCAATAAATGCAATAACTGTTGGGATATTAAGCTCCATGCCGGAAATTGACCAGTTTGGAACGTTAAATTGAACAAGCAAAATGCCTGCAAAAACAATCAAAACATATAAAATGTGTCCTATGTTATTGATAATAGGCATAAGGGTATTTGCATACTTATTTGCTTTCGTTGCATCGTTGCAAAGCTGATTGTTTAGCTTGTCGAACTCCTCAACGCTCTTTTTCTCGTGGTTAAATACCTTTACAACCTTTTGACCGTTAATCATTTCCTCAACATATCCCTCGGTTTTACCTAAGGAGATCTGTTGCTTCATGAAGTATTTTGCGCCGCCACCACCGATAACCTTGGTTACAATGGTAATAGCAATAACACCAAGAACTACAACAAGCGTCATCCAGCCACTCATAAATAGCATAAAGAACGCAACGGTTATAAGCGTTACAGAAGCAGTTATAATTTGAGGGATAGATTGAGAAACAAGCTGTCTTAGAGTGTCAATATCATTTGTGTAGTGGGACATAATATCGCCGTGGGTATTTCTATCAAAATACTTGATAGGTAGCTTCTGCATTTTAGAGAACATAAGGCATCTCATTTTGTGTAGGAAGCCCTGTGTAACAGTAGCCATTGTCCTTGTGTAAATAAAGGATGAAATAAGACCCACAACGTAAATTCCAATTAGAATTGAAACAGTTGTAACAATGTGAGGGAAGTATACCTCAAGGGCTTCTGCAGGACCGCTAAGCTCGCCACCCATAATACCCTTGAGAGCCTTGTCAACATAGTCAAGAACGGTTCTTTGGAAAATAGACGGAGAAGCCTGTGCCATAGCACTTAAAACGATACAAACGCCTACAAGAATTATAGGTCCCTTGTAAAACTGGAACAGGTATTTAAGCACGCGTCCAAATGTACCCTTTTTAACCTTTTTCTGTGGTCTACCCATAATAGGTCCACGCGGATTTTTTACCGGCTTATTCATTATCGGAGTCCCCCTTTCCCTTAGTCTGAGAAACGAAGATTTCCTTGTAAATCTCGTTATTTTCAACAAGATATTCATGTGTGCCAAGACCGTTGATTTTACCATCATCAAGAATGATAATCATATCAGCATCCTGTACACTTGAAATTCTTTGAGCAATTATAATTTTTGTCGTGTTTGGTATTTCCTCGCTCATAGCCTTGCGTATAAATGCGTCTGTGCGAGTATCAACAGCACTTGTAGAGTCATCAAGAATGAGAATCTTTGGCTTTTTAAGAAGAGCGCGGGCGATACAAAGCCTTTGCTTTTGTCCACCGGAAAGGTTAGTGCCTCCCTGCTCAACATAGTGGTCGTACCCGTCAGGGAAGGAAACAATAAAGTCGTGGGCCTGTGAAAGAATGCAAGCCCTTTCCATTTCTTCATCTGTTGCATTTTCGTTGCCCCAACGTAGGTTGTCCTTTATTGTACCGGAGAACAAAACGTTCTTTTGCAGAACAATACCAACAGCATCACGCAAAGCTTCAATATCGTACTCTCTTACATCGTGTCCGCCAACCTTAACAGATCCCACAGTTACATCATAAAGACGAGGCAAAAGCTGAATAAGTGTGGATTTTGAAGAGCCTGTACCACCGATAATACCAACAGTTTGACCGGATTTTATTGATAGATTAATATCCTTTAGTGCAAATTTTTCAGCACGCTGTGAATATTTGAAGCTTACATTACTATACTCAATATCACCGTTTTCAACAGTCATAATTGGGTTTTCGGGGTTTTCAATTGTAGTTTTTTCCTCTAAAACCTCGCAAATACGGTTGGCGCTTTCCATAGACATTGTGGTCATTACGAAAATCATGGATAGCATCATAAGGCTCATAAGTATTTGCATACCATAGGTAAGAGTAGCAGTAAAGTCGCCTACTGCAAAGGATTGACCGTTTGTGCTAATAATTAAGTAAGAGCCAAATAAGCAAACCGAAACCATAACAATATACATACAAAGCTGCATAATTGGGTTATTAAATGCAAGTATTTTTTCAGCTCTTACAAAGTCACCTGCCACATCGCCGGAGGCTTTTTCAAATTTTTCTGTTTCATGCTCCTCACGTACAAAGGATTTTACAACCCTCATACCATGTACATTTTCTTGTACAGAGGCATTTAATGTGTCGTACTTTTTAAATACCTTTCTGAAAATAGGCATTGCCTTTTTAGCAATCATAATAAGACCGAAGAGCAAAATAGGAATAACAACTACAAAAACAAGCGCCATAACACCGCCACGTATAAAGGCGAGAACAACTGAAACTATAAACATAAGTGGAGAACGGATAGCTGTTCTTATAATCATCATAAATGATTGCTGAACGTTTGTAACATCAGTTGTCAAGCGGGTTACAAGGCTGGATGTGGAAAACTTGTCAATGTTCTCAAAGGAGAAGTTAGAGGAGCTTTCGTATAGCTCCTTTCTAAGATTCTTTGCAAATCCGCAGGATGCCTTTGCGCAGTGTATACCGGCAAGAGCGCCAAAGAGAAGGGAAAGCACAGCTAAAACAACCAGTACAGAGCAGTACACGGCAATAATTCCAATGTGATTGCTTTCTTCGATTCCTAAAGATAAAATTAAATTAATAAGCTGAGGTCTTGATGCACCCTCGGTTTTATTTGTATATTCAATAAAGGTTATCAAATCGGCTGTTAAAAAGGGAATTAAGCATTCCATAATTACTTCAAAAGCAACAAGCAAGGGAGACAATATGGAAGATGTCTTATATTCGCCTATACATTTGCTTAGCCTTTTGATATTTGCAAACATAAAATCATCCTTTCTTTGCCAAAAATATAACATAACAATTATAAACCCAACAAAAATATATGTCAATAAATTTAGGGATTTTTTTAGTGAATTTTTTGTGAAAAAAAGGAAGCATAAGCTTCCAATTTTTATTTCAAATCCGGATATGCAAGAGCAAAAAGCTCTAAAATTCGAGCCTCGTCGCTCTTTAGTCTCAAATAGCCGAAAATCGCCTCAAAGCCGGTTGCTACTTTATATTCAATAGGGGAGGCGCTTTTTGGAACATTTAAGTGAGAGGAGTTTTTTCCTCTTCTGAAAATGGAGCTTTCCTCTTCGGAAAGAGTGCCCTCAATAAAATGAAATGCCTTGCTTTGATTAACCGCAGTAACATAGTTAAGGGCTTCCTTGTTTAGGTTAGAGGGCTTTTCAAGCCCCTTTCTTATTAAAGCCTCACGCACTAAGCATTCAAGGACAGAATCTCCAAGGTACGCAAGTGCGCTCGCGCTGATTTGTGTTATATCAATCATAATTAAAACCTCGCTTTTTCATATTTTAGCACACCTATAAGCACATAATCAAGTAATATACTTGAAAAAAAAGTAAAATTATGCTAAAATTAAGCGTACCCTTCCAAAAAAGGAGTTTTAAAATGTCTAAAAAAGTATATGATGTTGCCATTATAGGTGCCGGTATTGTTGGCACTATGACAGCATTTTATCTTAGTAAATATAATGTTAATGCCGTCGTGTTAGAGGCAGGTATTGATATTGCATCGGGTACAACCCGTGCAAACTCTGCAGTTATACACGCTGGCTATGATGCCCCGGAGGGTAGCCTAAAGGCTAAGCTCAATGTAAAGGGCGCGAAAATGGTTGGTCCAATAGCAAAGCAATTAGGCGTTCACTATAAAAAATGTGGCTCTCTTGTTTTGGGCTACAATAAAAAGGACCTTAATCAGCTTAAAATTCTTCTTGTCCGTGGCAAGAAAAATGGTGTTCGCGGGCTTGAAATTTTGACACAATCTCAGCTTAGAAAGATGGAGCCAAATGTGTCAAGAGATGCGAAATACGCCCTGTATGCCCCCTCTGCTGGCATTGTCTGCCCATATGATTTAGCATACGCACTTGGCGAAAATTCATGCACCAACGGTGTTGATTATATTTTTGAATACAAGGTTGATAAAATCGAAAAGAACCAAAGAAACTATCTTTTGTATTCAAACAATAGAGTAGTCAAGGCTAAGTACGTTGTAAATGCAGCAGGTCTTTATTCAGATGAAATCGCAGAAATGCTGGGCGATCCACTACCGTTCAAAATCATACCTCGCCGTGGCGAATACTTGCTTCTTGATAAGTGTGAGGGTAAGGTTGTTACCCATACGCTTTTTGTTACCCCAAGCGAAAAGGGAAAGGGTATTCTTGTTTCTCCAACTGTTGACGGAAATGTCCTTGTTGGACCTAATGCAAATGTTGTAGAATCAAAGGCAGATACAGGTGTTACCGTGGAGGGCGTTCGTGAAATTTCCGAGGGCGCTCGTGGCATAGTACCAAGCATCAATCTAAACACCGTTATTACCACATTTGCAGGCGTTCGTTCAACACCTACAAGTGGCGACTTTTATATTCAGGAATCAAAGAAATTCCCTCGCTTCGTTCACGCAGCCGGTATAGAATCCCCGGGTCTTGCCTCATCTCCTGCAATTGGTGAGTATATTATAAAAATTCTCGACCGTGCAGGCTTGAAAATGGAAGAAAAAGAGGACTATATACCAACCAGAACCAAGGACGGAAACTGCAAGCTCTTTATGGATATGACAGAGTCCGAAAAGAGAAACGCGGTAAGAAAAGACCCTCACTATGCAAAAATAGTATGTCGTTGCGAAATGGTTACCGAGGGTGATATAATAAATGCAATCAAAAGACCAATACCTGCCCACACCATAGATATGGTTAAGCGTCGTACCCGTGCCGGTATGGGTAGATGTCAGGGTGGTTATTGCCGTGCTAAGGTTGCAGAAATCATTGCAAGAGAGCTAAATATCAAAATTTCTGATGTTAAAAAGTTTACATCAAATTCTAATGTTATCGGAGGAAGGACGAAATGAGCAAGACAATGAAAAAAAGATTAGTTATTATCGGCTCCGGCCCTGCTGGCTTGTCTTGTGCCCTTAGTGCGCTCAAAAACGGAATTCCTAAGGAAAACATTTTGGTTTTGGAAAGAGAAGAGGAGCTTGGTGGTACTCTCAATCTTTGCATACACGCCGGCTTTGGTAAGGATAATAAAACCGGTACTGAGCTTGCAACAGAGCTTGCCGATAAGGTAAGAAACGCAGGTATAACCTGTATGACAAGCACAACAGTTTTGTCTATTGACAAAAGGAAGATTATTACCCTTATTTCCCCTGAGCTTGGGTACACTAAAATTACTGCCGAGGCAATTGTTTTAGCAACGGGCTGTCGTGAAAGGTCAAGGGGTGGCTTGTCCATAGGTGGTACACGTCCTGCAGGCATTTTGTCAGCAGGCACAGCACAGCGCTTTATTAACCTTGAGGGCTATATGCCCGGGGCAAAAACAGTAGTCGTTGGTACAACTGACCTCGCTCTTGTAATTGCAAGGCGTATTACCCTTGAGGGTGGACAGGTTGTGTTCGTTTGTGATTCAAAGAAAAAACCGCAAAGCGAAAGAGTCAAGGTTGGAGAATGCCTTGATTACTTCAATATTCCTCTAAAGCTCCATACCACAATCACAAGGATTTTTGGTAAGGACAGAATAGAGGGCGTTGAAATTGCAGAGCTTGACAAAAAGGGCAGACCGATTAAGGAAACAAAGGAAAGGGTTGAATGTGACTCTCTTGTTTATTCCTGTGGATTTATCCCGGAAAATGAGCTTGCAAACAGCTTAGGCATTGAAATGAGACAATCTACCCACGGTCCGCGCACAACAAGAAAGATGGAAACAAGCATTGATGGCATTTTCTCCTGTGGAAACTCACGTATGATTCACGAGGATGTAGATGATATAATTCTTGACGGAAAAAAGGCTGGTAAATTTGTTGCCGAGCATCTTAAAAGCCTTAAAGAAGACAAAAAGAAGAAAAAGGAGAAGAAGCAGTAATGGGCATTGTAGTAACAACCACAATTAAGATAAATAGCCAAATACTAAAGCTTCTCCCTGTAAAAACCTCTCGTCCGGTTTTGCAAAAGGATATCGAGGAGATTATGAAGGAAATATCAAGGCTCGTTGTTGAGCCACCCTTCAAAAACGGAGAGGTAGTTGTAAAGAACATTTGTGGCAAGGAAGTAGACCTGATTGCTACGAAAAATGTAGAGTGCTAAAAAAATTGAAAAATTTATAAAAAGGTATTGCAAACTAAAAAAAACTGTGTTACAATATCTAAGCACTTAGCCGGTGTGATGGAATTGGCAGACGTGCCGGACTCAAAATCCGGTGGTAGCGATACCGTATCGGTTCGACCCCGATCACCGGCACCAATAAAAAATGAGCTCAAATTTTGGGCTCATTTTTTATTTTGATTGTGTCAAAAAGTGCTAACAAAAAAGCAGAAAATGACACAAATGCTATTTACAATCGTACATAATTATGATATACTGAAATATGAATTTTGAATGGATGGAAGGCTTGATGACTGAAGAAATAAAAAATAGATTTTTACGTGCCAAAAGGGCACTTTTTGATAAGTATTATTCTTTTCTCAATGAAAAGCAAAGACAGGCTGTTTATACAGTAAATGGCCCTGTTTTGATACTTGCCGGCGCAGGCAGTGGAAAGACTACTGTGCTTGTAAATCGCATTTCGCACATTATAAAATTTGGTGATGCCTATTTTACTGACGATATTCCGGATTTTATAAATGAGGACGCAATAGAGGACCTTGAAAGGGCTACAGTATACCCAAAAGAAATTCTTGAAAAATATCTTGAAACCTTTGCAAAATACCCCTGTCAGCCGTGGTCAATTTTGGCAATCACCTTTACAAATAAGGCTGCCAACGAAATAAAGGAAAGGCTTGCTAAAACCGTTGGCCCGGAGTGCGCCGAGGATATTTGGGCAGGCACCTTCCACAATGTTTGTATGAAAATCCTTCGTAAGCATGGGGAGCTTGTGGGTTATCGCCACGGCTTTGGTGTTTGCGATAGTGACGACTCGAAAAAGACAATCTCCGGTTGTATGAAGGACCTTGGCATTGACGAAAAGCTGTTGTCCCTCAAAACTGTTATCAACAATATCAGCGGTGCAAAGGACAAGCTTAAAACTCCTGAGGAGTATGCCTACGAGGTTGGCAAGGATGCCAAATATAAGGATATAGCACGAATTTACGAGCTTTATCAAAAAAGATTAATGGAGTCAAATCTTTTGGACTTTGATGACATTATTATGAAAACTGTGGAGCTTCTTCGTGAGAACCCGGATGTTTTAGCCCATTATCAAAATAAATTCAAGTATGTTTTGGTTGACGAGTATCAGGATACCAATAAGGCGCAATTTGTTCTTGTTTCCTTGCTTGGTGACTTTTACAGAAATGTCATGGTTGTTGGCGACGATGACCAGAGTATTTACAAATTCCGTGGCGCAACCATTGAAAATATCCTTAACTTCGACAGAAAATACGAGGATGCAAAAATTGTTAAGCTGGAGCAGAATTACCGTTCCACCTCTAATATTCTTAATGCGGCAAACTGCGTAATTAAGAATAACCAGCACAAGCATATGAAGGAGCTTTGGTGTCAAAACGAGGAGGGGGACAAAATCATCGTCAAGGAAAACTACACACAAAATGATGAGTCCCGTTACATAATTGACAAAATAGTGGAGCTTCGCAATAAAAGAGGCTTTTCATATAGTGATTTTGCAATTTTATATCGTATGAATGCTCAGTCTATGAACCTTGAAACAATGTTCGTAAAGAGTGGTATTCCGTATAGAATGCTTGGAACCAAAAAGTTCTACGACAGAAAAGAAATCAAGGATATTCTTGCATTTTTGTCCGTAATTAATAACACAAGCGATACAATCCACTTAAAGAGAATTATTAACGTTCCGCCAAGAAAAATTGGAGATACCTCTATTAAGAATATGGAGCTTATGGCAGAGGAGCTTGGTCTTCCGGCAATGGAAATTGTCGAAAACGCAACAAGCTACAACGCAATTCCTAAAATTGCTGCAAATGGTATGCTTGCCTTTGCAAAAATCATAAACTCACTTAAAGAGGATATGGAGCTTATGCCTCTTACAAAATTTGTACGCGAGGTTGCAAAGCGCACAGGATATGAGGCGGACCTTATTTCCAAGGGACAAGCAGAGGCTGAAAGGCTTGAAAACCTTGACCAGCTATACCTTGCAGTAAGAGAGTATGAGGAAAATACCGATGAGCCATCCTTGTCAGGCTTCCTTGAGGAGGTTGCGCTTATGTCAGATGTTGACGACTATGACGAAAGCACAGATAAGGTTACTCTTATGACTATTCATAGCGCAAAGGGACTTGAATTCCCGGTTGTGTTTTTGCCCGGTATGGAGGAGGGAATATTCCCGGGACAGCAGTCCATTGCACTTCCTGATGAGATAGAGGAGGAAAGAAGGCTTGCTTATGTTGCAATAACAAGAGCAAAGAAGATTCTTATTATCACTCACGCCAAGGAAAGAATGCTGTACAATATGACACAGCGCAATCCAATATCTCGCTTTGTCCGTGAGATTGACGATAAATACCTTGATGTGCAAAGAGAGAGGGCTGTTTCTTATGGTGGCTTTAATCCTGCACCAAGAGCACAAGCACCAAGCTTTGGCGCACCAAAGAAGGTAGAGAAGAAGGATATCATTGTTTATAAAATAGGAGATAGAGTAAGACACTTTACCTTTGGAGAGGGCACCGTGCTTAATGTTATACCAATGAGTAACGACTTTATGTACGAAATTGCCTTTGATACTGTTGGCACAAAAAAGCTTATGGCAACCTATGTAGCCAAGCTAATGAAGAAAATATAATTTTTTAGGAGAATAGATATGAACATTCCAAGACCCGAGCATCCAAATCCCCAATTTGAAAGAGAAAATTGGATTAACCTAAATGGCGAGTGGGAGTTTGAATATGATTTTGGCATAAGCGGTAGAGATAGAGGCTTTAACAAGAGAACGTCTCTTAACTCTAAAATCATTGTACCTTTCTGTCCTGAAAGCAAGCTCTCAGGGATAGGCAACACCGATTTTCTTAATTGTGTTTGGTACTTAAAAAAGGTAAACATTGAGGATAACGACAAGAATGTTATACTACATTTTGGAGCAGTTGACTATGAAAGCTACATCTATGTTAACAGCATACAGGTATATCACAATGTCGGTGGATATGTCGGATTTGATATTGATATCACCACATATATAAACAGGGGCAAAGAGAATATTATTACTGTTTGTGCTATTGACAAACACCCGGCAGGTAAGGCATCGGGTAAGCAGTCAAAAACATATCAATCACAAGGCTGTGACTATACAAGAACAACAGGTATTTGGCAAACAGTTTGGCTTGAGTATGTTGAAAAAAGCTACATTAAGTCGGTAAGATACTATACATCTATAGAGCAACAGTGCGTTCAAATCGAGGTTGAAGCTGTTGGTAGTGCAGAATTTACAGCAGTAGCAACATACGAGGGTAAGCTGGTTGGTAAGACAGCGGCAAGCCTTGGAGAGGGCGTTAGCCGTGTTACACTTAACTTAAGCGAGCTTCATTTGTGGGAAGCAGGCCACGGTAGACTTTATGATTTGGTGCTTACTTATGGTAATGACGTTGTAAAGAGCTATTTCGGTATTCGCTCCACAGCGTTTAGTAAGAAGGATTATTTATTGAACGGCAAGCCTCTATACCTTCGCACTGTTCTTGACCAGGGCTTTTACAAGGATGGCATTTATACCGCAAAGGATGAGGAGGAGCTTGTAAGAGATATTTACCTTTCATTTGATGCCGGCTTCAATGGCGCAAGGCTTCACCAAAAGGTTTTTGAGCCACGCTTCCTTTACCATTGTGATAAGCTTGGCTATCTGGTGTTCGGCGAAACAGGAAACTGGGGTATTGATTGCTCAAATATGGATCATTTAGCACCTTTCCTTATGGAGTGGCAAAGAGAGCTTGTGCGTGACTTCAACCATCCGTCAATCATTGGCTGGTGCCCACTAAATGAAACATGGGACTACGATTACAGACATCAAAATGATGACTTTATTCGTACACTTTACTACACAACAAAGGCAATTGATACAACTCGTCCATGCGTAGGCACAAGTGGAAATTATCAGGTTGTGTCTGATATTTACGACCTTCACGACTATCTTCAAGAGAAGGAAGAATTTGAAAAGATATACCTTGCGCCAACCTACGAGGAGTTTGCCGAGAATTACGACAAAAAGCACGAGTGGGTGGCAAGATACCAAAAATCTAAGGACTATAAGGATATGGCACTTTACCTTAGTGAATATGGTGGCATTCGCTGGGATACCGAGAACACAGGTGGCTGGGGCTATGGCGAAGGACCAAAGACAGAGGAGGAATTTTTGGAAAGATACGAGTATCTTACAAAGATTCTTGTTGATTCTCCATATGTTTGCGGCTTCTGCTATACACAGCTTTACGATGTGGAGCAAGAGGTTAATGGCCTTTATACATACGAAAGAAAGCCAAAATTTGATATGAAAAAGATTAAGGCAATCACAGAGTACGAGAAGAAATAATATGAAAAAAGCATTTCCGCCGAAACGGAAATGCTTTTTTTGTGTTCCCAGGTCTTAACCTCAAACTGCTTTTAGCAACTTGAAAGATAGAGAACAGTTAATTCTATAAGACTTATCTCTGGTTCTTAATAGAATTCTCGTAAGATTCAATCATCTTCTTAACCATTTGACCACCGATAGAACCAGCCTGACGAGCAGTAAGGTCACCGTTGTAGCCACTCTGGTTGAGAGTTACGCCTACTTCGCTAGCAGCCTGCATCTTGAACTTATCAAGAGCAGCCTTAGCTTCTGGAACAGTGATATTGTTCTTAGACATAATAAACTCCTATTCATTAATATCTATATTATCGAGCATAGGCGACTTGCATTCAAATCGCCTATATCGCAAGACAATATGAAAGCTAAATCACGAACGCTCTGCTATTATTATGGTGTAATAATTCAAAAATATTAATGGTAAAATTTATTGCATAAAAAACGATTAAAAACACCACTAAAATACAAAAAAGTAAGCTTTTTCCACAAAACCGTCACACAAAATTCAACAAAAAAACAAAAAATATCGTTTTTTACTTGAATACGCGCATATATTATGATATAATACACATGTATATGCTTTTTTGCAAATTCTTTATTAAAAGAGGAATTAATTAATGGAAATACACGGTATAGGCACCTGCAAGACAATGCGAGCCTTTGTCAAGCAGCAAATGTCTAAGTTAAAGGTTAGTGAAGAAACCTTTAAATCTGTTTATGAAATTATGTTTTCCATGGCTGACAACATTATGTTTGAAACCACAGATGGAAATAAAATATATGAATATACATATGGACAGGTTAATGAAAATGTGTTAAAAACTGCATATTCATTAAAATCAAAAATAGATGCACCATATGGCTCAATTATCGGTATGTATATGGATAACTCTGTTGAGTGGGTTGAGGTTTTTTGGGCTATTTTGAAATGTGGCAACGTACCTCTTCTTATGAACAAGCGCCTTGAGGGAGATGTTTTGGAATCCATACTTAAGGACAATGAGGTAAGGGCTGTAATTACAGACTCTAAGGAGTTTTCAGTAAATACAATAAACTACAAGGATATTGATAAGGATACACCTGCCTGTACGTTAGGGCAGTGGGCTGATAAAATCATTCTTATGTCCTCTGGCTCATCAAACAATGTTAAGCTTTGCGTTTATAATGGTAAGGCTATTTGTGAGCAGATTTATAACTCACAAAGCATTGTTGAAAGGTCAAAGCTTATCCACGCTCATTATGAGGGTAGACTAAAGCAGCTTACATTCTTGCCATTTTACCACGTTTTTGGCTTGGTTGCTTGCTTTATGTGGTTTGCGTTCTTTTCGAGGACCTTTGTACTACTAAACAACCTATCCGGTGAAACTATTATAAACACCGTTAAAAAGCACAAGGTCACACACATTTTCGCCGTTCCTATGCTATGGGAAAGGATGAGAAAGAGCGCAAATAAGCTTATGGCTCAAAGAAGGCCGGAGCTTGTTGAGAAATTTAGAAAGGGATTAAATCTTTCTAACTCATTACAAAAAAATTCACCCGCCTTGGGTCGTTGCTTTGCAAAAAGGACATTTAAGGAAATAAGAGAAAACCTTTTTGGAAATAGCATTCAATTCCTTATTTCCGGTGGTGGCGCTGTTACCACAAAAACCCTTAGCTTCTTTAACGGCATCGGTTATCGTATGGCAAACGGCTATGGTATGACCGAAATTGGTATTACCTGTGTTGAGCTTAGCGATTCAACAAAATACCTAAATAGTGGCTCTGTTGGAAAGCCCTTTGGCTCTGTCAAGTGTCGAGTTAATAGTGAGGGCATTTTGGAAATTCAGTCAAAATCTATTGCTTCCGAAATTATCACCAAGGATGGCACTACCAAATACACAGAAAATGACTGGTTCTGCACTCAAGACGGTGCAAAAATCGAAAAGGGGCATGTATACATTCTTGGCAGAAGTGATGACTTGATTGTTGGTGCCTCGGGCGAAAACATTTCTCCAAGCATGATTGAAGATAAGTTTTCAATTCCTGACACAAATGTTTGTATGCTTGCAGTAGAGAAGAAGGGAAAAATAAAATCTACTTTGCTAATTAGCGTCAACAGATATTTTTCAAAGCAGAAGATCGCAGGCATTAAGGCTGAGGTTTTCAAGACAATTGAGAAAAATGGATATGTTTCCTTAATTGACGATGTTAACTTTACCTTCGAGCCTCTTATGACCGATAGTGAGTTTAAGCTGAATCGCAATAAAATCCGCCAAAGGATTGCAAGCGAAGAGATGAAGCTTATTTATCCGGAGGAATTTGAGGACGAGGAAAGGGAAGAAAACATTAACGAGGAGCTAAGAGCAAAGGTAAAGGCTCTGTTTGAGGAGGTTTTAGAAAAGGAGCTTTCCGAAAGCCAGTACACACACAACTTTTTCTTTGAGCTTGGTGGTACATCTCTTTCATATTTCCAGCTTGTTGAAAATATTAAAGAGGACTTTAACGTACCGTTCCCAATAGTTGAGGATCAATCTATTGCAACAATTAATGATTTCTGCCTGTATTTACAGGACAGATTGTAATTAAGACAAGGAGAGTATTATGACAAAGGTAAGAAGCTTAGATAAGAAGTGGAAAGAAGTCGTATATGCGATGTCCGGCTTAGGTCCAAATCTTATGATGATTTTAATGGGTGCATACTTTACAGATGCGATTAACCCGACAATGCTATTTGCTTCAACTGCTGACAATAAGGAGCTTATGGCAATAGCAGGTGGTTTTATCCACATTATCCCTTGGATTTTCCCAATTTTGTGGTTCGTTTCTAAGGCATTTGATGGTCTTATTGATATTCCGTTTGCCAAGGTTACGGATTCACTTAACACAAAATGGGGCAGACGCCGTCCGCCAATTTTAATTTGCTTTATTCCAATGGTGCTAAGCTACATCGGCTGTTGGATTCCGATTGGTTCAAAGATATTCGACATTTCCAATGCTGACCAAGCATTTAACGCACAGCTTACAAATACAATTTGGATTACTGCTTGTGCATTAATTTTCTTTAGCACATATACAATGTGTCTTATCGCCTTCTACGGTAGCCTTTCACAGGTTTGCGATAGCGAGGGTCAAAGACTTAGAGTTTCCAGCTACAAGGCTGTATTTGATACAATCGTTTATGCATTGGTTTATGCACTTGTTCCTGTTATTCTTGGTGGTGCAAATATGCACATTGATACACTTGCAATCGTTGGATCTATCCTTATGTGTACAATGCTTATTCCTCTCTTTATGATTAAAGAGGGCGAAAAGTATGGCTATCCAGAAAAGGAAGGCTTTATTGAAGAGCAGCCAACACTTGTACAAAGCCTTAAGGTTACATTTGGCAACAAGGTTTTCCTTTCCTGGCTTATTGTAAATTGTACAGCCTTCTTTGGACTACAAATGTTCCTTACCTCTATGAACTCACTTATAGTAGGTGGTATGGGCTTTAACCCAAATGAAATGGCTATAGTAGAAACATTTGCTTTTGCGCCAGTTCCCGTTATGCTGTATCTTTTCGAAAAGGTTAAGAGGAAAAAAGGCGTTAGATTTACCTATCAAACCTGCCTTATTGCCTTTGCAATCGCAATTTTGTCCTTCGACCTTGCCAGCCTCTTTGTAACAGGCGGCAACAAGCCTCTTCAATTGACAATTTCAATTGTTGGCGGTCTTGTCGGCAGCTGGGGCATAGGTGCGTTCTTTATGATGCCTCTTCTTGTTCCTGCTCAGGTTTCAAGCGTGGAGGAAAAACTTACAAGACAAAACCATTCGGCAATGTATTTTGCTGCACAGGCTGTTACCACATCTATTATCGGTGCTATTGCATCAAGTCTTGTTTATGAGAATATTAAAATGTTCTACTTCAATGGCAAAACAGGTGCGTTTGCCCATGTAGATGGCTATTGTGATAATGCAGCACACGCGGTGCTTGCTTCTATCAAACTTGAGATGCCTGTTAATGTTGGTGACTGGATTGGCATTGATACGGATGCGGAGCTTATACTTGAAGGTACTCTTAAGAACGGCGAGGTGTTTAGCCTTGGCGCGCTTTTAGTTCCAATCATTGTTTGCATTATGTGCGTTCTTGGCTTTATAGCTTGCTTTAAGATGCCTAAGGACTTTTCTGCAGATGTTGTCGCGGTTGAGCTTAAGAAGCATAATCCAAGCCTTGATATTACACCGATTCTTAATGAAGAAAAGCCTGCCTTGGCAAAGGAAAAGGAAATCCCATTCAGAAACGCAGCCTTCTGGGTTCTTTCTGCAGGTGTTTTCGGCTTCATTTGGAATGGCTTCCAGCTTAAATCCTTCAAGGATTGCAAAAAGGAAGCGCTAATCGGCGGTAGCGCAATTCTTACATACCTTCTTTCCGCACTTATTCCTTTCTTCTCAATTTACACAATCCTTAGATTCTATAAGGTTATTGAAAGAGAAGCAGAGGCTAAGGGCGTTAAGGTAAATAATAAAATTATTCCAATCATATTCAGCATACTTTTGCCATTACTCCCATTGAATGTAGTAGGACTTACAATTATGCAGTTGGATATGAACAAGGTTGATATAGTATAATGAGTAGATTTTTCTGTGGCTTTTTCAAGTATACTGCTTATCCTCTTGAAATGGTTTTCTTCAGACCAAAGTATTATTACGAGGACGAGGCTTCTCAAAACAGAACCTTAGAGGGACCTGCAATCATTGTAGCAAATCATAATACACTTTATGATTTTGCAATGATTCAGCAAACCTTTATCGGTTCTCATATTAGATGCTTAATGGCTGACATTTTGTTTAAGTCACAGCCCCTTAAGTGGTTTTTGACCGCGCTTGACGGCATTAAAATCAGCCGTGAGGGCAAAAACTTCGCCTTTATCGAGGAGTCTGTTGATATCCTCAAAAAGGGTGGAATTATTGAAATATATCCTGAGTCAAGGCTTCCTGTGGAAGGGGAGCCTACTCCTCTGGAATTCAAGCCGAGCGCAGCATATATTGCAATTTTGTCCGGCGCACCTGTGGTTCCTGTCTATACAGATGGTAACTACTTTGGCAAGGGTAATGCCCGCGTTATGATAGGCAAGAAGATATACCCCGAGGATATTATTGATAAGGATGCTGAAATAGGCGAGAATATCAAAACTCTCACCGAATATATGAGAAATAAAATTATTGAGTTAAGAGATGAAACAGAACGAAGAAAAGAAGAAAAAGCCAAGAAAAAAGGTAAAAAAGTATAAGCTTTTTTCCTTTAAGTACTTTATCTATGATTTTGTCAAGATAACCGGCTTTATTCCTATGTGGCTTATAATGAGGCCTAAAATCATTAGACTTGGAGAAAAGAAAAGGTTCAAGGGCGCTCTTATTATTTCTAACCATATTGGAGCTATGGACTGCGTAAGAATACAGTTTGCCTTTCCATTTAGAAGACGTTGGATTCTTGCTATGAAAGAGGTTTTTGAAAAGCCGCTTAGCGCATTTTTCTTCAAAAATGTTAACTGCATTCCTGTAGACAGAGAAAATGTTACTATTGACACATATCACAATGTATCAGACGTTTTAACCTCTGATAAGCTTCTTGTCCTTTTCCCAGAGGGAAAAATTAATCAAGATGAAAAGGCAGAGGTGCAAAAGTTTAAGGGTGGCGCTGCCTTGTTTGCTATTATGAACAAGGTGCCGGTTATCCCTGTTTACATTGTTAAAAAGACAAAGTGGTACCAGCGCGAAAAAATGATCGTTGGAGAACCGATTTTTCTCGAGGACGTATGCGGTGGTATACCAACTCTTAAGGATGTTAACAAGGTTAGTGAGTACCTGCACGATAAGGAGCAGGAGCTTGAAGCATATTACGAGAACAATCTTAAAAAATAATTCAACCTGAAAAGGAAATGATTATGTCAAGAGAAGTGATTTTTGAAAAGCTTAAAGAGGTTTTTGCCATGGTAAATGGCGAGGACGGACTTGATACCATGACAGAGAGCACAAAGCTCGTTGAGGAGCTTGGACTTAACTCTATTGGTATGTTATATATGATTATCGCAATTGAGGAAAACTTTTCTGTTCGCTTTGAAAGCGTAGGTATGAACGATTTTGAAACCGTAGGCGGCGTTATTGACTATATCGAAGGTCAAAGTAAATGAAGTGGTCCTTTAGGGAAATAAAGCCCGGTGATATGGTTCGTGTAAAATCCGGCAGCTTTTATCACTACGCTATTTGTGTTAGCGAAAATACAGTTGTGCAATTTGGGGATAGCGTTGTTAACCCAAGGGTTGATCCAACATCTGTTTGCGTATACGAAACTGATATTGAGGATTTTTTGAAGGGTCGCTTTGCCGAGGCTGCTGATTTTGACAAAAAAGAGCTTAAGAAAAAATTTTCAAACCAGCAAATTATAGAAAATGCCCTTTCCCGAATAGGAGAGAAGGGCTATCACTTTTTACACAATAATTGCGAGCATTTTGCAAATGAATGTGTTTTCGGAGAGCATAAAAGTTCACAGCTAGATGATCTAAGAAAGGAAATTGCGTCAGGTCTTAGCCATGTAGATGTTTATGCTTGTAGCGTTGAAAGATTCAAGAATTTTAAAAAGCTACCTAAAATAGCACTTGAAGAAATTAAAAAGCTTAAAAACAATTCGTCAATTGAGCAAAAAAGATGTGCATATGGCCTTTTAGATTATGCTTTAACTGAATATCTAGGCAAAAAGCAAGCGCTTTCTAAGGTTAAAAAGGATAAAAGAGGCAAGCCAAGCATGCCAAGCTGCTTTTTCTCCATATCTCATACAAATGAAATGGTTGCCGTGGCAGTTAGCCATCATGATATCGGTGTTGATATTGAGGAGATAAAAGAGCATAGCGCCTTGAATCCTTCAAGAAATCACGTTATTTGTGATGGAGAAAACGCAGAAAGCTTTTTGGATCTGCTATCATTGTGGACAAAAAAGGAAGCAATTTTTAAGCTTGATAATACAATTGATAGCTTCATACCGGCAAAAATCAATACTAATTTATATCCTACAAGGACAGTAAAGCTAGCTTTCAACGAGAAAGAGTACTATTTGTCTATAGCTATGGAGTCCCTTGCTAGTGTTAATTTCATTTGCCTCGACGGCGTGCTTATTTAACCTATATAAATAATGTAGAAAAAAGTCGACCCTTGTAAAAACAGGGTCGATATTTTTTATTGAAAAACTATTGACAAATCAACAAAAAAATGATAGAATGTACAAGCTATGTAATTAAATCAAGAAAATATTGAAAAATTTTGAAAAAAGTTCAAAAAAGCTCTTGACAACTGTATTTCAAAGTGATATAATAGCAAGGCTGACTAGGGGAAAGACCCTTTAGGAAGCGAGAAAGATCCTTGAAAATTGAACAATGAACAAAAAGTTTTTTGAAAAGAGAACTGATGTACTGAAAGAAACGGAACTCTTAAGAAAATTCTTTTAAGTTGAAGAATACTACTCGAAACAAGTAATTTA
>JAFVTH010000025.1 GCA_017503285.1 Clostridia bacterium | reverse complement strand
CCGAAAATATCAAAACAACAACAGTAGACTTTGATTATGGCGACGGCAAGGGTGTTCAAACCGTAACAAAGGGTACATCAACAGCAAACATCCAAGATTTGCTATTCTAACTCAAAACAAAAAGGAGCGAAATTCGCTCCTTTTTTTTATTTCAAAATGTAAAACGCCTCACACAAATGAAACAATCCCCCCTCCACTATCGTGGCTCTCCCCCCTTTCACAAGGGGGGCTTTGAAAAGAGATTGTTATCTATATTTATTTCATAAGAGAGGCTTGTAACCGTAGGGGCAGATTCCATATCTGCCCGAAATACCGCAAAGCTCGCTCTTCCACTCGTAGGGGCAGGCGTCCTCGACTGCCCGCAGAAATGTTGAAATAACCCACTATATCCGTAGGGCAGGTGCTTGCTCCTGCCGAGAATTATGACATTTGCCACACCCGTAGGGGCAGATTCCATATCTGCCCGCTTTAATGACGCAAGGCCCGACTTACAAAAAAGGAACAGACATTTTGTCTGTTCCTTTTTATTTTATTTTGTTGTGTCGTAGTAGTAGCCGTACAGGTAGTTACCGCTTGTAAATTTACCAAAGATGTACTTGTTGCAGGCAGACTCGTTCATTATCATAATTTTGCCGTTGTGGTATACAATTTCCTCTGCCATAGGGGGCGCGTCAATTGTTGTAATATAGTTGTCGCCACCTACAAAATAAACAGGATATTCGCCGTCCCAAAGAGCTGTGTCAGTCTTGCAAAGCTCGCTTGACTCAATCTTATTTAGGTCATAAATATGAATCTTGGAAATTGAAAGACCCCAAGAGCAGGAAAGCATAAGCTTGCCATTATCAATATACATACCTTGAACGGTAGAAGGTGTAGAATATACAGCCTCCGGCTTTAGACTAATACCATATTCAGCCTCCGGGTCAAGCTTGTATTTTAGAATAACGGAAAGGTTTGTTTGTTCGTCCTTTGTAAAGTGCTGATTTGCAGTAGTTGCGTAATTGTTTGCCGCATCCTCAAAGGAGCCGGCATATAAATAGCCGTCAAACACCTTGCAGTATGCCGGGCTAACCTCGTCGGCATTTGCCCCATCCTTAAGGGTGCTAACCTCAAATTTACCAATGCGCCTTGCCTCACTCTTGCCGCCTATAACATCATCAAGATTGAAAACGTAAAGGCACTTAGAGCCGGAAATATATAGGTAGTTGCCCTTGTCTGTATACTGATATGTAAGACCGCCTGCGTGTCCTGTAAATGCCTCGCCCTTTTCGTTTTGTAGGTTAGTCATATTAACAACATTACCATACTCGTCAAGCAGGTAAACACGGGAGCTTGAAGTCTTGTCGGTCATATAACCGCAAGCAAGGAAATGCACCTTATCCTCGCCATTTTCATCCTTTAGGGTAATTTTTTCAAAGCCCTGTGGAATGTAGCCCTCGCTAAGACCGGGAATCTTAAACTCTGTGGATGCGTTTGTGAAAAAGCCTGTAAAGAATAGACGCTCGCCCACCTTTACACCAGCCAAAAGAAAGATAACTACTAAAAGAATGGTAAGTAGCACCTTTAGTGTAATTCTTAAGCCCTTATTCATAAAATCTCCTTTAATTAAACAGGTAGAGTATCCTCTGCCTTTTCCTCATTTTCCTTTCTTTCCAGGTTCTTCTTAGCCACAGTAAGCATAAGCTTTATTCTGTTAAGCTGGTTAACCTCGGATGCACCCGGGTCGTAGTCGACAGCCACAACATTAGACTCTGGGAAGTGCTTGCGCAAAAGCTTGATAACGCCCTTACCAACAACATGGTTAGGCAAGCAAGCAAACGGCTGTATACAAACAATGTTTGGAGCGCCGGAGTGGATAAGCTCCACCATCTCGCCGGTTAAGAACCAGCCCTCTCCATATTGGTTACCGATTGACAAAAACGGCTTAGCCATCTTAGCCACCTCGGTAATGTGAACAGGCGCATCAAAGCGCTTTGATTTCTTAAGCGCGCGCTTTGCAGGCCCACGCACCATTTCAATAGCGCCGACACCAAGCCTTGCAATAAGAGCAGAGGTCCACTTAAAGCCAAGGAAGCGGTGCTTGTAGTCAGAGTTGTAAACACAGTAGTTAAGAAAGTCAATAAGGTCGGGCACAACAGCCTCTGCACCCTCTCTTTCAAGCAGGTCAACAAGGTTGTTGTTTGCAAGAGGCATATATTTTACCAAAATCTCACCAACGACACCAACGCGTGGCTTTTTAAGCCCCTCTATAAGCGGCAGCTCGTCAAAGTCCTTAACAATGCCACGGCATACCTTTTTATATGACCATTTTGTTTTCTTGTTGGTCAAGAAATCAATGGCAATATCGCGCCATTTTTTGTGTAGTAGGTTTGCGGAGTCGGGCACAGCCTCGTAAGGACGTGTTGCATAAAGACAGCGCATAAGCAGGTCGCCGATTATCACACCGCGCAGGGCAGAAATAATAAGACCCAAGGAAATCTTAAAGCCCTCGTTTTTCTCAATGCCCACAGCATTAAGAGAAATAACGGGAATATAAGACATGCCCACCTTATCAAGGGCGTGGCGGATAAAGCCAACATAGTTGCTTGCACGGCAGCAGCCACCTGTCTGGGTCATAATAACAGCAAGCTTATGTGTGTCGTACTTGCCGGAAAGCACAGCGTCCATAATCTGTCCGACAACAGTAATTGATGGGAAGCAGGCATCGTTGTTTACATATTTAAGACCGGTATCAATAGCACCCCTGTTGTCGTTATCAAGCACCTCAACATTAAAGCCATACTTATCAAAGAGTGGACCTAAAATATCAAAGTGGATAGGGGACATTTGAGGCGCAAGGATTGTATACCTGTCCTCGTACATTTTTTTGGTAAACTCCGTGCGCTGGTAGTCAACAGGCTTAACGTCTGCTGTAATGCCCTTTTCCTTACGCATATTCATTGCGGAAATAAGGCTGCGGATACGGATTCTTATAGCGCCAAGGTTATTAACCTCGTCAATCTTCAAAACGGTGTAAAGCTTGCCTGAGCCCTCAAGAATCTCGCAAACCTGGTCGGTTGTAACTGCGTCAATGCCACAGCCAAAGGAGTTTAGCTGTATAAGCTCAAGGTTTTCATGCTTTCGCACAAAGGCGGCAGCGTTATAAAGACGAGAGTGGTAAACCCACTGGTCGTTTACTCTAAGACCCTTAATCTCGTCGAAAATAAAGGGTAGAGAGTCCTCGGTAAGCACGGCAAAGCCATAAGAGGAAATAAGCTCCGGAATACCGTGGTTGATTTCCGGGTCAAGATGATATGGTCTGCCTGCCAGCACAATGCCGCGGCTGCCTGTTTTGTTAATCCAATCAAGGGTTTTTTGTCCCTCTTTTCTTACGTCCTCCTTAGCCGTCTGCTGTTCGGCCCAAGCAGCGCGAGCAGCATTTTTAACCTCTTTTTCGGAAAGACCAAATAAATCTCTTTCGTGGCAGAAGTAGCTAACAAGCCTTTCTGTTGCGATTTTTTCGTTTGTAAAGGCAATAAACGGACGAAGATATGTAACCTCGCCCTCAACAATTTCCTCAACGTTGTTTTTAATATTTTCCGAGTAGGAAACAACAATAGGGCAGTTATAGTGGTTTTGCGCGCTTTCCTTTTCCTGATGCTCGTAGAAGACGCAAGGATAGAAAATAGTAGGCGCACCGTTTTCAATAAGCCATTTTATGTGTCCGTGGGCTAGCTTTGCAGGATAGCACTCGGACTCGGACGGGATAGTGTCCATACCAAGCTCGTAAAGCTTTCTTGTGGACTTGGGCGATAGCATAACGCTAAAGCCAAGCTCCTTAAAGAAGGTTGCCCAGAACGGATAGTTTTCGTAGATATTAAGCACACGAGGTATGCCGATAACCCCACGTCTTGCCACATCCTTAGGCAAAGGCTCGTAGTCAAACATTCTCTTTAGCTTGTATTCCGGCAGGTTTGGACCCTTTTCCTTGCCGTTTTCCTCGCCGGAGCCCTTTTCGCATCTGTTTCCTGTAATGTGTCGTCTTCCGCCGGGGAAACGGTTTACAGTAAGAATACAGCTATTGGAGCAGCCCTTGCAGCGGATAGTTTCCGTAGTATATGTAAGACTTAAAATCTCATCAATGGAGAGGGTTGAGGTCGTTTTGCCCTGCCAGCTGTTTTTAGCAATAAGAGCAGCGCCGAATGCGCCCATAATACCGGAAATATCAGGGCAGGTAACCTGCGCGCCGGAAATTTTTTCAAGTGCGCGAAGCACCGCGTGATTATAGAAGGTTCCGCCTTGAACAACAACATGTGCCCCAAGGTCGGAAACGGTCTTTAGCTTAATAACCTTGTAAAGGGCGTTTTTGATAACGGAGTAGGCAAGACCGGCAGAAATATCCGAAACGGTAGCGCCTTCCTTTTGCGCCTGCTTTACATTGGAGTTCATAAATACGGTACAGCGTGTACCCAAATCAATAGGATTTTTTGCAAAAATAGCCTTTTTTGCAAATTCCTCGGCTGTGTAGCCAAGAGAGTTTGCAAAGGATTCAATAAATGAGCCACAGCCCGAGGAGCAAGCCTCGTTTAGAAGAATAGTGTCAACAGAGCCGTTTTTCAGCTTAACGCACTTCATATCCTGTCCGCCGATATCAAGAACACAGTCAACCTGCGGGTCAAAGAAGGCGGCAGCAGTGCAGTGCGCAATAGTTTCAACCTCGCCACAGTCAAGGCTAAAGGCAGATTTTAGCAGCTTTTCGCCATAGCCCGTCGAGCAGGAATATGTAATATTAACACCCTCAGGCAAAAGCCCTCCAAGCTCCTCCATTGCGCGGATTGCGGTTTTAATAGGAGAGCCTTGGTTGTTTGAGTAGAAGGAATAGAGCAGCTGACCCTCATCGCCGATAAGAGCAAGCTTTGTTGTTGTAGAGCCTGCGTCAATGCCAAGGAAGCAGTTGCCGCGGTACTGTCTAAGGTCGCCCTTTTTAATTGTAGCCCTTTTGTGGCGCTCAAGGAACGAATCGTAGTCCTCGGCGCTGTCAAAAAGCGGGTCAAGGCGCTTTAGCTCAAATGCCATTTCAACGCCCGTTTCAAGACGCTCAATAAGCTCATCAATGGTTGTTTCCTCAGTCTTGGAGTCACACTCAATAGCCGCGCCATAAGCAGCAAAGAGGTGGGAATTATCCGGGTCAACAATATTTTCCGGCGTCAGCTTAAGGGTTCTTATAAATGCCTTTTTAAGCTCCGGCAGGAAGTGAAGCGGACCGCCAAGAAAGGCAACACAGCCACGTATAGGCTTGCCACAGGCAAGACCGGAAACGGTTTGGTTAACAACGGATTGGAAAATAGACGCAGAAAGGTCAGCCCTGGTTGCACCCTCGTTAATAAGTGGCTGTATATCTGTTTTTGCAAATACGCCACAGCGTGCCGCAATAGGGTAAATCTGCTTGTATTTTTCAGCCTCACGGTTAAGACCTGTGGCATCTGTCTGCAAAATAGCTGCCATTTGGTCGATAAATGAGCCGGTGCCTCCGGCACAAATACCGTTCATTCTCTCCTCAACATTGTTGCCGTCAAAGTAAATAATCTTGGCATCCTCGCCACCAAGCTCAATGGCAACATCGGTTTGCGGAGCTAAATATTTAAGGGAGGAGGCAACAGCCGCCACCTCTTGTATAAATTCTATGTTAAGTGCCTTGCCAAGGTTGATAGAGCCGGAGCCTGTTATCTTTGCCTTAACTCTAAACTCTCCAAGCCTTTCTCTTGCTTCCTTAAGAAGCTCGCAAAGCTTGGACTGTGTATGGGCAAGGTGTCTTGCGTATTCGCCGTACAAAATCTCGTTATTTTCATCAATAACCGCCACCTTAACGGTGGTAGAGCCAATATCAATACCAATTCTATAAAGCTTCATTTTTCCTCCTTTGACCTAGTCCTCTAAGTAGCCCTCAACGGACAAATATCTTGACCCGCTATCGGGTAAAACCACAACTATATTTTTGTTTTCCTCTTTTTTGGCAATTTCAATCCCTGCCGCAAGGGCAGCGCCCGAGGAAATACCGCAGAGTATGCCCTCAGCCCTTGCAAGCATAGTGCCGTACTCATATGCGTCCTCGTCTGATACGGTAACAATCTCGTCAATTACCGAGGTGTCAAGTATAGAGGGCTTAAAGCCTGCGCCAATGCCCTGTATTTTATGCGCGCCCGCCTTGCCCTCTGTCATAAAGGGAGAGGACAGCGGTTCAACGCCAACAATCTTTATTTCCTTGCTTTGCGCCTTTAGGTATTTGCCAATTCCGGAAATTGTACCGCCTGTGCCAAATGTAGCAACAAGGCAGTCAACCTGACCGTCAAGGTCCCCATAAATTTCCGGACCTGTGGTGTTAAAATGCGCAAGGGCATTATCCTCGTTGTCAAACTGCATAGGCATAAAGCTGTTTTCTGTTTTTTCACAAAGCTCGCCGGCTGCCTTAATAGCACCGCCAATGCCCTTATCTGCAGGTGTTAAAACAACCTTAGCGCCATATGCCTCAATGGTCTTTATCCTTTCTCTGGAAAGACCCTTTGGCATAACGATAATAACCTTATATCCAAGGACAGCACCAAGCATGCTAAGACCAATGCCGGTATTGCCCGAGGTAGGCTCAATTATAGTGCCGCCTGGGGTTAGCCTGCCGCTTTTTATAGCTTCCTCAAGCATAGAAAGCGCAGCACGGTCTTTTATAGAGCCGGCAGGGTTAAAAAGCTCCACCTTTGCAAAAAGCCTTGACTTAAGCCCAAGCTGCCTTTCAATGGCACAAAGCTCCAAAAGAGGCGTTTTGCCAACCAGCTCCTTAATTGATTTATATATTTTCATATCGTCTCCTTAGTGAAAAAGCAGTTATTTTTGGTATACCAAAAATACACCATCTTATATTTTAACATATAATAATAAAAATTTCAATATTTCGACCTCAAAAACAAATAAAGGAAAAAGTACTTTCATTTTTTTACGTTTTGTGTTAGAATAGTATAAGAATGAAAAGAAAAGAGGTATTATGGTGGTAAGCGCAGTAATTTTTGACCTAGACGGCACTCTTGCCGACACTATGGATGACCTAAAAACAGCAATGAATAATATGCTAAAAAGGCTTGGCTACAAAACACGTTCAAAGCCGGAGCTGATTAGCTTTATAAACCGTGGCGCCCGTAATTTTGTAAGAAGCTCTCTGCCTAAGGTTGTGCAGGACTCGGAGCTAATACTTGACAGCGCTATGGAAATATACGAGCAGGAGTATGCACAGTGCTACTGCGAAAACACCTACGCCTACGACGGTATGAAGGAGGCGCTGGAGGGGCTGAAGGAAAAGGGCATTAGAATCGGCGTACTTTCCAACAAGCAGGATGCGTTTGTTAAGCACATATGCGAAAAGCTCTTCGGTAAGGGATTTTTCAAGGTTACAATGGGGCAGACAAGTCTGCCAACCAAGCCGGACCCGCAGGGCGCGCTTCTTGTGTGCAAGCTTCTTGGCGTAAAGCCGCAAAATTGTATTATGGTGGGCGACTCTGATGTTGATATGATGACTGCGCAAAATGCAGGCTTGACCTCTATAGGCGTGTCATGGGGATACCGCAGTGAGGACGTTTTAAGCCGCGCAGGGGCAGACTATATTGTGGAAAGCACAGAGGAGCTTTTAGATGCAATATACGAAACTGTAAAGAAAAATCAGCAAAAGCGCCTAAAGGGCACAAAAAAGGAAAACTAATAAAAACGATAGAGAGATTTCTAAGATATCTAAAAAAAGCCGACCCTGTGTCGGCTTTTTTGCTATTTTGGAAGAAAAATGGCTTAAACTTCAAAGATGAATGACAAATCAACAAAAATCTTCAAAAGCTTGTGCAATATACACAAAAAAATAAATCGTTTTTTTTTTTTTTGTTTAACTTGACAGTTTTCCACATACATGTTAGAATATAATAGATAAAAAATAAACATTTAGGAGATTTTATGAAAAGGAAGCTATTAATATTGGCTCTTATGCTTACCCTTCTTGTGTGCGTTTTTGCAATTTCAGTTAGCGCAGTAACAATTACCTATGAGGGCGAGGAAATAGAGCTTGTTAACAATCTTGGTGACCCATCGTGGTACACAGGTACTGTGGCTGAAAGAATCACAGACAAGGACTCCATTGTTATTCTTAAGGATTCAGAGGGAAACAAAACTGCATTTCCTTCCTACTACATTTTCCGTTTTAATATTAATGGAGACCAGGTTTACATTAACACTGCAAGCGACACAAAGAATCCGGGACTTGACTACTCGTTTATCAATGAAAATCAAGAAACACAGTATACATACGGTAGCATTTACTATGCGGAGCTTCCAAGTGGTATAACTAAGTCAACCCAAAACTATATTTTTGGCAGAGAAAATGGCACTGCTTATGAAACAAATTGTGTTGAAATTGTTTTGCCCGATACAATTACTGCTATAGAAGCTCAAAGCTTTAGAAAGATGCCTGTCTGCAAAAAAGTTACCCTTCCTAAGAACGTAGAAACAATTGCAAACTGGGCATTTTCCGGCTCAACTGCTCTTGAAGAGGTTGTTGTTCCGGAGGGCTGCTTGCTTGAAACCACGGGAAATAGCTTTGGTGGCTGCACCAGCCTTGCTATCTTTGATTTTTCAAACCTTTCCAAGCTTGTTACAATAGGTGGTAGCGCGTTTGAAAGCTGTGCGCTTACAGGCAAGGTTGACTTGTCTAAATGTAAGGACCTTGTTACTATCGATAACAAAGCCTTTAAGAGCTGTAAGGGTATTACAAGCGTAGATGTTTCTAACTCAACCAATCTTGCAACCATTGGCTATGAGGCGTTTTATGTTTGTTCAGCTATAACAGAGATTAAGTTTGCAAACACACCTAATCTTACAAATGTTGGCTATTCTGCATTTAACGGGGCGAGTGGTCTTGTAAAAATATATATTGACCTTTCTAGTGTTACAACAATTGGTTACAATGCCTTTATGTTTGCCGGTAAAAACGATGCAGGAAACACAAAAACCGTTTGGTATACACCAGATGGCGAAAGGCTTGTTAATCTATATAAACTACAAACCCTGCCACAAAACGCTTTCGCTTCATCTAACATTGGCGGCGGTGCCGCTGACCCAACAAGGATTATTTGGCCAAGGGAAATAAAAACAATGGAATGCTCCGGCGACGGTCAGCAATTTAGAAAGTGCAACATTGTTGGTACAATGATACTTAATTTTTCAAGCGATGCGCTTGCCGAAAATACAACAAGAGGTATTTCCAACTGGTCCCTAAGAGGTAACAGCTTTGATACGCTTATTATTACAGGAGATTGTGTAACAATAAAGGGTGGTGCACTTTCCGATGTATCAACGCTTAACACTGTTGTTATTTTGGATTCATCAATTGATGTAACCGGCGCAGATATATTTAACAAAACAGTTGACCTTTACTGCTATGAAAATCCTTTTACAACAACTACAACCATTAACAAAACAAATGTAATTAATATTACAGAGCATGACTATAAATATTACGGTGCATGTGGCGCAGATTGTAAGGTTACACTTGCAAGTGATAGCACCGTTTTAACAATTGCTACACCTGTTCACACAGATGACGAGGGTGCTGTTGACGATTTATATTGCCCAATCGGCGCAGTTGTAAATTACACCTGTAAATTCTGTAATAGAGTTAGAACAGAGGGCGAGGGCACAGAGCATAGCCATACAGTAATAGCTATTGTATACAATGATGGATTTACCCTTCCCGGACTTAAAACGTTTAAGTGCGCAGGCGACGGATGTACATCTGTTCTTCCGGAGGGAGAAAGCGTATTGCCGATTTTTGTAATCAACGGTTATACAACATCAGAAACAGGCTCTCTTGCACAAAGCTTTGCTATAAACAGAGAAGCATTTAGTGAATATGTAAATGCCGGTAACGACTTGACCTATGGTCTTGTTGCTGCAGTAAGACATGAGCAGATGGGCACAATGGGCGGCAAGCTGTTTACAAGCAAAAATACACCTGTAAGCGACAAGGTTGCGTATGTTGATTTCACAGAGCGTTCATATGATATTATGGAGCTTGTAATTGCAGGTCTTACAGATGCAAACGCAAATATTGAGGTTTACTGCTGTGCATATTACACCGTAGGTGAGGATGTTTACTACATGGGTCACGAGGGTGTTGGCGACACAGCAAGCGCAGTTACACTTGCAACTGCTCCGGTAGTGCAGGATGCTGTCCTTCCAACCAAGGAAGACTAATAAAATAAAAAGAGTAGCCACGGCTACTCTTTTTTTGTTACAGCAAATAAAAAAGGCTACCCGTTTGGGTAGCCCTTTTAAGTAGGAAATTGTTTTATAATTATTTAACCTCAGCCTTTGCGCCAGCCTCTGTGAGCTGCTTAGCAATGTCTTCAGCTGTTTCCTTGGAAACTGCTTCCTTAATAGCCTTTGGAGCGCTTTCAACAAGCTCCTTAGCTTCCTTAAGGCCAAGACCGGTGATCTCACGAACAACCTTGATAACGTTAAGCTTGGAAGCGCCAGCCTCAACAAGAACAACGTCAAATTCTGTCTTCTCCTCAACAGGAGCAGCAGCTGCAACAGCGCCACCAGCAACTGCAACAGGAGCAGCGGATACACCGAATTCTTCCTCAACTGCCTTTACAAGGTCAGCAAGCTCGAGAATAGTAAGAGTTTTGATTTCTTCAACGATATTTGTAATCTTTTCGTTAGCCATGATAAATAATCCTCCGTAAATTTGAATTAATAAATTTTCTTAATTTTTATACATTTATTAGGCAATGTATGAAGCCTTATTCAGCAGCAGCCTCGCCACCCTTGCTGTCAATAACAGCCTGAATAGCACGAGCAAAGCCGGATATAGGACCTTGGATGCTTCCCAAGAATCTTGCGAGGAGAACCTCTCTTGATGGGATTTCAGCAAGAGCCTTAATAGCGTCTGCATCTACAACTGCGTTGTCAAGGAAACCTGCTTTAATTTCAAAGGTGCTAACCTTATCAGCATATTCCTTAGCGATTTTCGCTGGAGCAATTGGATCATCATAACCGAAAGCGATAGCGCTCATACCGTTAAGATTTTCCTTCATAGCGTCGTAACCTACTTCGTCACAAGCACGACCAATGAGTGTGTTCTTTACATCCATGTAGTCAACACCTGCTTTTCTGAAAGCAGCACGCATCTTTGTATCATTTTCAACAGTGATACCCTGGTATTGAACAAGAACACCGGACTGAGCTCTCTTCATCTTTTCAACGAGCTCGGCAACAACGGCCTTCTTCTGTTCAAGAACTGAATTGCTTGGCATAAAACAACCTCCTTAGTTATTTCCGACAGCAAAAGAAAAAATCTTTTCCCGAGTAAAGACGCAAAATATCCATACCGAAAAAAGATTTAATTATTAAGGTTATTAAGTCTTTCCTCGGCAGGGAGCATACGCAATTACTGTAACCTGCTGTCTTTGGATTAGCCTTGACATTATAGCACACTAAATAAGCCTTGTCAATAGCTTTTTGAAAAAATAATGAAATTTATTTACGACCCTTTTTTGCTGTGGTTCTGGCATCCTGCCCCACAAATCTTTTGATTGAAAAATCTCCGAAAAGACGGCTTTTTATTCTTTGGTCGTAAAGCCTTTCTATCTCTGCACCTGTTAGGTTTGTGCTTGCAATGATAGGAAGATTTTTGTTTGTTCTTGTATTAATAATATTGTAAAGGCAAGCCTTTGTAAAGCCGGAAACCATCTCAACACCAAGGTCGTCGATAATGAGCAGGTCAGCCTCTAAATACTTGTCGCCCAAAATTTCTGCGTTTTCATCAAAGCGATCTCTGAAGCGGTCCTTATCAAAATCGGAGAAGATGTTTTGCGCAGTTTCATAAACCACATTGTAGCCCTTTTCGATAAGCGCCCTTGCCACAGAGGTGGTAAGGTGCGTTTTTCCAAGACCCGTGCCACCGGCAAAAAGAAGATTAGGCACGCCGCCCTCAAAGCTTGGTATGTAATGGTTCTTTAAGTAATTTACAAGCTCCTTCATTTCATCCTTGTTTTCATAAAAATCAAGGTTAAATGTGTCAAAGCTCTGTGTTTTTATTAAATTACCGATTCCGGAGCTTTCAATTTGCTTTTCTATAAGAGCAGACCTGTAGCATTTGCACATTTTACCGTCAACAAAGCCATAGTCACAGCAAAGCTCACAGCGATATACAATATCTGTATAATTAGAAGGAAATCCGTTTGCCACAAGCAAGGCGCAACGCTTTTCCTGTAGCGCCAGATTCTTTTCCTTTACCTGATTAAGACGCTCATTAAGTCCGTCCTTGCCCTGCATAGCCACAGCCATAATTTCAGAGCCGGTTTTGGAAAGCTGAGCATCTATGGAAATAAGCTCGGGTATTTTATCGTAAGCCGTCATTAAGCGTACGCTTCTTTCACTTTCATTAAGCCTGCGTCGATTTTCAAAATCATCATGAACGGCTATAACATTTTTACGGAGAAAGCTCATTTTTTATTTCCTTTCTTAAATTCCTCTTGAGAGCGCAGTATAGCTGCCTCAAACAGGTCATCTGCGCTTGGACCGGACACGGAGTTCTTGTCCTTGTAAGCCTGCATGGCCTTTTCTGCATCCTCAGCAGTCTTTATTCCGCTTGAAAGCCAATTTTCAATAACCTTGGCAGTATAAGAGGGGGAGGCCTTTGACGTGTTGGCAACAGTAACCTCGTATGCCTTTTCAATCAGCTCAAAGCTAATCTTGGCATTTATCCAGCCCTCAAAAATCTCTCTTTCGCGCTTAATAAACTCACGCTCGCCAATGCCAAAAAGCCTTCTTATTTTATATTCAAGGGAGCGCTTGTTTCTGCGAGCCGCAAAGTGGCTTTCCAGCTTGTCGTAGGTGTCAATACCCTCGTCATAAAGATTTTTCGCAGTTTTTCTTATGTAAGCCCAGCTTGCCTTGTCACATTCCTTACAATGCTCAAGAAGCATCAAAATATATTCATCACTAAAGGAGTAAAAGCTCTTTAGATAGATTACATTATTATAGTCGGGAGTATTGAAGGACTTATCAAGCACAGCCTGACAGCTGTTAAAAAGTGTTTCAATCTCCTTGTTTTCCTCGATAAAGCTTGCAATTTGCTTGCCTGTATATGTTGGCATAGCATTTTTTTCGCAGGTGTCAATTTGGCTTGCTATAACAGCCCCCGCATCAAGACCCTCAACGGATAAAACGCCCTTTTCTGCCCAAAAGGCAAGCGCGCTGTTAATTTCTCTTATATCAAGCTCTAAATCGCCCGCTATTTTTTCCAAGCAAGCGTCAAAATTCGACAAAAAGCCTAAGTAATTAAAGATGGAAAGCAAAACCTTAAGCTGATTTTCATCAGCAGAGCGTGCATGCTCAGCCACAGAGGCAGGCAGGTTTAGTATTCCACCACCGTATTTTATTTCAATTTTCATTTCTACCTCGTAAAAGTCAGCTTGGGTATGCGTTCAGACACTCGTCTGCCACAGCACCCTCTAAATACTCATAATAGCCCTGTGCGCCAATCATTGCGGCATTGTCGCCACAGAGAAAAAGCTCCGGCGCATAAAACTCTGCGCCCATTTTTGCGCAAACCTCCGAAATGCCCTTTCTTATGTGGGAGTTTGCGCTAACACCGCCGGCAAGCACAATTTTCTTGTAGCCGGTTTGCCTTATTGCCATAGCAACCTTGTCCTTTACAGCCTCAACAATAGACTTGGTTGCGGATGCGGAAACATCCTCGCGGCAAATCTCCTCGCCCTTTTGATTTTTTGTGTTCAGATAGTTAACAACAGCCGTTTTAAGACCGCTGAAGGAAAAGTCCAGCGTGTCCTTGGAAATTGCAGGGGAGGGGAAGGTAATTGCGTCCTTGTTGCCTAAGCAGGCAAGCTTATCCATAGCGGCGCCACCGGGGTAGCAAAGCCCCATAACTCGACCGATTTTATCAAAGCATTCGCCTACGGCATCATCACGCGTAGAGGCAATTTCCTCAAGGGACGTGTATGATTTTACATCAAAAAAGGATGTATGACCACCGGAAACCACAAGGGCTAAAAACGGTGGCTCAAGGTCCTTGTGCGTAAGATAGTTTGCAGCCACGTGACCCTTAATGTGGTCAACAGGAACAAGGGGGATATTGTTTGCAAAGGCAAGTGATTTTGCAAAGTTTACAGCAACTAAAAGCGCGCCGATAAGACCGGGGCCCTGGGTTACTGCAATAAGGTCAATATCCTTAAGAGTAATGCCTGCTGTATCAAGTGCCTCGTAGGTAATTTTTGAAATAGCCTCGATATGGGCACGGCTGGCAATTTCAGGCACAACACCGCCATAAAGCGCGTGTATGTCCACCTGGGATGCCACAATATTTGATTTTATCGTGCGCTGGTCCTTGCTCATCTCCAAAACAGCGCAGGCTGTTTCATCACAAGAGGACTCAAAGGCTAAAACAAACATCCTAAAACCTCACTCTAAATTCATTAAAATTGCGTTTTCTCTTGGCATTGTGTAGTGGTTCTTGGAAACCCCAACCCTTACAAAGCCAAATTTTTCATAAAGCTTGATAGCTGCCAAATTTGACTCTCTTACCTCAAGAAAAAACTTGATAGCCCCCTGCTCCTTGGCATAGGAAATAAGGTGGGAAACAAGTAAGGAGCCAACACCACGTCGCCTTGCCTTAGGGGCTGTGGCAACGTTACAAATATGGCACTCATCAAACACAATCCTAAAGCTAATGTAGCCAAGAACGGTGCCACTTTCCCTTGCTACAAAAAAGCGCCAAAGACCGTTTTCCAAATATTCCGAAATGTCCTTTTTTGTAAAGGGCACAGAGAAGCATTCTGCCTCTATTTCAGCCACAGGGTCGACAAAATCCCTAGAAAGCGGCTCAAT
Source organism: Clostridia bacterium (assembly GCA_017503285.1). GTDB lineage: Bacteria > Bacillota > Clostridia > Oscillospirales > CAG-272 > RGIG2000. Next base: position 20,381 of record JAFVTH010000025.1, on the reverse strand, counting down.
TATAACACCCATATCAGTAGCCGAACTTGCCGGATAGACTATCGTCGTTGGAAATCCAGTCGTTTACATCAACGATGGTGTAATCTGTCTTTGTGTTTCTTATAATAACCCTTTCAATGCCTGCGTTAATAATTTGACGCTTGCACATCATACAGCTATTCATACCACCGATAATTTCCCCTGTTTGTGGGTCGGTGCAGCACATATAAAGGGTAGCACCAAGCATCTGCTCACGAGATGCGGCAATAATTGCGTTTGCCTCTGCGTGCACGCTTCTGCAAAGCTCATATCTTTCGCCCTTAGGTATGCCAAGCTTATCTCTTTGACAAGAGCCAAGCTCGTTACAGTTTTTTCTGCCACGGGGAGCGCCGTTATAGCCTGTTGATACAATAGTATCATTCTTTACAACGATAGCGCCGAATCTGCGTCTTATACATGTGCTTCTTTCTGATACTGTTTCAGCAATATCAAGATAGTAGTTGTGCTTAGAAACTCTTTCCATAATAAACTCCTTAGCAGGCTGTTACTCGGCAACACTTGCTTTGGTGCGAGCCAAGAGCCTTGTGCCTGCGTTAAAATTTTGTGAATTGTTTATTTGCTGTGATTTAATTGCCTTTAATTGCTAAAGTCAAAGACAACCTTGCCGTCCTCAAGCTTAAGAACTGCGTCAAAGGTCTTTTTATTTTTAGAAACAAAGCCTTGGATTTTGCTTGTTTTGCCGGTTGCAAGAAGCATTTTTACATTTGAAACTGAAATAACCCTTTGGCAAATAGTTTTGTTAATAGAGAATTTACAGCCCTTTTCCTTGTAGCCGGAGCAGCCATAGCCGAACTTGGTTCTAACAACATCGGAATCACAAAGCGGGCATTTTCCAACAACCTCGCCAAAAAGACCGATATTTGTGTCAAGCTCGGGAGAAAGGTCCTTGGACCTTTCAAAAACATCCTTGATTTCCTTTTCGGCAAGCCCAACGCTGTGGTCAATTGTAAACTCCCCGCGGAAAACCTTTTTCAGTGCCTGACCCATTTCAGAGGTTTTGTACTTGTCCATTGAAATGCCAAGCTGAGAAAGTGCCTCAATAAGATACTCGCCGTCTGGCAAAATGTGGTAGGTATCCTTTTTCAGCATAATATATGCGCTCTTGCACGCGTTTTCTATGATGCCTGTTCTCGTTGCCTCCGTACCAAGCTCCAAGCCCTCGAAAATAGCCTTATAATCCTCGTCGTCGCTTTCGTCGGCGTTTGCCTTATCCTCCTTAAAGGGATTTTTAAGGTAGTTGTTTAAGGTTTCGATGGTGTAGTGCTTAGGTGGAGTTGTCTCTTTTTCCTGCGGCTTAAAGTCGATATTTACAATATCGCCCTTGTTTAGCTTAGGCAGGATTTTGTCCTTAGGCGTGTAGTCGTCAAACTTGGTCCAGCCCGGCTGGGTGATAACCGTGCCCTTAAGCACAAATTCCTCAAGCTTGCCAACGTTGATTTTTATCTCGCTTTTTTCAATAAGGCAATCCTCGGAGCAGAAAACAGCCACAAAGCGCCTTAAAATTGTTGAATAAACCTGCTTTTCCCTTTCGTTAAGTGCTTTTGGGTCGGGAATTTTGTAGGTCGGGGTAAGAGCAGAGTGGGACTCAATCTTTGAGTCGTCAAAAATAGCCTTTGAGAACTTGAACTGAACGGGGTAGCCCATTTTGGCAACGCCTGCAATAATAGACTTCATCTTTCCCTGCTCGGCGGTTGCAAGATATTCTGAGTTTGTACGTGGGTAGGTAACATAGCCGTCCTCGTAAAGCTTCTGCACTGTGGAAAGGGAGTCGTCCATTGACATCTTGTACTTCTTTCCAAGGTAGCTTTGCAGCTTGGAAAGGGAGAAAAGCTTAGGTGGGGAAAGGGTGTCCTTCTTGGTCTTTACCGAGGTAACAACAGCCTGCTCGCTGTTGTATTTCGCACACTCGTCAAGAGCCTTCTGTTGCTCGTCCTTTGTAAACCTGCTCTTTGAGGTAAGGTCAACAAACTCCTCGTTTGTTTTCTCGTGAGAGGTAATAACAAAATATTTTTCAGGGACGAAATTTCGGATTGCCAAGTCCCTGTCGTAAATAGCCTTAACAATAGGCACGATAACTCTGCCAACACGCAAAAGCTTGCCTGTTTTAAGCGTTGCAAAGCGCGTTAGGTTAACACCGTAAAGCCAGTCAATATATGTCCTTGCAAAGCCCTCGTTAGCCAAGGATTCATACTCGCTTTCGTCCTTCATCTCGGTAAGCCCCTGGGAAATGGTTTCCGGTGTCTGGTCCGGGAGCCAAAGACGGACAAAGCGCTTTTGCCCCTCAAGAGCATATCTTACGCAAAGGCGGACGATAATTTCACCCTCACGGTCGGAGTCGCCTGCGTTTACTATTGTGTCAATATCCTTCCTGTTGCAAAGATACTTGATTGTGTTAAATTGCTTTTTAACACCGGGGTCAACCTCTTTGTTTTGGTTAGTCTTTAGACTAAACTTAAATTCAGAGGGGAAGCAGGGTAGGTTGTCCATCTCCCACCTGCCGGACTTAGAAGGGGAATAATCCTCAATGTCAGCCAAGGAAAAAAGGTGACCGAAAACCCAGGTAACAACATAGTTGCCACCCTCAAAATATCCGTCGCGCTTTTTCATCTCATCCTTTTGTAGCCTTGCAATGCCTTGGATAATGTTTCTTGCAAGAGATGGCTTTTCTGCTATAATAAGCTGCATAGGTATACCCTCCTTTTTTAGTCGATACGAAATCATTGTAGCACAAAAGCCCTTTATTTTCAAGATATAATATTAAAAATAAGTGTAGGGTCAAAAAAGAAAAGAGGCAAAAGCGCCTCTTTTCAAATATGATTTTTGCAAAATAGCTGACCCTGTGTCGATAATCTATTTTATCACACGGCAGATTTTTCCGCCGCCCACAACAATATCGCCGTCATACAGCACAACGCTTTGCCCTTTGCAGATTGCCCTTTGTGGCTCATCAAAAATAATGTGCAAAAGACCGTTTTCTAGTGTAACAGTAGCATCCTTTTCCTCTTGCTTGTAGCGGATTTTTGCCTTTAGCTTGAGGGGGGATTCTATATCGTCAACGGCAAGCAAATTTACATTGTCTGCATAAAGCTCCCTTGACATAAGGTCGGGGGTATCTCCAATTACAACCTGATTTGTGTCAAGGTCCTTTTCCACAACATACATAGAGTGGTCAAGGGCAAGTCCAAGCCCCTTCCTTTGACCGATTGTATATCTTATAATGCCCTTGTGCTTGCCAAGAAATTTTCCGTCTGTGGTTACAAAATCACCCACAGGGTAGGACTTTTTTGTGTAGTCCTCTATAAACCTAGCATAATCTCCGTCAGGCACAAAGCAAATATCCTGGCTTTCCTTTTTTGCACCAAGGGAAAGATCGGCACTTGCTACAATTTCTCTTGTTTCCGTTTTTGAGGTAACATTACCAAGAGGGAAAAGTGTCCTTTCAAGGTTTTTTTGAGATATGCGATAAAGCACATAGCTTTGGTCCTTTGACAAATCAAGAGCTTTTTTCAAAACAAGCCTGCCGTATTTTTCACTGTACTCAATTCTTGCATAGTGTCCTGTGGCAACTATGTCACAGCCAAGACTGTCGGCAAAGGAAAAAAGCTTGTCAAACTTTAGCTTGAAATTACACTCAATGCAGGGGTTAGGGGTAGCACCGTTTTCGTAGGAGGAAATAAAATCCTCAATAACAAATTTGTCAAAATCCTCTGAAAAATCAACCACGTGGTGAGGGATTTTCAGCTTTTCGCAGGCAGATGCGGCATCGTTTATATCTCTTTCGGTAACACAGCTATCTCCGCCCTTGTGCAGCAGCATTGTAGCCCCACAGACCTCGTAGCCTGCGTTTTTTATAAGAATGGCGGTGGCGCAGCTGTCTACGCCACCACTCATTGCAACTAAAGCCCTTTTCAAATCAGAACACATAGCTTCCCTTATCAACATAATAGGTCTTGTCGCCTATTATGATGGTTGCTTTTGTCGGAGTTGTGATTTCATATCTGAAGGAATCACCCTCCTTAAACCAAGCAGAGGAAACTGCACCCTTTCTTGTTTCAATTTTTGCGCTGAGATAGCTTAGCTTATCGCTTGGCTTTGGAGCAATAACAACTTCCTCAAAGCCCGGCTTTTCTTCAACTGTGTTAATACCGCAGGCAACGCCGTAAACCCAGTCAGCAACACTACCGTAAGCGTAGTGGTTAAAGGAGTTCATATCCTTGGACCAGAAGTCTCCTTGATCGTTAATACCGTCCCAATGCTCCCAAATGGTGGTTGCGCCCTGCTTAACGGAGTATAGCCAGGATGGATAATTTTCCTGCAGGAGCAAGTCATAAGCAAGATCTGTGTAGCCGTTTTGAGAAAGCGCGTGAAGAAGATATGGTGTGCCGAGGAAGCCGGTTTTTAGACGCTTACCGTTTTCCACAATCATATCGGCAAGCTGCTTTGCAACAGCCTCCTTGTTTTCAGCAATACCGAAATGCAATGCAATAACGCACTCGGTTTGTGTTTTGTACTTTTTGTAGGTTCTTCTGATTCTTGCAAGAATGTTATTATAAAGCCTTTCGTATTTTTCAACGCTTTTGCCGATAACCCTGCCGGCTTTAATTACAAGACCGGTTGAATATAAGTAATAAGCAGATGCAAGAAAATCCTGGTCGCTGGAGCCCTTGTAGCTTCCGTATGGAGCGTCAAGTCCAAGCCAGTCCGCAAAATGATCACAGCCTGTCCATAAATATCTCTTGGTGGAATGCTTACTAATATAGTTAAGGTAGCCGCACATTGACTTGAATTGCGCCTTGAGAATATTTTTGTTGCCATAGGTTAGGTAAATTTGCCACGGACAGATTGTTGAGGCATCTCCCCAGCCGCAGCCACTCCAGTCATCTCCCCAAACCTGTGGGACAACGCTTGGCACATAGCCGTCCTTGCCTTGGTCCAGCCTTAGGTCGGTTAGCCACTTTTCAAAGAATTTTTCTACATCATAGTTATATGATGCGGTTTTTACAAACACCTGCGCATCGCCTGTCCAGCCCATACGCTCATCTCTTTGAGGGCAGTCGGTTGGTACGTCAAGGAAGTTGCCCTTTTGACCCCAAATAATATTCTTAAAGAGCTTATTAAGAAGTGGGCTTGAGGATTCAAGATATCCTGTGCGCTTAATATCGGAGTGAACAACAATAGCCTTTACGCAATCGGGGGTAGCACCCTCTGGCAGGCTGTTTACCTTTACATATCTAAAGCCGTAGAAGGTATGTCTTGGCTTATACTCGTTTTCGCCGTCCTTACAGGTGTAAATAAAGTTACACTTTGCTGTACGATAGTTTTCTGTGTAGAAGTTGCCCTCCTTGTCAAGAACCTCGGCAAAGGATAGGGAAACAACCTCGCCCCTTTTGGCGTTAACCTTAAAGCAGGGATAGCCTGTTAGGTTTTGGTTAAAGTCAATAACAACCTCTCCCTTAGGAGTTGTGAAGATTTTGTGGGGCAAGACGGTTTCCTGCTCCAAAATTTTCTCGCCCTGCTGCTTAACAAGACGGCTATGGTCGTAGTCGTTAACTCTAACCGGACCAAAGCTTTCCTCATAGTTTGCGTCGTAAATCTCGCCGTCGTAAATATCGGCAAGGGAAATTTTGCTAAGGGCAACCTGCCAGCCCTCATCAGTAACAATAGCTTCCGAAGTACCGTCCTTGTATGTAACTGAAAGCTCGGCAATTATGGACGGATAAACATCCTTGTTGTCCTGATTGCTCCTCCAGTTGATTCTGCCCTTGTACCAGCCCTGGGAAAGGGAAATTTCAAGAACAGAATTATTTTTAAGCATATCGGTAACATCGTAGGTCTGCACCTGTGAGCGCTTGCTTGAGGTATAGCCGGGGGCAAGCACAAAATCTCCAACCTTAACGCCGTCAATTGTTGCATAGTAGCAGCCAAGGGCGGAAACGGAAAGGATAGCGTGCTTTACCTCTCCCTTAAGGCAAAGGTCCTTCTTGAAAACAGGGCATCTGTCGTTTTGCATTTCCTTGTAGGATATCCATTTTGAGTTATTAAGCATAATAAAAACCTCGTATAATATAATTAGCTAAGTTCATTATATCAATAAGAAAAGAGAAAATCAACAAAATGTGAAACAAAAATAAAAAAACTGAATAAAACCTATTGACAAAGCATTGCAAAGGTAGTACAATGAACATATGAACAAATGCTCATATATGGAGGGCAATATGGAAAAGAACGAATCAATCTCAAGAATTCAAGGGGCTATTACCCGTAATAGCGAGCTTTTTGAGGAGCTTGCACAGCTTTACAAGATTTTTGCTGATAGTAGCCGTGTAAAGATTCTTTGCGCGCTTACTCAAAGCGAAATGTGTGTTAGCGAGATTTCAGAATTTCTTTCAATTACTCAATCTGCAGTTTCCCATCAATTAAGAATTTTAAAAACAAGCAACCTTGTGAAAACGCGCAGAGCAGGCAAGTCAATTATTTATTCCTTGACTGACGACCATGTGCGTACAATCATAGATTGCGGAATGGATCACATAGCGGAGTAAGAATATGAAGGAATTTATAAAGGAAAACAAGATCCTGCTAATTAAGCTGCTCATATCCGTATGTCTTGTAACAGTAGCTCTTATTGTAGGTATCTTTAATGAACAAATTTCATTTATAATTCATATTCTGGCATACATTTTTTCATCCTATGAGATAATTTACAAGGGTGTAAAATCACTTTTTAAGGAAGGCACAGCCAACGAAAAGCTGCTTATGACCTTTGCCTCCCTTGGTGCAATTATCACAGGCGCATACTTTGAGGCAACTCTTGTTTTGGTGCTTTACCAAATAGGAGAGCTTATTGAGGACGGCGCAAGGGATGGCTCAAGAGCATCAATTTCAAAATTACAAGCAATTCGACCCGATAAGGCGCGTATACAGGGTCAAGCCGAGCTTACTCTTGCCGAGGAAATCAAGGTAGGACAGCAAATTGAGGTTTTCCCCGGGGAGCGTATTCCTCTTGACGGTGTAGTGGTTGAGGGCATAAGCACTGTTGACACAGCCGTTATCACAGGCGAAAGCGAGCCTGTTGAGGTAAGAGCCGGCAAGGAGGTTTTTGCCGGATGCCTTAATCTGAACAGCGTTCTGGTCATTGAGGTAATAAGAGAGCAGAAGCAAAGTGCGGCGCAAAGGATTATAGACCTTTCAGAAAACGCGCTTGAAAAGAAAACCAAGGGCGAGCGCTTTATTTCAAAATTTGCAAAAATTTACACACCGGTTATTATAGTTCTTGCACTTTTGGTTGCAGCCCTGCCACCGATTTTAGGTGGGGATTTTGCAGAGTGGGCATATAAGGCGTTTGCTATGCTGGCAATCTCTTGTCCTTGCGCGCTTGTTATATCAGTTCCGCTTGCATATTTCTGCGCAATCGGCTTTGCATCTAAGAAGGGCATTTTGGTAAAGGGCTCCCTAGCGCTTGAAAAGCTTGACTCCCTAAACACTATGGCATTTGACAAAACAGGCACTCTAACAAGGGCAGACCTTCATGTTACCAAGGTTGAGGCATTTGAGGGCTACACAAAAATAAAGCTCCTTGAGCTTGTGTGTATTGCCGAGGCAAAGTCCAGCCACCCAATTGCAGAGGCTGTAAGAAAGGAAGCACAAAGATTCAAAATTAATGCTTCCGAGGGTACAAATTATCAGGAGAAAATCGGCTTTGGTGTAGAGTGCGACTCTGAATACGGACATATAAAGGCAGGCAGCAAAATATATGTTGGTGCTGTAACAGGCAACAATGTGGGCACGGTTTTTGTGTCCGTTGACGGTAAATATGTGGGCTTTGTCGGCGTTGGCGACGATCTAAAGCACAACAGTAAAAGAGCCTTTGACAAGCTAAGAGAGCTTGGCATTAAGAAAATGTATATTCTAAGTGGGGACAAAAAGTCCAAGGTTGATGCAGTTGCAAGCGCATTATATGCAGACGGCGCATACTCTCAGCTTTTGCCAAGCAACAAGCTTGACGCGCTTGAGGATATTATAGAAAACGGCGAAAATGTTAAAATCGGCTATTGCGGCGATGGTATAAACGACATTCCGTGCATTGCAAGAGCAGATATTGGCATTAGCATGGGCGCAGTAGGCTCGGATTCAGCCGTTGAAAAGAGCGATGTTGTAATTATGGACGACAATATTGACAAGGTGCCTCTTGCCATCGAAATTGCAAAGAAGGCAAAGAAAACAGCAATTTTCAATATTGTGTTCTCAATAAGTGTTAAGGTGCTGCTTTTAGTCCTTAGCGTATTTGTAAATATGCCAATGCTAGTTGCAGTTTTGGCAGATGTTGGTATTATGCTTATTGCAGTATTAAATTCATTAAGAGCAGGAAGATAAGGAGAAATAAAAATGAAGCTTGGAAATTATATAGGACTTGAGGTAAAGCTGGAGCAACACTCCCCCAGCGTAACCGTTGACGAGGTAAACAACAGAAAGGAAAGGCTTGTAAGCCAATTCGTTGAATATAAGGACGTAGATGGCGAGCTTAAAAATGGTCATATAAGCACAATTGACTTTGTTGGCAGAGTTGACGGTGTTGAGTTCGATGGCGGTAGCGCAAAGGACTTTGAGCTTGAAATCGGCTCCGGTATGTTTATCCCCGGCTTTGAAGAGCAAATGGTTGGTATGACAAAGGGAGAAACAAGGGTAGTTAAGGTTACATTCCCTGAGCAATATACACCTGAGCTTGCCGGTAAGGATGCTGAATTTACAGTAACTCTTCATTCAATGAAGGAAAGGGTAAATACAGGCATTAACGAAAGCACAATTGCAGAGTTTGCAAGAAAGCAGGGCATTGAGGGTCTTAAAACAGAGGACGACCTTGATAAGTTCCTTATGAACCAAATCTACTACGAAAAGCAAAGAGCAGTGCAGGACGAAACCCTAAGAAAGCTTGATATAGCAATCTCCGAGTGCGCAGAGGTTGAGCCGACAATGGACGAGGTTGAGAGGGATGTTGAATACTTCCTTGCAAATTACGAGTCACAGGCAAAAAGCATGGGCATGGAGCTTGAAACCTTCGCATCCTTGGTTGGTCTTGGCGGCGTTGAGGGCTTAAAGGCTCAAATCCGTGGCGAGGCTATTGTTAGAAACAAGGTTACAAAGATTCTTGAGGCTATTGCAATTGAAAAGGGCTATGAGGCATCAGAGGAAGAATTAAACGCACGTATAAGCCAGGTTGCCGAAAGATATGGCAAGGACCCGGAGGAGCTTAAAAAAGAGGTTCCGATGGAAAGCGTAAGGCTCTCTGTTGTAACAGATAAGGCATATAGCCTAATTTACGAAAACGCAAAAATAATCTTCGCAGAATAATAAAAAACAGACACTTCCCTCGGGGGAGTGTCTGTTTTTTTGTATTTTCACTTACTCTGTAACCACTCTAAAGTTACTGCTTGTGCCAACAAGCGTTGCGCTATCCGCCGCTACCTTGTTTAATGTGCCTGTAAAGGTATAGCCGTCCATAATTGAGCCTGTGCTGTCTGTTACAGCAGAGCCAATAAGCGCGCCTGTGGCAGTTGCTACATCGGAAACGATATTACCGCTGCAGGAAATAAAGCTAACCACAGCCTTAAATTTAGGGAAGCGCATATCGTGGTCGTATGCATCACCGTGCAGTGAGCCGATTACACCACCGCAAAAGCCCCCGTGGGAATATATATCTCCGGAGCTTGAAAGCTCGGTAAAGGCTGTTGTGTGGTCGCTACTGTCGTTAGAGGTAAAGGAGCAATAGAAGGAGCCTAAAACTCCACCAACGCTTTGGTTTGCCTCAACATTTCCCTCGTTTGTCAGCTTGGAAAGGTTATAGTTGCCACTATGGGAAACTCTACCTACAATACCACCGACAGAGTCTGCCTTAGGGGCGACAATATCACCACTGTTTGAGCAATTAGAAATAGAGTTGGAAAGAAGTCCTGCAATACCACCGATATATGCACCCTTTTCGCTGTATTCGATATCTACTGCGCTTTTGCAGTTTGTGATATATGCACCCTTGCCGGCAATGCCACCAAGCCTTACATAATAGCCGCTATTTTCTACATAGTAGCTTGTTGCAACAAGAGTTGTGCCGTCGTTTTCGCAGTTATCAATTATAAAGTTATCCATATAGCCTGCAATACCACCAATAGTGTGCTTGGCTGTGATTTTACCACTGGACCTGGAGTTTATAACAATAGAGCCGTAATCCTTTGCATAGCCGTAGCCGATAATACCACCAACTGTGCTTTCGGCAACAAGCTCTCCTGTATTTGTGGCATCGGTTATTTTAATTGGAATCTTTGGATGGAATGCACCGACACCGGTTGATGAGGTTGCGTATCCAATAACGCCACCCACATTAGAAACAGCCGTGATTTTACCTTCATTTGTAAGCTTTGTAAAGGTAATAGCAAAGCTTGAGTCGTCCCACCAGCTGCCGTAAAATTTTGCATAACCGATAACACCGCCAACGTTGCTGCCCTTTGATATTATTTCGCCGACGTTTGTCAAATTATTAAAGTGGATTGTTCCCGGTGTAAAGGTGTCCGGTGCTTCAACTCTTCCGACACAACCACCCACATATCCTGCACCTGCTGTGATTTTACTGTAGCTTGTAGACTTGGTTACAATATTTTCGTAAAGGCACTGACCAACTATGCCACCAACGTTTTGGTATGCTGTTATAGTACAGTAGCTTTCACAATCGGAAATTGTGCCGTTTGTCATATATCCCGCAAAGCCACCTGCAAGGGCGCTTGCCTCAAGGGTTTCGGTTGTAATTGTCATATAGCTTTTTGAGCCCTTGATTTTACCACCATTTATTGAGCCGGCAAAGCCACCAAGTGAGGCAAAATAAGCGCTAACATTACCCTTTGCGGTGACGTTTTCGATAGTTCCTGTAAGTGTGGCGCAAATTCCACCAACATTTACCTTGGAAATAGAGTCGCTTACAATATTAAGGTCCTTAAGGGTCAGATTTTTAACAGTACCGCTAAGGGTAGTAAACATACCAATATTGCCGGAGTCAGAGCTATATTCAATTCCGCAAATTTCGTGTCCGTTTCCGTCAAATATGCCGGAAAAAGCAAATGGCACCCAGCTAAGCTCGCTTTGTGAAAGGTCAACATCACTCAAAAGAATATAATTTGAGCCGGGGTGGTCCTTCACCGACAAAAGAGATTGAATATCAGTAATAGGAATAGGAGCCTTGCTATCCTCTATCCAGATTGCTTCAATGCTCATGGATCTTATGTTGCCTAGCCAAGGGCTAAGGCAGTTTCCGCTTGCGTCTGTTAATGGTGTGGTAGCGCCTACGCGTCTCCAACCGTCAAAGCGATAGCCACGCTTGTACGCAACAGGGAAAGAAAAGTCGTTTCCGTAGGAAAGGGCTTGTATTTCTCCGTCAACGACAGCATCGGTTGTTGTGTTGTTTATGGATGTTATAGAGGGGTCAAATATAATTTCTATCTCTACGTCGATTTCCGAGCTTGCCGTAAATTGTCTTTTCAGTAAGCCGTCATCCTCCGAGCAGGATATGCTTACAGTCTTATCTCCAATGTTAACGGTAGCGGTTTTGCCTTCAACCTGGTCGTAGCTCAAGGTAACCGTGCCGCTATCATGATGAATAATAAGCCGGTTGAATTGATATCCGGACTGACCGTTGTTTGTGTAAACAGTGTTTTCTGTTTCCAAAACGGAGTTTTCAAAAACGAAGGCTTGATTATAGAAAATGCTGAAATATGTAAAGTCAATATTTACATATTTTCCGTACCTTGCCACAAGGGATGCGTTATCGTCGTATGTGCAGACCTCGTACGAATTTCCGCTGCTGTCCGTTACCTTACTGCCGTTATAGGTCCAACCAATAAAGTAAAGGCCGTCAGGCGAGGTTGGCTGTGGTAGATTAAACTCCTCATTATAGCGAACAACTGCCTCGCCAACCTCGATACTTCCGTCACCCGCATCAAGCAAAAGTTTCTTTTCCTCGCCACGATACACAGGCTCTAGGTGTGTTGGTGGCGGGTTATAGGGCTTTGTATATGGGGGATTGTTATATCTTGGGTCATCGTAAAAATCTTCTATAAGCCAGAACTCAAGCTGGGTAAAGGTTGCTTCCCCATCGGGGGTACGCCAGCCAATTTGCTCGTAGTTTTCCGGCGCGTCATCAAAAAGGGGCAGAGTAACGCCGTCTGAATTATAGTCAAATTCAAAATCGGTAAAGGTATCGCCGTGCTTTAGTGGAATAGTGCATTTTATAGGAGTATAGTAGCAGAAAACATCAATTTTATTTCCTGCGCCAACCACCTCGGAAAAGCTTTTTACAACAAAGCCGTCTGCGTCTATAACAAGCTCGCCCTGTCCGTTTGGCCTTGTATATGCGCCGTGAAAAACAAAATTATATTTTTCTCCTCTGCTGCCAAGACCAAAAAACTCTCCCACCTCGTGAAGTGGCGTTGATTGGGTTACTGTGTGGTTATCACCGTGTACTGATATAGTGTAGCTTTCATTACAGGACACAAGGGTAAGAGCCAAAACCATAATAAAAGTCAGCGCCAAAAGTGTTAAAAGGGTCCTTTTCATTTTAGCTCCTTTCGATAAATTCAACGGTGTAGCCGTTTTTGTATGTGCTAAGTGGTGCAAGGTGTACCATTTCCTTTTTTGTTTCAAGGTCGTCAATAACACCCTGTCCTGCAGGGATAGAAAGCCAAGGCTCAATGCAGATATAAGGTGCGTCTGTTTTTGGTGCGTGCCAAAGACCTATATATTTCATACCCTCGTATTTCATATTTACAGAAATAGGGGATTTATCGCTTCCTAAGGTAATTTCCTTTGCTACATCGTAAAGGAAAATTGCGTCATCATCAAAAAGGCTGTGGCTTAGGTCGATTTTCCTTGTGCCCTCGCTTCTATATAGCTTATCCTCATAGGTGCAGAAGCAAGCGGGGGAGAAGTCAACCCTTTTTGCAGGGCAGAAATCACTAAACTCTACATAGTAGTCCTCAAAGGCCGTGCCGTCCTCGTACGGTACATTAAATGCCGGGTGTCCCCCAAGGGCAAAAATCAGCTTGCCCTCATTTTGGTCGTTTGTAACTATGTATTCAACACTTAATTTGCTGCCCTCAAGGCTAAAGCAGGCATCAAATGTAAAATCAAAGGGATAGTGCTCCCTTGTTTTTTCGTTACTCTTAAGAGTAAGCACTAATTTTTCATCGCAAATTTCCTTAAGAGAAAACTCGCTTGAACGGGCAATGCCATGGTTTGGCATAGTATATTCCTTGCCATGGTAGGTATATTTTCCCTCAAAAAGTCTGCCGCAGATAGGGAACATTATGGGCGCTCTGCCACCCCAATATTTTTTGTCACCCTGCCAAAGCATTTCCTTGCCGCAGTAATTTATGGACCAAAGCTCAGCACCGAGAGAAGAAACAGAAACGGAAAGAACATCATTTTTTATATTGTAAATCATAAAAATCCCCTTATATAATAGCTTATAATATAATTTTAGCACACATAAATATAAAAATCAACTAAGCGGGGTTGAAAAAAACACTTTAGTGTGCTAAAATCTAGTTAGTATTTTTAGGAAGGTGCTTGCGTATGGCAAATATAGCGTTATTAAACAGATGCAATCTTAGGTGTCCCTACTGCTTTGCAAGCAGCTACACAGGCAAAGAGCGAGAGGATATAGATATAGACACATTTATGTCCCTGCTTGAGTTTTGCCAAAGCGACGGACAGGTTGGCATCATCGGTGGAGAGCCGCTTTTACATAAGAATATAAGCGCCATTATGGAAATTCTATCTTACGACAGGCGCTTTCATACTGTAACTATATTTACAAACGGCATTTTCCTTGACCACGTGGCTGAGTTTCTTTCAAGCCCTGTGTTTTCCCTTCTTATTAATGTTAACTCCAAAAAGGATATAGGAGAATCAAATTTTAATAAGCTAAGAGAGAATATAAGGCTCTGCCTCGGCATTATGCCAAGGGACAAAATAGGTCTTGGCATCAATGTATATGAGGAAAATCAAGACTTTTCCGACCTTGTTTCCATAATAAAGGAATTTGGCTTTAGAAGGGTTAGAGTCAGCGTTGTTATTCCAAATGATAAAAGCGAGGGTGGCATACCTTATTTTCTTAGAATGAAAAATACGCTTTTGGACCTATATAGACAGCTAAAGGACCTTGGTGTTGCGCCCTGCTACGACTGCAATGCAATTCCGGAGTGTGTTTATACAGATAAGGAAAAGGAGTATCTTGCATCAATGCCCTTTGCCAATATGTACGAAAGGGAGATTTTCTTAGGGCAAAGGTCCGTTTGCTCCCCTGTTATAGATTTGTACCCTGACAAAACTGCCACAAGGTGCTTCGGCATGTACGGCTCGGGCAGAGTAAGTATAGAGGGCTTTGAAACAATAGACGACCTTAAAAATTACTTTTTTAAGGAAATAGATTGCAGGCTTGTAAACATTCCTGCCTGCAATTCTTGTAAGGACTGCTACAAATATAAAACCTTTGGTTGCTTTGGCGGTTGCCTTTGCTATAAGGACGGTGGAAAGTACAATGAAGAGAGTAGTAACAAATGAGATGATGAAAAATGCCGATATGGCAACAATAAATAACGGCATACCGGGGCTTGTGCTTATGGAAAGGGCAGCCCGGGGTATTTATAACAGCATAAAATGGCAGGGCAATATTTTGGTCGTGTGTGGCTATGGCAACAACGCAGGTGACGGCTATGCCTTGGCAGAGATTTTACATAAAAACGGACACAGGGTCACGCTTTTGTGCCTTGCAAAGCGCTTTTCTCAGGATGGAGAATACTATTTTAATAAATGCAAATTGCTGGGCATACCATACTTTGAACATAACAAGGCGCTTAGCCTTTGTGGCTTTGATATTATAGTTGACTGTATCTTTGGTACAGGCTTTAAGGGTCAGCTGGAGAAAGATGCAAGCGACCTTATTTCAAAAATAAATGAAAGCGGCGCATTTGTCCTTTCTGCCGACATAAACAGTGGCTTAAATGGGGATAACGGTATTTGCGAGGGTGCTGTAAAAAGCAATTTGACCGTTGCAATAGGCGAGTACAAGCTGGGTCATTTCCTCGGCGATGCAAAGGACTATATAGAAAATCTTACTAAAATAGACATTGGAATAGATGTAAGCGAGGGCTTCTGCCTTGTGGAGGGGGAGGATGCAAAAAAGCTTCTTTTCACACGCAGAAATCACTCAAACAAGGGTACATACGGCTACCTTTCAATTATAGGTGGCTCGGTTAAATACAGCGGTGCTGTAAAGCTTGCTAATTTGGCGGCATCAGCTATGCGCGCCGGTGCCGGCGTTGTGCGCCTTTGTGTGCCGAATGAAATTGTAAACGGCGTTATGCCATATACCCTTGAAAGCACAATTTACCCGCTTAAAAGCGAAAATGGCTACATAAAATTTGATGAAAAAGAGACACAGGGTGCGCTTAATTCCACAAGAGCCGTTGCAATTGGTATGGGTCTTGGACAAGAGGGCGATGGCGAGGCGCTTATAAAATATATCCTCGAAAATTACGAGGGAAATATAGTTATAGATGCCGATGGGCTGAATATTCTTTCTAAAATGGATTTGTCTATTCTTAAAAAAGCCAAGGGCACTGTGGTGCTTACACCACACCTTAGGGAGCTTGAAAGGCTAAGTGGTGTTGAGCTTAAGGAAATAGAAAATAACCCTGTATATTATGCTAAAGCGTTTGCTAAGGAGCATGGCGTTATACTGCTCCTTAAGGGTCCTACCACAATAGTTACCGATGGGGAAGAGGTATATCTTGTTAATCGTGGCACGGCAGGCATGGCAACAGCAGGCAGCGGCGATGTTTTAAGTGGTATCTTGGCTGGACTTTTAGCCACAACGGAAGAGCGCACGCCAATAGAGAGCGTTTACCTTGGGGCATACATAAACGGCATAGCAGGGGAGATGGCATCAAAGGAAATTGGGGAAATTTCCATGCTTGCCTCTGATACTGTATCAAAAATAGCTGAGGCAATAAAGGAAATCCAAAAATAAAAGAGGTCAAATTGACCTCTTTTTTTATTTCAATACAAGTGTGTGATAAACGCTAACGCTTTCGGAGCCTGTGCCGTCCTCATCAACGGCAAAGTAGGTTTCAACGCATTTTCCCAACAGAACGTCTCTTCTGTTGATGACAACACCAACAATGATTCCCTTATATAGAATAAGCTCATCTACCCAATCGCTTTTGTTGATTTGAGTTAAGTTGCGTGTGCATCGCTGACCGTCGCTTTGTCCATAGGAAAATTCCTCAAAGTCCTCATCCTTAATAAGGAACAAGTGTTCTGCTTGATCATCAAGGCTTTTGCCGTTTAGCAGCTCATATGCCTTGTCAAAAAGCTCTACTTTCTTAATATCGCCCTCATAGTTTTGCTTTTTAATGCTTTCAAAATTTACCATAAGCTTTTCTCCTTTATTTCACATATAAAGCTCTCAAGAGCCTTAACATATTTTTCTTTGTCAGCAGGGTAGGCAACGCCGTGTCCGGCACCCTCAATCTCCACAAGATTTTTTAGTGGTGAGGCACAAGCCTCATAAACCCTGTGGCTCATCTCACAGGGCACAAAATTATCCCCTGTGCCATGAATAAAGATAATAGGGATTTTTGCGTTTTTAACAGCCTCGATTGGAGAGCATGACTCCAGCTCAAAGCCACCAAAAAGCTTGGCGCTTGCCTTAATAATTGGGTAAAAGATAGACACAGGTAGGCGCATTTTTCTTACAACCCTCTTGATTATAGAGGGGTTGTCAGAGTAGCCGCAGTCTGCCAAAGCATACTTTACATTCCTTGGCAAATCATGGCCGGATGCCATCAAAACCGTGGCAGCACCCATAGAAACGCCGCAAAGTATAATTTCAACATCGCTACCAAGATATTCTATAAGAAAATCTATCCATCTGAGGCAGTCGTATCTTTCAAAAATACCAAAGGTAATAAGGCTGCCGTCACTACTGCCACAGCCACGCTGGTCAATAAGCAAAAGACTGTGCCTGATTGAAAAGCACCTTTCAATGGCTGCGCTCATATCACGCACGCCCTCGCTACGATATCCGTGTATAACAATCTCAACAGGAGCGCCCTTTTCATACTCATAGTACTTGCCACGGAGTGTAAGCCCATCAAAGGACTTAATTTCCACATCGGTGTGTGGAGTTTCAAAGGCAAGCCTAATCCATTTGTGCAGCTCGTCAACATAGGGCGTAGCCATCGCCATATTAGGCAGAGAGTAGTCCTCGGCTTTATCACACCTTTTGCGCTTTTTTGTCTTAAAGGTCAAGGTGTACGCTACTGCGAAGGCGGCAATAATACCAA
Source organism: Clostridia bacterium (assembly GCA_017503285.1). Taxonomy (GTDB): domain Bacteria; phylum Bacillota; class Clostridia; order Oscillospirales; family CAG-272; genus RGIG2000. The sequence goes on along the minus strand of JAFVTH010000025.1, from coordinate 2,955 downwards.
CTATTAAAAAAGCCAAAACGCCAATTATCACATAAGCCCACCAAGGCATAAAATCACTCCTTTACCTCGAATTTTTTAAATTCGGATTCCGTTAAAATTATAACATCATCAGGGGAGCGATGGGTCTGCAATTTACTTAAATAGCCGTACTCTCCAAGATTTTTTATATGATTAGGCTCTCCGCTGATAACCAGTACCGCAAGGCTGTTTTTCACTTGAAAGCCTTTCCTTGCGATGAGCAGGCTTTCCTTAGCCGGGCTTATCCCCACAGGAAAAAACTGATCCCATAAAACACCGCCCTCGGTGCAGGTGATAAAGGTATGCTTATTGGCTATTTTTCTTGTTTTTATGATGGTGTAGTCCTTGCCTCTATAATTTAGGAAAAAGGTATTAGTGTGCTGTGTTTTTGAAACTAAAAGCTTATCACTTTTAAATGTGGCAAAAAAGGATTTTTTCTCATCTCCGCTTTTTGCTTCCATAATATCCATAAAATCACAGCCAAGCGCGTTGCAAATGCTAAGCAATGTGTCGGTTGTTACTGTTTGATTTTTGGAAAGCTTGGAAAGTGTACGAGAGCTAATGCCGGTCATCTCCATAAGCTGGGTTTTGTTAATACCCCTGCTAACAAGCAGATTCCAAAGCCTTTCATAGCTTACATACATAATAGCACCTCCCCTCTATTTTTAGTTTATCATTTTTCAGTAAATATGTCAATAAATATTTACAATAGTAAAATATTTTGGAAAAATGTGGTTGCAAACCCATGTTGGGATATGGTACAATGAAAAAAATAACTAAAGGAGCCTTTTATGAAATTTGAAATTAAGGGAAAAGATTTTATAGTAGATGGCAAGCCAACCAAAATTATTTCCGGCGCTGTACACTACTTTAGAAATATGAAGGATACCTGGGTGGACATCTTCAGAAAGATGCGCGCTATGGGTCTTAACTGCGTGGAAACCTACTGCGCATGGAACATTCACGAAAAGAAAATAGGGGAGTACGACTTTACAGGCAACCTTGATATTGCTGAGTTTATAAGAACAGCAGAAAAAGAGGGGCTTATGGTAATTGTCCGTCCGGGACCATACATCTGCTCCGAGTGGGAGTTTGGTGGTCTTCCTTGGTGGCTGCAAACAATGGACGATATGGAAATCCGTTGCCTTAACCCTGTATATATGGAGCATTTTACAAGATATCTAAAAAGAGTTTTCGAGGAGATAAGACCGCTTCTTTTCACAAACGGCGGACCGATTATTATGCTCCAATGTGAGAACGAGTACGGCTATTATGGCGACGACAAGGAATATATGAAAAGGCTCTATCAAATTTATAGAGAAAACGGCATAGACGTGCCGCTTTTCACCTCTGACGGTACAGGCGAGCAGGATCTTTTAGATGGTACAATCGAGGGGTGTCTGTCCACCCTTAACTTTGGTAGCCGTGTTGAGGAAAGCTTCAAGGCACACGATAAGCTTTTCCCCAATATGCCAAAGATGTGTATGGAAATGTGGGGCGGCTGGTTTGATGCCTGGTGTGAGGATAAGCACCACACCACCTCAGCAGAGGTTTATGCCGGTATAGTTGACGATATGCTCAAGCGCGGTAGCCTTAATATGTATATGCTCATTGGCGGAACAAGCTTTGGCTTTTATAGCGGCGCAAATCATTACGACAAGTATTGGCCACAGGTTACAAGCTATGATTACGACGCACCGCTTTCCGAGTGTGGCGACATTACCGACAAGTATATCGCACTACGTAACGTTATTAAGAAGTATGTGGATTATGAGCTTCCCGAAATTCCAAAGAATAGAGAAAAGAGGGCATACGGTAAAGCAAGGCTTGAACAAAAGGGTGGATTTTTTGACAATCTTGACAACCTTTCCACTCCTGTTTTCTCAAATGTACCAAAGTGCATGGAGCACTACGGACAGGGCTACGGCTATATAGCATATAAAACTAAGCTGAACCGTGATTATAACAATGCCGACCTTTATTTTGAAAGCCTAGGCGACAGAGCGCAGATTTATATAAACAAAACCTTGGTTGATGTGATTTACATAAATGACGATGAGCTGAAGGCTCGCTTTACAGCCAAGGCAGGGGACACTCTAACCATTCTTGTTGAAAATATGGGTAGAGCAAACTTCGGCCCTAAGATGATGAGAAAGAAGGGTATTGCAGGCAGAGTTCTGATCAGCGGCAGAATTCATTTCCACTGGGACGTATACACTCTTCCAATGGATAACCTTGATAAGGTTAAATATGGTGGAGAACCGGAGGAGCCAACCTGCTTTGTAAAGGGCAATTTCAAGGTTGACAAGGCGGCAGACACCTTCCTTTACCTTGATAACTTCAAAAAGGGCTTTGTTGTGATAAACGGCTTTAACATAGGCAGATATTGGGAAAAGGGTCCGCAAAAGAGCCTTTATGTGCCTGCCTCATTGCTCAAAGAGGGCGAAAACGAAATCGTCATCTTCGAGTCCGACGGACTCAAGGGCGAGCCCGTGGTAGAATTCAAGGACTATCACACCCTACAGTAAAAAAAAGGAACGCATAGACGCGTTCCTTTTTATTTTTCTGCAAAAGAGCAGTGAAAAGGAATATAATTTTAGACAAAATCAGCAAAGGTACAAAAGAAAGTCCGTCCGGCATACAAATGTTCGCCCTTTGCACCCAAAACGAAAAAAGACACCCGATGGGTGTCTTTGTTTTGTGAAAGAGCGACCAAAAGGTGCGTAAAGTGGGGTAAGAACGACTAAAAGTACACAACTTGTACTGCTCGTCAAATTGGAATTTGACTCTCTCACAATTTGAAAACTTATTTCTTTATTACTTTTTTGCACCAAGTGCGTTTGTTGCATTTCGGACACTTCAAATACCGTGTCGTTCCCCTATGCATCGCATTAAGTGCCTGCTTATAGGTAGGTACGATCTCGTAGCCGCAATTTT
>JAFVTH010000024.1 GCA_017503285.1 Clostridia bacterium | reverse complement strand
CGAGAGAAAATGACGGAGGGATTGTGGTCCTCACACAAATGAAACAATCCCCCCTCCACTATCGTGGCTCTCCCCCCTTTCACAAGGGGGGCTTTTAAAAGAGATTGTTATCTATATTTATTTCAAAAGAGAGGTTTGTACCCGTAGGGGTAGATTCCATATCTGCCCGAAATATCGCAAAGCTCGCTCTTACTTCCCCGTAGGGCAGGCGTGTCCGACTGCCCGCAACAACGTGGCAAAGCCCACCGAAGGGAAGAGGAATACATACAAACCCGTAGGGCAGGGACGTATCTCTCACCGAAAATTCTCAAGGTATGTCTTTCTTCAAAGCCTCCCTTGTTAAAGGGAGGTGGCATTTTCGAGAGAAAATGACGGAGGGATTGTGGTCCTCACACAAATGAAACAATCCCCCCTCCACTATCGTGGCTCTCCCCCCTTTCACAAGGGGGCTTTTAAAAGAGATTGTTATCTATATTTATTTCATAAGAGAGGTTTGTACCCGTAGGGGCAGATTCCATATCTGCCCGTTGAAAGATAAAAATCGTAGGGCAGGCGTTTCTGACTGCCCGACAGAAAGGACACAAACAGAAAACCGTAGGGGGCAGGTGTGTCCGACTGCCCGACCAAAACGAACCTTTATAATTATCAAATCATAAAAAATGCGACCCTGTGTCGCATTTTTTGTTTTTCCTTAAAATTTTTTGTAAATCTTCAAAAAACCATCAGTTTTTTGTCAAAGTCTTGGTTTAATATGTAAATAGAGGAAGTTATACCTCTTGTTAACCTGAACAAGGTTGAAATTATTACAAGCATATGATAAAATTTAGTCAAAGAGCAAAACCAAGGGAGGTAACATTATGAAAAAGCTAATTATGGTCCTATCAATGCTTTTGGCTTTATGCCTGTGCGCCTGCAACACTCCTTTGCCGCCGAATGATGACGAGCCACAGACCGGAGAAGAGATAATAGAAATAGGCAATGAATTTAATGTTATATATGCCGGTGGAGCAAAATATGACGATTTCTATTTGGAATTAGACACCGAGGGGAGAGAGTATATAGGCGATGACTTTCCAAAAACCGGTAGCTACTATCAAATTTTTAATACTAACGATAAAATTGTTGAAAAGATTTCCAATGTTACAAACGATGATCTTGAAGCAATAGATTTGGAAAACAATTATTTTGTGGTAATACGTGAAGCGCACCCAATGCGTTATATAGGAGAAACAAGAAAAGGCGAAAATGGCTTTAAAAACCTGGAAATATCTGACGATGGCGCAAGTGTAACCTTTAACTGGCATGAAATTATGGCGCATGGTTGTGCGGACGCGTCACCGATAGAGCCTGAGGATTATAGCTATACCTATTATTATTTAATTGTGCCAAAATCGGAAAGAAAAATTAACACGCTAAACACATTTGGTAAAATAACAATACAAAACAGCTCTATATACGAAGGTTCATATAACATGGATATTGAGGAAAGGCATGTGAGCTATTGGGGTTCTACCGTAGAAGAGCTTCCTTTAGAGGTGAACACAGCTATATTGTTCAGAGGAAACGAGCAAATTAAAGAATTAAATGAGGATTTTCCAACTCTGAATCTGCCGCTGTATCCGGATGAAAAGGATAATCAAATTTGTTACTATATGTATCTTTATTTAGAGGGAAACGCATACATTGATACTCCTGAATGTATATTCTATAACTTGTCAATAAACGAGAAAGATATTTATATAACAGCAGAACAGAACAAGGCGTGGAAAAAGACGAGAAAAATGCTGTATATGATTAAATTGCCGAGTATTGAAATGAGAGATGTAGATTTGGAAAATGCAGAAATACATTTAATAGTAAGCGAATACACCACCAGGGAGAAAATACCTGCAAAAACAGAATAAGGTTCCAAGTTTTCCAACAGTTAGCGAGGGGGGCGAAATTATGAAAAAGCTTTTAATGTTAGTTGCTCTTATGATGGCTTTATGCCTGTGTGCCTGCAACACTCCTTTGCCACCTAATGGTAGCGGCACTCAAACAGGAAATGGTAGCTTGACACAGGACGAAGGTCCACAAGAGCTTCCGTTTGGCTCTATTGCAAAAATAATGAGCTGTGAGCCAACATATTTTGACACGTATTTAGAGCTTGATAGCACCGATAAGGAATATATCGGCAACGCGATTCCTGAAACGGGCGAATACTTTCAAGTCTTAACAACCTTGTCTGAAATACACGAAAATGTTGCCGGCATTACCTCTGAGGAGCAAGCCAAAATCGGCTATAATAATTATTTGGTTGTAATCCGTGAGGTAGTTAACGAGTACGAGTATTATGCAAGGAAAATAGAATATGGCTTTAAGGACCTTAGGTTAACAAAATGTGGTGCAACCATAAGCCAGGCGTGGTACGAAAAAACCGATTATGCAATGCCGGATGTGGGGCTTGTTGAGCCAAAGGATTTTATATACACATATCATTATCTATTAGTGCCAAAGGATGAGATAAGCCGTATAGTTGAACAGGAAAAAATAACCTGTGGCAAAATAGTTACCGAGGATGTATGTGAATATACAAGCTGGAACGGCTGGGAATATAGTAAGGGAAATGAAAGGTTTTTCAGATATGACTATGTTGACGGCAAGCAGGATATCCCGGACAAATCCTCGTTTATAATAAGATATCCTAATGAGCTGGAGCAAATTAGAGAAGAATATCCAAATCTTACCTTGCCTGAAAATATGAAGTTTGAGGATACAATTGTTGTTCTGTACTTAGAGGAAACAAGCTTTGAGCCACTGCTTGACACCTTTAACGATATAAGGAGCGATAGTAACAACATATATCTCGATATGAAGCTAATACAAAACCTAAACAAGGAAACGAAAAGTAGAACATTCTTTATTTACGTATCCGATAGCAAAATAGAGGATATAAATACTAAATATGTGCAGCTTCACTTTTTAACAGAGGAATATGTAATCAAAGAAAAAATTTAGTCAAGAAAAGACGGGGGCTTGTCCCTTGTCTCCCCACCCTTCGGATTCTTAAAGGCTTTGCGCCTTACCTTATCAAAAGGGCAGATGGCTAAGCGGCTAAACAGAAAAACAAAACAAAAAATGCGGCGAGTGTTGGCGCGGGTTATTATTACATATCCGAAAATCTATACAGAAGAATTGGAGATATGAATCAATATATTCATAATATGATGTATCTTAAAGATGCCAATACATTAGGAACTAGATTTGTTGTATGTGCAGATCAAGTCGTGCAAGCAGGAACAGGGCCGTGGCACGAAATACACTATTTGATTGCCAACAATATACCATGGATGAGTTTTTAACGGAGGTAAGGGGTTCATGTTCTTTGCTGCTAAAAGAGAAGAAAAAAGAAAAAAAGAAAAAATAATGGAACTGCTAAGCAAATATAATGCGGTTTTGATAGATTTTCAATACTATTATAAGTACTTTGGGAATTTAATAATAGTATTTGAGTACCAAGGACAAAGGGAAGAATTTGGTATAGATAGATCGGAAATATATCGCAACAAAAAAGCACTTTGGCTAGCTGGGTATAGCGAAGGAGAGATTAAGGATATGTTTGATATTTTGATAAACTTGATGACGGAGTATTTCGAAACTGGAGACGTTAAAAAAAGGTACAAGTATGATTGGGAATAAATCACATGGAGACAGGGGACGGTGGTCCATGGAGACAGGGGACGGTGGTCTGTCTTGGGAAAATCCTTTGAAATGCAAACTAGTTTTGGAAAAAACATTTTAAGAGAGCTAGGGGTTGAGTTAAAGTGAAAAAATGCAATTTCCAAAAGATGATAAAGTACATAATTCAACAAAAAGCTGTAGATTATGAATTGCCAAAATCAGTGAGAAAATATAATCGCACAAGCGATAAAATCCACAAAGAGTTTTCAAAAATTAACTTTGAAGACAATGAGGAGATAATCGAATTTAAGGCACTTTTAAATCATGAAGAAGCAGTAGTGAGAATCTTTGCCGCCGAATGGCTAATTATAAAGGTAAAAATGAATAGAGACGAATTAAATTACTGTGTCGGCATTTTGGTTGATTCAATTGACGAAATGCCTGACGAGAATAAATTTGTTGAAAGGCTTTGGTTACATCAGTGGCAAGAAGGAAACATTACATTTGCGATGAATAAGTGGGAGACAGGAGACGAGGGTGCGCCTTCGTGATTGAAATTTATAAAGGAGACAGGGGCTTGTCCCTTGTCTTCTAGGAAAACACTTTTATTTTGGAGATGAAGTTCCGGAACCATATGCGAGTATGTATTTTGGAGGTTGTTGGTGATGAATAATGATTTAATAATATTTTCAAAGAACGAAAAAGCTCGTTTGAAAACATTTTTATACGGTGCTAGTTACATACACGATGCAAGAATTTTAGAATTTATCTTTGAAAATGATAACGCAGTTATTTGTTTGAAAAATAATTATTATTCTTGCGAGGCTTGTGTAACTTTTTATCAAGTTGAATCTGTAATTTTTGATTGCAACGACATATGGGGGGATAATGAAGAGATATCATCATTAACGTTGGAGGAAAAGTGTCCTAAAGATTTACCGAGCGAAAACGATACCCTGTTAACTTTTTTAATAGAAAAGCATTCCGGAAAAAAGATATATATTACATGTCAAAAAATATCTTTCTCTATCTAGAACGGGAGACAGGGGACGGTGGTCTGTCTTCGCTGTCTTAAACAAAACAAAAAAATGCGACCCTGTGTCGCATTTTTTGTTTTTTAGTTTTCGGTTGAGCCGTAAAAGGCGTAGTAGTCAAGCTCGTTTGCCTTAACTCCGTCAAGGGTGAAGCTGTTTTTTAGGTCAGAGTACCAAACGGTTATGTCGTTTTCCGTTTCGTACTGGTTCAGCTTTTTAATAAAGGCATCCTCGGCGGTGTTTGAAAGAAAGGTTTTTTCATCAAAGAAGTCCTTGTTTTCCTCTCTTGCATATGCGCCGTCGTCAAGGGTCAGCTTCTTTATAAAGGCAGAGCCGTAAGCAAAGTAGTCGCCCTCTTTAATTTCCTCGTCGCCGTTTTCGGTTTTGATAGTGCCATCTCCGTCAAAGTATCTTTTTGCATCAACCACACCACAGTCCCCTTCTCGTAAAACAAGGGCAGTAGCAAGAGTGTCAGAGGTTGCCATCTGTGTTGCTGTTGGCTCTAACATATACCAGCCCTGTGGAAATTCCTTATCGTCGGAGTATTTTTCCCAAAGCTCCTCGTAGGAAAGGGTTTTGTCGATGATTTTGTAATCGTAGTCCAGGTTCTTGCTTACCAAAAGCTCGGTTAGCTCCTTTGCAAGAAGCTTTTGATAGGATACCTCATTTTCGGAAAGGTTGATATATGTTACATTCCCCTGTGAGTCCTCATGCTTTTTGTAAAGTGTGTTAATAACAAGCACCTGGAAATGCATATAGTTGTCCTTGTAGTAGGATTCCTTTTGCTCCGGTGTAACCTTGGAGTTATCAAGCCCGTAAAGGTACTCCATAACTGCGCTTTCCTTAAGCTGCATTTCGTAAACACGGCGAATGGTGTCTGCGCTGTAGCCATAGCCGTTTGTGTTAAGATAGGTGTTAAAATACTTTTCGTTAAAGCCGCCGTAATATTTTATGAGGGTGTTTAGAACCTCGTCGGAGTTTTTCTTTGCCTCCTCGTTTATAGAAAGACCATAATCGTCAAAGAGCGCCTGTGCAAAGAGTAGCCTTAAAACAGATTGCTCAAAGCCGGGGCGATACACAGCCTCCCAATATTCGCCAAGGGTGACCCCCTCGCGCACCTCGTAGGAAAGGTCGCTTTCGCTTGTGCATTCAAAGGATACCATAAGCTGCTTTTTGAACATACCAAGCAGATAGCTATACTCGTCAGATTTTATGGTGTACGCACCAAGTGTGTAAACAGTGCCGTTTTGGTCGCAGGAGCTTACCGCAGGTAAGACAAGAAGCAAGCAAAGGACAAGGGCAAAAAATCTTAAAACAGTTTTCTTCAATTTAACAATTCCTTTTTTGTTTTATTCCATTAGATTTTATCACATAAAGGGACAAAAGTCTACATTTTAGTTGTTACTTTTTTGTATATAAAATTTTATAACCTCAAGGGCGCGCTTGCTAAAGTCCTCGCTTGGGTCGTGCTTTACTGAAATGTAAGGGGTTTGCTTTATGCCGCAAATTTGCACATTTTTTCTGTCAAATTGAGAAATTTCCACAAAAAGCGGTAAATTTACCTCACTTGGATAAAGCCTAACCTCAGCCCTTAGCTGCTCAACCTTTTTGAACTTCGCCCTCTGGGCATAAGCCTTAACGATAGCAACGGAGAAAAGATTTTTGGCTTCCCTCGGCATTTTGCCAAAGCGGTCCGTCAGCTCGTTTTCGATATCCAAAAGGTCCTCTTCGGTTTTAATGTGGGCGATTTTTTTGTAAAGCTCCATTCGCTGTGATGGGGACTCCACATAATATTCAGGCAAAAAGGCATCAAGAGAAATAACCATTTTTGTTTCAAGCTCATCAGGCACCGCCTGACCCTTTTCCTCTAAAACAGCCTCGTTAAGCAGTCTTATATATAGGTCATAGCCGACTGCGTCAAGGTGACCGTGCTGCTCAGCGCCCAAAAGGTTGCCCGCGCCACGGATTTCAAGGTCCTTCATGGCGATTTTGAAGCCTGCGCCAAACTCGCAAAAATCGCGTATGGCACTAAGGCGTTGCCTTGCAACCTCGGAAAGCTCCTTGCCGCGGCGATAGGTAAACAGAGCATAGGCGCGACGATGGCTCCTGCCAACTCTGCCACGGATTTGGTGCAGCTGAGAAAGCCCCATTCTGTCTGCGTTTTCAATAATAAGGGTGTTTGCGTTTGGAATATCAATTCCCGTTTCAATAATAGTGGTGCTGACAAGAATATCAACCTCGCCAAGCACAAGCCTGTGCCAAATTTCCTCAAGGCTATCCTTATCCATTTGACCGTGTCCCACAGCAACAACTGCATCGGGAAACGCCTTTTGCAGCTTTGAGGCAGTATAGTAAATATCGTCAACGCTGTTGTGGAGATAGAAAACCTGTCCGCCACGGTGCAGCTCGCGCTTGATGGCGTCGTTTACAATGTTGTCATCGTGCTCCAAAACATAGGATTGTATACCAACCCTGCCAAGAGGCGCTTCGTCAAGGACGGAAAGGTCGCGTATGCCACCCATAGCCATGCTAAGGGTTCTTGGAATAGGTGTTGCGGAAAGAGTAAGGGCATCTACCTGCGGAAATGCTTCCTTTATCTTTTCCTTTTGGGCAACGCCAAAGCGCTGCTCCTCGTCAACTATCAAAAGTCCAAGGTCCTTGAAAACAACCTTGCTACCAAGCAGCTTATGTGTGCCGATAATAATATCAAGGTCGCCGTTTTTCAGCCTTTCAAGGATTTTTCTTTGCTCCTTGGCTGTTCTGAAGCGAGAGAGCATATCAACAGTAACCCCTGTGCCTGCAAAGCGGGCAAGGGCAGTTTGATAATGCTGCATAGCAAGAATAGTGGTAGGCACTAGGATTGCCACCTGCTTGTTGTTGGCAACAGCCTTCATAGCTCCACGAAAGGCAACCTCGGTTTTGCCGTAGCCCACGTCGCCACAAAGGACTCTATCCATAGGATAGGGGCGCTCCATATCACTCTTGATTTCGCTGATTGCCACAAGCTGGCTTTCTGTTTCCTCGAACTCAAAGGAGGAGTCAAACTCCCTTTCCATAAGGTCGTCCGGCAAAAATGCGTAGCCGGGGGTTCTTGTACGCCTTGCATAAAGGTCAATTAGCTGCTTTGCCATATCCTTAGCGGCGGTCTTTGCCTTGGTGGTGGCTCTTTTCCATTCAGCACCGCCCATTTTTGATAGCTTAACTGTGCCGCTATTTGAGCCGGAGCCGATATATTTTGCAACCATATCAAGCTGGTCAACAGGCAGGTAAAGCTTTTCAGCGCCCGAGTACTGTATTGCAATATAATCCCTGTGTGCGCCCATAACAAAAAGGTTTTGTATGCCAAGATATCTACCGATACCGTGCTTTATGTGAACAACAAGGTCGCCTACATTAAGGTCGTTATAGGAAAGGATTTTCTCTCCTGCATTTTTGGAAAAGGACTTAAGCCTTACGCTTTTCTTTTTATCCGTGCGCGCCTTCGAGGAAAGCACCACAAGGGCAAGCTTGCTTTCCGGGATTTCAAACCCGGAGGGGAAGGTGGTGGAAATAACACCAACCGTGCCTGCCTTAAGCTCCTTTTTGTCCTTTATTAAAAAAGCGGGTATATCCTCCTCGTTAAGCATCTTAACGGTGCTTTTTGCCTCGGTATCCGTTTGGCAAATAAGGATTGTCTTATATTTGTTTTTTGCAAAATAGCTAAGCTCCTCTATAACAGAGCCAAGGGAGTGGTTTGCAAAGGTAACGCCCTTTGTGTTAAAGCGATAAATACCACCCTCCATATCAAGCCTTGACATAATAAATGGGTCGATGTAAATAGACTGATGCGCTCTTATAAATTTGTCAATTATCGACACAGGTGCGCTAAAATTAGCGTATTTCGATGGTAAAAGCTGGCTTTCGATAAGGCTATTTGCAATTTCGTTTTCCTCCTCCATGGCTGATTTTGCCTTGGCAGAAACGCTTGAGGAATCAGCAACGATTACGGTTGAGTCCTTGCTAAAATAGTCAAAAAGGCAAGAGGAGTCCTTGTAAACATAGGAAACAAGCTTATCAAGAAATGGGTAAGAGGAGTCCTCTGTGGAAAGAGAGGCAAGCTCCCTCTTTAGCTCGGTAACGGAGGCCTCGCTTTTGTTGCCCACCAAAAGCTCCTCAATAATAGACTTAATTTCCCCTCTTTGGGAGTTGTTTATAATAATTTCTCTTGATGGAGTAATTAAAAATGAGTCGATTTTGTCAACCATACGTTGGCTTTGCGTGTCAAAGGTAACAAGCCTGTCAATTTCATCGCCAAAAAGCTCAATTCTAATAGGCTTTTGCTCTATAAAGCTATTTCCGTCCTTGGTGTACTCGCATTTTGTTGGGAAAATATCAATAATGCCACCACGAACCGCGTATTGTCCGGGTCCTTCAACAGCCTCGGCTTGGGTATATCCAAGGTCGTAAAGCTGTCTTGAAAAATCAGAAATATCCAGGGGAGTGTCTAGATTTACATAAATTGACCTCTTTTTTAGCTCCTTTTGCGGCATAGTAAATTGCAGAGCAGAGTCGGGCGTCGCAATAACAACATCAAGAGATGAAAGGGTAATGCCGGATAGGGTCTTTAGCCTTTCATGCTCTAACTCGTGTGAGGCGGTAAGGTCATAAAAGTTAAAGTCCCTTTTTGGATAAAACTCGCTTTTTACACCGCATTTTTGCAAAAACTCATTGAGCTTGTAGCCACGTCTTTCCTCGCCTGTCAAAAGAAGCAGGGGGGACTTTGCTTTTGCTCTTATATCGCTGATTAAGGAATAAGCAAGGGCAAAAAAAGCACCATCAGAAACACCATCAACCAAAAGTGGTAGTGGTGTTTTTTCTTTAGTTAGCTCCTTGTACCTTGCAAGAAGCTCCTTATATTGCTTGCTTTCCTTTATTAAGCCGGCTAAATCCTTAACTTCCATTTTGCCTCCTTGTAAAGTGGAAAAGGCCGATTTTTATATCGGCATAATTTGTAGAATTTTCAGTTTTTTGAAAGAAATATAAACACAGAATGCCACTTTTTTCAAAGTGGCTCTATGAATATTTACTTTATAACCCCGTTAAAGTCGCACATTGCGCTCTCAATATCCCCTGCAACCATTTTGTCAAGGGCACCGGGTACTAATTTTATGATTTCCATAAACCTTTTTTCGTCGTCCTCGGTCATTTTACCAAGAACCCAGTCAACCTGGTCGTATTCCTTTGGCTTTTGACCAACACCCAGCTTTATCCTTGGATAGGACTCTGTGCCAAGGTGCTGATTTATGCTTTTTAGACCATTGTGTCCACCGGCACTACCACCCTTGCGTATGCGAAGCCTGCCAACATCAAGGGAAATATCATCAGAGATGATAATAATGTTCTCCGCCGGAATTTTATAAAAGGCTGCTGCCTCTATAACCGCCTCGCCGGAAAGGTTCATATAGGTCTGCGGCTTCATAAGAAGAACGCGCTTGCCCCCAACCTTGCCCTCGCCAACAAGTGCCTTGTGCTTTAGCCTGTCGCATCTAAAGCCCCTTTCGTCACAAAGAAAATCAATAGCGGCAAAGCCTGCATTGTGCCTTGTGCGATTGTATTTTGCCTCGGGGTTGCCAAGACCAACAATAAGGTGAGAAATGGGTAAGGTGTCTTCCTTTTTCTCAATTTTCTTAAACAAATCAAATATGGACATAGAACCTTAAAACCTCTTGTGCCTTTTCTTTCTTGCCCAGCCGGGACGGTTTACCTGATACTCACGAGCAATGCCGAGGTGACCCTGCGGAACGTCGTCTGTAATAGTTGAGCCGGCGGCAATAAGAGAATGAGAGCCGATAGAAACAGGGGAAATAAGAGTGGAGTTGTTGCCGATAATAACATCATCTCCGATTTTTACAGCAACAGGCTTTTTGGCATCGCTGAAATCAACGGTAACAACGCCGCTGCCAATAACACCCCTTGCGCCAATTGTGGTATCGTGCAAAATACTGCCGGCGCAGACAAGAGAGCCACCGCTAATTGTGCAGGTGTTAATAAGGCAGGAGCCTTGGATTTTACATTCGGAAAGAATGTGCGCGCCCTTTATTGTTGTATAGGACTCTATGAAAACACCCTTTTCAATATCACTATTTTCAATAGTGGAGCTGCCGATAATGCAGTTTTCGCCAATTTCAGAATTAATAATAGTAGCGTTTGGACCGATAACACAGCCCTCGCTGATAACAGAGCCAGAGCCGATAGTTGATCCGGCCTTGATGCTTGCCCCTTGACCGATTTTTGAAAGTGGGGAAACACAAACCCCGTCACGGATTTCAATCTCAACACCATCCATAACAAGGTAGTCAAGATATTCCTGCCTGTAAGCCTCAAGCTTTTTTAGATAATCAAGCTTTGTTGGTGGCACAGACTTTTCTGTGTCAAGAAAATGTGCAGGAAATGTCTTTGCAGCATTTGAATTCATAGCCGCAACAAAGTCCGCACAGGAACAAACCTGGCAATCGGACAGCATCTTGCCCTGACCAACGGAAAGATAAAGGCTTCTTAGGCTACCTACGGTAGAATATCCAACATCGCTTTTGATAACATAGTCAATAGCCCCCTCAATATCCTTAGCCCCTGCAAGAAATGCAAGAGGGGAGGCAAAAATAACAATATCGTCAAAGGATGGGTTTATCTTGTGTGTTGCGTCCATAACCTCGTCGTAGTTAGAGGCGCGCACAAGCTCCACATTAAGCCCAAGCCTGTAGGTTGCGTTTTCAATTTTTCTAAAGGTGTGCTCGTAAACAGGAGCGCCAAAGGCAACGGTTTTAACGCCGTTTGGCAAGTAAGGAACTGTATCCATGTTGCATATGGTAACAAACAGCTTTCTCATACATGTACCTCGCTTTTTCGTAAAATTTCATTAAAAGTATATCACAAAACAGGCAAGGTTGCAAGTACAAATCATTAAAACCACTTTACAAAATAATAAAAATATGTTAAGATATAATATAATTATAAAGAAATTAGTGAAAAGGAGGTCGTTTTATGAAGAAAAAAATTGACTTCAAATCTATAATTATAAAATCTATTTTGCCATTTATTGCGTTGCTTGCACTTGTGGCTGATATTATTTTGGTTGTGAAAAACCCGGACAAGGCTATTCCTCTCGGAATAGGCGGTGTTGCTATATTTAGCGCAATTATGGTTATTTGGGTTATATTCTTTATTTCCGCGTCCCCGCGCACAAATGAGAAGATGAAGCCTGTGCTTAGCAACATTATGTATAACAAGATTAATTCGCTAAACGAGCCTGCGCTCATTTGCGACATTAACCATAAGATTGTTTGGGCAAACCCATATACTGCTACGGCAGTTGGTAAAAGGTCCGTCCTTGGGGATAATGCCTCAAATCTTCTTTCCTACCATATAGGCGAGGAAAAATCACAGAAGAGTGATGAGGAAACAAGGCTTGTCCTTGGCGAAAACACCTATATCGTTGAGGAGGAGGGTATAAATAGCGGTAATGAGCGCTATTATCTTTTGACCCTTCGCAACATTACCGAGCAGGCAAGGCTTGAGCAGTTTATTGTAGACGAGGAAACAATCGTTTCATACGTTATCATTGATAACCTTGATGAGCTTCTTCGCTTTGAGCAGGAAAGATATCGTGAAATTGCTGCTAAGGTTGAGGCTATGCTAAGGGGTTGGTGTGACTCCGTCGGTGGACTTTTGAAGGAATACGAAAAGGATAAATATATCTTTATATTCAACGGAATTAACCTTGATCGCTTTGTTGAGGACAAGTTCTCAATTCTTGACAAGGTTAGGGAAATCCGTGTTGGCTCCGGCAGTATTCCCGTTACACTCTCAATCGGTGTTTCAAGGGTTAAGGGCTCTATGGCGGAAAAGGAAAAAACTGCACATATTGCACTTGATATGGCGCTTCAACGCGGTGGCGACCAGGCTGCCGTTAAGATTGGCGACCAAATCACCTTCTATGGCGGAAAAACAAATACACTGCAAAACAGAACAAAGGTTCGTTCCCGCGTTATCGCAAACGAGCTTGCAAATAGGATTGCCAGCGCCTCTAACGTGCTTGTTATGGGTCACGCCTTTCCGGACTATGACGCTATTGGCTCTGCTGTGGGTATTGCCCGCCTTGCTATGTACTGTGGCGTTAAGGTAAATATTGTTACAAACTTTAAGGATTCCAACGTTAAAAGATGTATGAAAATCCTTGAGAAGGATGAGCATTATAAGGGCGTTTTTGTAAACGCATCAAAGGGTCTTGACCTTGTAAAGCCCGATACTCTTCTTATTGTTGTGGACGTAAATAACCCTTGGATGTTTGAGTCAAAGGATATTGCAAAGCAGGTTGATGACATTATCTTTATTGACCACCACAGAAAGACAGGCGAGTTTGAAAGAGAGCCGGTGCTTACATACATTGAGCCGTCTGCATCCAGCGCCAGCGAAATAGTTACAGAGATTTTGGAGCATGCGCTGCCAACTGACTACTTAACTCCCACCGACGCAGATATGCTATATGCAGGCATTATCCTTGATACAAAGCATTTTGTAAAGGGCACAGGCACAAAGACACACTCTGCCGCTATGTTCCTGCGTGACCATGGCGCAAGCTATGAAAGCATACAGGATTTGTTTAAGACAAATATTGCGGACTACAAAAAGGAAGCAAAGCTGGGAGAAAAGGCAGAAATTTATCGTAACTGCGTTGCAATTGTTGTAAACGCAGCAGGGGCGGACTCCTCGGATAAGATTCTTGCTGCCAAGGTTGCAGACGACCTTCTTACCCTTGAGGGGGTTAGCGCAAGCTTTGCCCTTGTTAAGGTGGGCAACGCTGTTCACATTTCTGCCCGTTCAAACGGCACAATCAACGTTCAGCTTATTGTTGAAAAGCTTGGCGGTGGCGGTAGATACGATGAGGCAGGCGCACAGGTTAAGGATTGCGAGGTTGCACAGGTGCTTCTAAGGCTTAAGCAGGCTATTGACGAATACATTAATTTGGAGGAATAAATGAAGGTAGTACTTTTACAGGATGTAAAATCCCAAGGCAAGAAAAATCAGATTATTGATGTGTCCGAGGGCTATGCAAGAAACTTTCTTTTCCCAAGAAAGCTTGCAGTTGTTGCGGACGCAAAGGCTATAAATGACGTTAAGAACAAGGAAAGCTCCGACAAGCACAAGAAGGAGGTTGAAAAGGCAGAGGCAAAGGCTCTTGCCGACAAAATCTCCGAGCTTACAGTAAAGCTTTCTTGCGAGGCAGGAAATGACGGTAGATTTTACGGTGCAGTTACCGCAAAGGATATTTCCGAGGCGGTAAAGGCTCAGTTCGGTCTTGAGGTTGATAAGAGAAAAATCGTGCTTGATGCACCAATTAAGGCATTTGGCACATATAAGCTTGACGTTAAGGTTTATCCTGACGTTGTTGGTAAGCTGACAGTTACTGTTGTGGAGAAATAATATGGACGCATTACAGAGAAAAATGCCCTATTCAATAGATGCGGAGCAGGCAGTTTTAGGCTCAATTATCATTGACCCCGAGAAGTGCTTTGACGTGGTTGCGCAGATATTGAAGGCAGACGATTTTTATCACGACACCCACGCAAGAATCTACGAGGTTATGATGGACTTCAAATATAACAGTAAGCCCATTGACCTAGTTACCCTGCTTGCAAATTTAGTTAGCGGCGGTGTTTATAATGATGAGGCTGAGGCGCGCTCCTATGTTAAGCTTCTCATTGATACAACCCCAACCACCTCAAACGTTAAGGACTACGCAAAGATTGTCTACGACAAAAGCGTGCTTCGTCGCTTGATTTTGGCATCTGAGGAAATCCAAAAGGATGCCTATAGCGAGGGGGATAAGGTTGAAAATATTGTTGACGCTGCAGAGCAAAGGATTTTTGAGATTGCACAAAACAACGAAAAGAGAGATTTTGTCCACATTAAGGACGTTATCTACAAAACCTATGAGCATCTTAATCAGCTTCAAACAGCATCCAAGGAGGATATTTTGGGCTTGCCAACAGGCTACTCCGACCTTGATAAGGTTGTTGTGGGCTTCGGCAAGGGCGACCTTGTTATTGTCGGCGCACGTCCGGGTGTAGGTAAGACCTCGTTCTGCCTTAACCTTGGCACAAATATCGCTAAAAAATCAAAGAAGGCTGTTTGTATGTTCTCGCTTGAAATGTCAAACGAGCAGCTTGTTTCAAGAATTATAGCCAGCGAGGCTATGGTTGACTCTCAAAAGCTCCGTACAGGCGCTCTTGAGCCATCTGACTGGGAAAAGATTGCAAACGCGACAGCAATTCTTTCCGAAACAAATATTTACATAGACGACACAACCGATGTTTCTATAACAGCTATGAAGGCAAAGCTCAGAAGAATTAAAAACCTTGGTCTTGTTGTTGTGGACTACCTACAGCTTATGGAATCGGAAAATAAGCGCAGAGACGGTAGCCGTGTAAACGAAATTGCAGAAATTTCAAGAGGACTTAAGATTCTTGCCAAGGAGCTTAATGTTCCTGTTATCACCTGCTCACAGCTTTCCCGTGGCACAGAGAAGGAAAAGGAGAGAAAGCCTATGCTTTCCGACCTTCGTGACTCCGGTTCTATTGAGCAGGACGCAGATATGGTTATCTTCCTTTCAAGAGACTATTATGGCAACGACCCGGAAAAGGCAAACCTTGTTGACGTTATCGTTGCAAAGAACCGTCACGGTGGACTTGGCACAGTTCAAATGAGCTGGCTTGGTCAGTACACCAAGTTCTCAACTCTTGAAAATGGAATAGTTGAATATTAAGGAGTAGTTATGAAAAACGAAAGATTTGTAGATAAGCTCTTCGGCGAGGACGAGGACAATGTTTTTATAAAGGATAACGACGGTAAGGAGATTGAGTTTAAGCAGGTTGCTGTTGTAGACTACGAGGCAAACTATTACGCAATCTTAGAGCCTGTTACCAAAATTGACGGTGTCGAGGAGGACGAGCTTATGGTGTTCCTTATCGACGAGGAAAACGACTGTGTTGTTTACCTTGAGGACGAGGAGCTTTTGGAAAAGGTTTTCGATGCATTTATAGAAATGCTTGACGACGAGGAATAATGAAAATGTGCCACCAGTCCTGGTGGCACATTCGATATCTTGCAAGGAGAAAAAAATGAAAAGAATAGTAGCTATAGCTTTGTTGCTTGCGCTTGTATGCACCACGCTTATCGGTTGCGATTTTGATAGTGTTTTAGATGGCATTAATACAGGTTCTTCCTTGATTAGCGGGGGCGAGATTAACCAAACATCAGGAAACGGTGCTGGAGATAAAACAAATAATGAAGGCGGTGGACTTTTTTCTGACCCGGAGATAGGAAGCACCACCACACAGACAAGTAGCGGAAATGGTGAAACACTATATCCAGATCCGGAGCTTGGTAGTGCCATTACTTCAACGGGTAGCGGGAATAACGGAACACTTTCTCCTGACCCTGAGCTTGAAGAGGAAACAAAACCGGATGAATATAACATTCTGTACGTAAGTAGCCAACTTAAGCTTAAAGAGGATGGGCAAATTGATACTAACAGATTGCCTTTATTGCAACAAGCGTTGCGCGCTAGTGGATACACGATAAATGTTGAGGATATGTATGCCTCTGTTGAGGATGTGCCAAAGGAAAAGCTTTCGGGCTATTACTTATATGTGTTTGAGAGCGTTAGCGAGCCGGAAAACCCACCGACAGACGGTATGATTTGGTATATAAATACCGAGCCAACCAGTAAGGGAATAGAGTTTGGAAATACCATAGAGGCATCTTCAAATGATGGCTTTGCTATTGAGGAATATGATAGTGAGGCAACGGATAAAATTTCCACTATCATTAAGAAGGATGTTTCGCTTGATGATATAAAAACTGGTGATACAGTCATAAAGATTGCAACAGGAGCATATAGCCCAATTACAAAGAATGAAAGTGGACTTACAACCATTTATGAAGCAGATGACGCTCCACTTATAATGGCAGGCGAGTGCCACGGACAAAGAGTAGTTGTCTTTACCTTTAGCTTGGAAAAGTCTAGTATACCTCTTGCTGTGAGTGATTTTACGATTTTGATTAGTAATATGGTAATTTTTGGGTATAAAAGCATAAGCTAAAAACAAAAAAGGAGAAAACTATGAAGGGGAAGGCTTTTTTGCCAATAACTAAGGCAGAGTGCGACGCACTTGGCTGGGACGCACCGGACTTTGTATATGTAAGTGGCGATGCCTATGTGGACCATCCGTCCTTTGGCACGGCTATTATAACAAGGGTCCTTGAAAATGCAGGCTTTAGGGTTGCGGTACTTGCCCAGCCTGACTATAAAAGCTGTGAGGACTTTAAGCGCTTTGGCAAGCCTCGTCTTGGCTTTCTTGTTAGCGCCGGCAACATAGACTCAATGGTTGCCCACTACACAGCTTCAAAGAAAAAGCGCTCCTATGATTACTATTCTCCGGGTGGCAAAATGGGCTACCGTCCGGACAGAGCCTTGATAGTTTATTCAAACAGAATCAGAGAGGCTTATGGAGATGTGCCGATTATCCTTGGCGGTCTTGAGGCGTCCCTGCGCCGCTTTGCCCACTACGACTATTGGGACAACAAAATAAGGCGCAGCGTCCTTGTGGACTCTCGTGCCGATATTCTTACCTATGGTATGGGCGAGAATATTATTTTAAGAATTGCCAAGCTTCTGGATAGAGGCGTGCCGATTAAGAAAATCCGCGGAGAGCGTGGCTGTGTTTACCTCTGCAAAAGAGAGGACGAGGTGCCCTTTGAGGTATGCTGTGAGCTTGACTTTAACAAGATTAAAGAGGACAAGCAGGAATACGCGCGTGCCTTTGGGGTGCAATACAAAAACCAGGACGCAATTTCCGGCAAGGCAATAGTTGAATATTACGACAATAAAAAGCTGGTACAAAATCCACCTGCGTTCCCTCTTGAAAGAGAGGAGCTTGATAGGGTTTATGCACTTCCATATATGAGAATGCCCCACCCTGTGTATGAAAAAGAGGGTGGTGTGCCTGCTATCAACGAGGTAAAATTCTCCATAACCCACAACCGTGGCTGCTTTGGCGCGTGTAACTTCTGCGCCCTTGCGTTTCATCAGGGCAGACAGGTGCGCTCACGCAGTATAGAGTCCTGCGTTGAGGAGGCAAGGCTCATTACCGAAATGAGTGATTTTAAGGGCTACATACACGACGTTGGCGGTCCAACAGCCAACTTTAGATATCCTGCCTGCAAAAAGCAGCTAAAGGACGGCGTTTGCACAGGCAGAAAATGCCTTGTGCCAACACCCTGTAAAAATCTTGAGGTTGACCACAGTGAGTATATTGAGCTGCTTGACAAAATTCAAAGCCTGCCAAGGGTAAAAAAGGTGTTTATCCGTTCCGGCATACGCTTTGACTATATGATTTACGACAAAAGCGATACTTTCTTCAGAAAGCTGGTTAAGGAGCATGTTAGCGGCCAGCTAAAGGTAGCGCCGGAGCATTGCTCGTCAAACGTGCTTAAATATATGGGCAAGCCGGATGTTAAGGTCTACGACAAATTCAGAGAAAAGTATTTCCGTCTTTGTAACGAGTGTGGGCTTGAGCAGTATCTTGTGCCATATCTTATGTCCTCACACCCCGGCTCAAAAATCGAGGACGCAATTGAGCTTGCCCTTTACCTAAAGGATTTGGGCTTGAATCCGGAGCAGGTGCAGGACTTTTACCCAACACCGGGCACAGCCTCAACGGTTATGTATTACACAGGCATAAACCCCTTAGATGGCAAGCCGGTTTATCAGCCCGATGACTATCGTGAAAAGCTGATGCAAAGGGCGCTTTTGCAGTTTAGAAAGCCCGAAAACCGAAACCTAGTAAGAGAGGCGCTTGTTAAAGCAGGCAGAGAGGACCTTATCGGCTTTGACTCATCCTGCCTTGTAAAGCCGGACCTTAGAGTAGGCTCCGAATATTTTGAAAAGCAGGGCAAAAAGCCTAAAAACAGTTCTAAATTGCCTAAAAAATCACCCAAAAGTGGGGGCGAGCAAAAGAAAAATACAAGGGGCAAAAAAGGGGTAAAAGCATCAAATAACAGACACTCCCCCGATAAAAAGCCTAAAAAGGGCAAGAAATAAACGACTGTCAAAATTCAAAAAAAGACATTTGCATAAAAAAACACTTGACAAAATAAGGTCCTTTGTGTATAATATAACTTGTCTTAAAAAATAGAGATATAAATTATCTATCAGATTGCGTATGTAAATACGGCTTCCAATTTGAATCAAGGAGGTGCTACTATGTTAAGAACTTACCAACCAAAGAAGCGTCAAAGAAAGAAAGAGCACGGCTTCAGAAAGAGAATGAGAACCGCTGACGGCAGAAAGGTTTTGAAGAGAAGACGCGCTAAAGGCAGAGCAAGACTTACTTACTAATCGTTAATTGCATGCTTTAAGTTCGGGACTGCTTGGATTAAAGCAGTCCCGTTTTTTCGTTCTGTGGAGAACTAAACACCACACAGTAATCGTGAAGGATAAAGTGCAGAAATTTGCCTGCAAATTTTAGGAAGGAAGCGGTTATGAAGCATATAGCAATCACTGAAAATCATTTATACTCTAAGGCATATGCCAAGGGCGGAAAATTTGTTACCAAATCGGTTATAGTTTATGCCCTAAAGGACTTAAAGGCTAAAAGGCTTATGCTTGCCCACCCACAAAAGCAGTATGTAAACAGAATTGGACTTACGGTTTCTAAAAAAATCGGCAAGGCAACTGTGAGAAGCAGGGTTAAGCGTGTTTTGCGCGAGGGCTTAAGACAAACAGAAAAGGAATTTCAAACAAAAAAGGGCTACCTTTTGGTGCTTGTGGCAAGACCGGCCACTGCTGAAATGAAAAGCACACAGGTAGCAAAGGATTTAGAAAAGGCGCTTATTGCGCTGAAAATTATTGATAATGAAAATAATTAGAAAAGTATTTACATTACCACTTAAGGGTTATAAAAAATACATTTCCCCGTATTTACCAAAGGCGTGTAGATTTACGCCCACCTGCTCTGAATATGCCATTGAGGCAATAGAGCGCTTCGGTGTTATAAGGGGTAGCCTTTTGGCTGGATACAGGATTTTGCGCTGTAATCCATACTCAAAGGGCGGCTATGACCCTGTGCCTGAGAAGTTTACCTTCAAAAGGCAACAACAAATTACAGGAGAAACAAATA
Source organism: Clostridia bacterium (assembly GCA_017503285.1). GTDB lineage: Bacteria > Bacillota > Clostridia > Oscillospirales > CAG-272 > RGIG2000. The sequence continues at coordinate 13,869 of JAFVTH010000024.1, read as the reverse complement.
AATGAACTTTTGGGATATTTTAGCAACGCCCTTTGCCTATGTTATGAAGGGCTGCTACTGGCTGACACAGAACTATGTTTTAGCCTTACTCCTATTTGCATTAGTGATGCAAATTTTTATGTGTCTTTTGTTCGGCATAAGACAGCAAAAGAACATGATTAAGCAAGCTAAGCTTCGCCCCTACGAGGCGATAATTCGTAAAAAGTACGCTGGTAGAACAGACCAAGCTACAATGAAAAAGATGCAGGACGAAATTATGGGTCTTTATCAAAGGGAGGGCTACAGCCCCCTTGGCGGATGCCTACCAATGCTCGTTCAGCTTATCATCATTTTCCCACTTTATGAGGTTGTAAGACGTCCGCTTGAGTTTATTTCCGGCTTTGCACAGGATTCTTGTAACATACTTGCAAGCGCCTTCGGACTTAACTTTAACGGCACAGCTATTCAGATTAGCACAGCAACCAACATAAGAAATCATTCACTTGCAGATATTACTGCAAAGGTACAGGCAATGGTTGGCAAGCCATACTGGAGCGAAACGGAGCTTTTCACACAGGACCACGCAAACGCTGCAATCAGCGAGGTTGAGTACCTTCTTGAAAACAACGCAAAGTTCCTACCGGACGTAACAATGTTTGGCACAGACCTTGGTATTACACCGTTTGATGCGTTTGGTATGTTTAGCACGGTTGGTTGGTTGATTCTTATTCCGATTCTCAACCTTGCAATTACCTACCTTTCACAGTTCCTCTCAAGGAAGATGACATATCAGCCTGCCCAGGAGGGTCAGCAGGCTGCAGGCATGAACTCTATGAAGATTATGCTTTACGCAATGCCGCTTATGTCAATGTTCTTCACCTTCTCGTTCCCGGCAGCTATCGGTATTTACTGGATTTTCAGAACAATCCTTAACACCCTACAGCAGTTTATTTTGTCTAAGGCAATGCCTTATCCAAGGTATACCGAAGAGGATATTAAGAATATAGAAAAGGAAATGAAGGAAGCCGCAAGGGGCAAAAACAAGAAGCGCCGTGAGATAGACGTTACAAATAGCGCAGATGACGAGGGAGACGAATAATGAAACAGGAATTTACAATACAAGCAAAAACCGTTGAAGAGGCTTATGCAAAGGCGCATGACATTTATGACGCGCTTGGCGAGCTTACAATTGAGGTTATAAATCAAGGCAAGAAGGGCTTTTTGGGCATCGGCAGAGTGCCTGCTGAAATCAAGGTTATCGTTGATGACGGAATTGAAGAGCCAAAGCAGCCAAAGGTAGAGCCAAAGCAGGAAAAGAGGGCTGAGGCGCCAAAGAAAAAGGAAAACAAGCCAAAGCCGCAAAAGACAGAGCCAAAGCCGCAAAAGGCAGAGCCAAAGCAACCAAAGGCTGAGCAAAAGGTTGAGCAAAAGGCTGAGCAAAAGGCTGAGGCTACAAAGACCATGGAGGAAAAGGAAGAAAGCATCAACGTTACCGTTGAGGAAAAGACTCTTGCTATGAACTTCCTAAAGGGCTTTATTAAGGATATCGGCTTTAATTGCCAGGTTAATGGAGATTTGACCGTTAACGAAAAGGGCTTTGTTACAAGGCTTATCACAATCGAGGGCGAGGACGCACCTGCACTTATCGGTCACCGTGGTGAAATGCTTGATGCTATCCAGTACCTTTCAAACCTTTGCTTAGCACGCAAGAGCGAGGGCGAGCATAAGGAGTACGTTAAGGTTATTATCGACATTGAAAATTACAGAGAGAAGAGAGAGCAGACACTTCGTGCCCTTGCAAGAAGAATGGCAGAAAAGGCACTTAAGTATCAAAGAAATGTTCTTCTTGAGCCAATGAACCCATATGAGAGAATGATTATCCACTCTGAAATTCAAGGCATTGAGGGTGTTTCTACCCACTCTGTTGGCTATGACGAGAACCGTAAAATCGTTATTACCTGTGAAAACAAAAAGAAAAACAAGAAATAAAAAATTCCCGTGCCCATCAAAAGGCACGGGTTTTGTTTTTCTGTCGCTTGATTTTGGCTTTATGTTATGATATACTTATGATAAAGTAGAATTTTGTCGAAAGGAAGAAAGCATGGAGAGAGATTATAACGTATTTTTGTGCTACCGTGGCGAGGGCGCTATGCTGGCATCAAACATTTACTCTGACCTTTGTACCTATTCAAAAAACAAGCTAAAGCTTTTTTACGCTCCAAAGTGCATTAAGCACGGAGATAATTTCATGTCAATTTGCAAGGAGATTGCAGGCGGTGTGTCGCTTATGATAATGATACTTACCCCTAATTTCTTTAAGCAATGCAGAAACGAGGATGATGTTGTTTTGCAGGAGCTTCGTTCTGCATTAAGAAACCCAATGTGCACATTTTTGCCTATTATAACTCCCGGCTTTGTTTACGACAACGTTGCCCTTGAGGAGTTTTTTACCGAGCAGGAAATTGACAGAATTAAGCATATAAACGCAATCAAGTACAACGATGTTTATTCCTTTAACTCCGTTGAGCTTTTACTTCCTATCCTAAAGGATAAGGTTGGCGTTACCGACTATGACGAGCTTATTGAGGCAGAGCTTAAGGGTAAGCAAGCCCGTACCAAGAGGCGCGTACATATTCAAAACAAGGAAAAGACAGGCTTTTTCAGCCAGGAAAATAAAACCGAGGCAAGAAGGCTTGATACTCAACAGCGCCTGCTTTTTGATTTTGATATGCCCGTTTACGAAAAGCATTTAGAGGGCAAGAGCGACCTTAACGTGCTTGATATAGGCTGTGGAAACGGAAAGGCACTTATGAAGCGTCTTGGAAGCAGAGACGAGGTTTCGAAAATCATAGGCGTTGAGTTTGACAGCACCTTTGTGGAAAAGGCAAAGGCAGATTATCAGGGCACAAAGGCAAGCTTCTATCAAATGGACGTTGAGAGTGAGGAGTTTGTTGAAAGCCTAAAGGATATAATGGAAAAAGAAGGCATTGACGGCTTTGACTTTATTAACATTCTTGCGGTAATGTCTCACTTAAAGTCCCCTTATCACGTGCTTAAAAACATACGTAAGGTTTGTAACCGTGGCGCAGTTATATTTATAAGGAATATAGATGACGGCCTTAACTTCGTGTACCCGGACGAGAAAATGATGTTTGAGCGCTCATTTAATATGATAGCCAAGTGTGACACCACAGGCTATCGTTATTCCGGCAGGGAGCTTTTTACTTTACTTCATCGCTCGGGATACAGGGACATTGTGTACGAAAAGATGGGCATAAACTCCGCGCAAATGGATTACAGCGAGAAGGAAGCCCTTTTCGATACCATATTTATGTTCCTTAAAAACAGTATTAATGTAACAGCTAAAAATAACCCTTATAACCAAGAAATCGAGGTAGAGAGGGAGTGGCTTGAGGAACACTTTGAGGACCTTGAGGAGCAGTTTTTGTCAACGGATAGCTTTGTCAATTTCGGATTTTTAATCGTGGTTGCAAAGTATTAAGGAGAAAAAATGAAATTAGATCAGTCGAAAATTATATATAAGGCCCTTGGCATTGAGGTAATTCCTCAGCTTCTTGAAATGCAAGAGGAAACCTTTAAGGTGGCAGAGGAAAACGGAGTAGACCCGGATTTTCTTCGCAGAAATACCTACGAAACCCTTGCCGTTTGCTTTGATGCGCCAAGCCTTGTTTTGGGCGCTTATTATGAAGAAGCTCTCATTGCCTTCGGCATTTTGTACGTTGCGGGCAAAACCGAGGAAAACTTGGCAAAGGACATTGACGGCGTGGATGACGTTACCGAAAATGCCAACGTAAAGCTTACCATAGTTCGTCCTCAGTATAGAGGAAACAGCCTTCAATATAATTTAATTACAAAATTAGAGGAGCACGCAAGAAGCTGTGGCTTTACTTGGCTTTCGTCAACCGTTTCTCCTGTAAATCCGTGGAGTCAAAACAACCTTCAAAGATGTGGCTTTACCGTGCACAAAATCCTTAAAAAGTACGGTGGACTTAAAAGAATTTTGTTCGTAAAGAAAATATAATAAAAAGCCTTCCGCCAATCAGCGCGGAAGGCTTTTTTTATAGAGAGGAAAGAGTGGCTAAAATTTCGTCAACACGCCGAGAGGGGGAAAGGGGCAGTCTGAACTCATTTTCACAAAGCCCGAGCAGATAAAGGGCGGTTTTTATGGGCACAGGGTTTACCTCCATAAACATTTCCTTGATAAGAGGGGAAATTTGCAGCTGCAGCTGTCGGCTTTTTGTAACATCGCCCTGCAAAAATTCCATACAAAGCTGGTGCATATGGCTTGGGATAATGTTTGCCACCACAGAAACAACGCCTGAGCCACCTAAGGCAAGTGTTGTAAAGGTTAGCTCGTCACAGCCGGAGTAAATATCAAAATAGTCCGAAAACTCGGAAATAAGCTGGGTTACATATGTAATATTACCCGATGCCTCCTTTACTCCCACAATGTTGTCAACAAGGGAAAGCGCCTCGTAGGCTCGCCTTGAAATTGACATGCCTGTTCTTGAGGGAACGTTGTATAAAATTATGGGAATATCCACACTCCCCGCCACGTTTTTGTAATGGTCAATAAGCCCCTGCTCCGTAGATTTATTGTAATAGGGGGTTACAACAAGGCAGCCGTCAGCGCCTAATTTTTCTGCCATTTTCGTGTATCGCACACTAACCTCGGTGGAGTTTGTTCCCGTGCCTACAATAAGCGGCACTCGTCCACCGATTTTCTCTTTTGCAAAGGGGATGATTTTTTCTCTTTCGTCCTCGTTTACCGTTGATGCCTCGCCTGTTGTGCCAAGTAAAACAATGGCGTCTGTGCCGTTTGAAATCTGAAAATCAATAAGACCCTCAAGGGATCTATAGTCAATTTCTCCGTTCTTAAAAGGGGTGACAAGGGCGCAGGCGCTCCCCTTGAATAAATTTCTTTTTCTGCTCACCGACTAAAACCTCCAAAATGGTTGAAAAATTTTTTAAGATAATATATAATATAAAGTAAGGCAGTATTGCCACTTATATTTTATGATTGATTTTTTACATTTGATAACAGGATTTTTAGATGATTAAGAATAAGCTTACAGAAACAACACTTAAAACAAGTGATTTTTATTACGATTTGCCCCAGGAGCTAATTGCCCAAACACCAATAACTCCAAGGGACCATTCACGCCTTATGGTGCTTCATAAAAATGGGGAAATTGAGAATAAGCATTTTTATGATATCATAGACTACCTAAGACCCGAGGATACCCTTGTTATAAACGACTCCCGTGTTATTCCTGCAAGGATTTACGGAGAAAAGGTAAGACAAGAGGGCACATTTGTATCAGCTCCGTCAAAAATTGAAACCCTTCTTCTGAAGCAGCATACAGCCAATCGCTGGGAGGTCTTGCTCCGTCCTGCCAAAAAGATAAAAATCGGTGGCAAGATTAACTATGGAGATGTGCTGACAGCTACTGTCCTTGAGGTGGTTGAGGATGGCAACAGGATTGTGGAGTTTTCCTTTGATAAGGAAAAATATCAAAGCATTTTCGAGGTGCTTAATATTATCGGCTCAATGCCCTTGCCCCCATATATCACAAAGAAATTAGAGGATAAGGAAAGATATCAAACCGTCTACGCAAGGGAAAACGGTAGCTCCGCAGCCCCTACTGCCGGACTGCACTTTACCAAGGAGCTTCTTGAAAAAATAGAGGCAAAGGGCGTAAAAATCGTGCCGGTTATGCTTCACGTTGGTCTTGGCACCTTCCGTCCTGTTAAAGCAGAAAAGATAACGGACCACATTATGCACTCCGAGTATATTGAGGTTACCAAGGAAAGTGCCGATATAATAAACGAAAGAAAGAAAAAGGGCGGCAGGATAATTGCCGTTGGCACAACCTCCGCGCGTACCCTTGAAAGCGTTGCAACCGAGGACGGCATAATCGAGCCGATTTCGGGCAATACAGGCATATTTATCTACCCGGGCTATAAATTCAAAGCAGTAGATACCTTAATAACAAACTTCCACCTGCCGGAAAGCACCCTGCTTATGTTAGTGTCTGCCCTGGCAGGCAAGGACTATATCATGCGCGCCTACGAAAAGGCGGTTGGGGATAAGTATAGGTTCTTTTCCTTTGGCGACGCAATGTTGATTGAATAGACTTTGAAAAGCTGTGTTGCCACATTGCTTGCAACCTCGACTATCGAAAGGATAGCCTTCGTCTGCAAGCTCGTTTGCGCCTTGCTTTTCTGCGTCTATTAAACCAACACGGGTGCTCATCGAATAGACTTTGAAAATCTTTGTTGTCGGCTGATGCACCAACCTCGATGTAGACTCAACTACATCTTCGGCAGGCTTACAGCCTTACGCCTTGATTTTCTGTGTCTATTACAACCAACACGGGCGCTCATCGAATCTATAACAATAAATCTTGAAAGGAGTCAATATGAAGGTAATTGCAATTGTTGGGCCTACTGCTGTGGGCAAGACAGCCCTTAGCATAGAGCTGGCAAAGCGCTTAAATGGCGAGATTATCTCCTGCGACTCTATGCAGATTTATCGTTATATGGACATAGGCACAGCCAAGCCTACCTACGAGGAAAGGGCACAGGTGCCACACCATCTTATAGACATAAAAAATCCAGATGAGCAGTTTTCCTGCGCCGATTATCAGGTTCTTGCAAAAAGAGCCATTGAGGACATTGTCAGCCGTGGCAAAACACCAATCTTTTGTGGTGGCACAGGGCTTTATCTTGACAGTGTTTTGGAAATCCCTGCCTTTACAGAAACTGCAAAGGATGAGGAATATAGATCTTATCTTGAAGGCTATGCGCTTGAACACGGCAACGAAGCAGTACACCAAATGCTAAAGCAGGTAGACAAGGAAAGCGCTGAGGCTACTCACGCAAACAACCTAAAAAGGGTTATCCGTGCCCTTGAAATATATAAATGCACAGGCATTACAAAAACAGAGTGGGACAAACGCTCTAGGGAGCAAAAGCCACCCTATGAAAAAGAGGTATTTTTCTTAACCTGCAAGGACAGAAGCAACCTTTATGAAAGAATCGACAGACGTGTTGATATTATGCTTTCCGAGGGGCTTGCCAAGGAAGCAAAATGGCTTTATGAAAACAGCTTTTTAGAAAAGCAGTACACAGCCTCAAGTGCCATAGGCTACAAGGAGCTGTTGCCCTTTTTAAGGGGAGAATGTGGGCTTGACATATGCGCCGAGGAGCTTAAAAAATCCACAAGGCATTACGCAAAGCGCCAGCTTACCTGGTTTTCAAGACATCAGGATTATCACAAAATCTTCGTAGATGAGGAAGATGCGCTAAAGACAGTCCTCAACATATTAGAGGGAAAAATGGATACAAGAAAAGAGCAAATTGATAAAAACTATAAAGATGTTATAAATAACATAAACAGCCTAAGCGACAAGAGGGATGTAAAGCTCCTTGCCGCAACAAAAATGCAAAGCGCCGAGGATATAAACTACTTAATTTCAAGGGGCTGTAAAATCATTGGCGAAAACCGTGTAAATGAGCTGCTTGAAAAGTACGACCGATACGACAAGAGCGCAGAGCTGCACTTTATAGGCACCCTGCAAAAGAACAAGGTAAAATATATAATAGATAAGGTTGATCTTATACATTCTGTTGATTCCATAGGACTTTTAGAGGAAATTAATAAAAGGGCTGAAAAAATCGGCAGAGTTATGGATATATTAATAGAGGTAAATAGTGGCAGGGAGGAGGCAAAGGGTGGCATTTTCCCCGAGGACGTGTCTGATTTTTACGAAAAGGCTAAGGGGTATAGCTCCGTGCGCGTCCGTGGGCTTATGACAATGGCGCCAAGGTGCCAATGCAGAGAGGAGTACCTACACTACTTTGGCATTGTGAAGGACCTTTTTGACACACTATTTAAGGACGACAAGGACGCAATTTTATCAATGGGTATGAGTGAAAGCTACACCTACGCAATTGAGGCAGGAGCAAATCTTGTAAGGGTGGGCAGTAAAATTTTTGGAGAAAGGAAATACTAAAATGGGACTTTTTGATTGGTTTAAGAAAAAGAGAGATTACGACGAGGACGACGAGGAATACGAGGACGAGAACGAGGGTAAAGAGGTAGAGGCGTCGGTTTCTCTTGAGGGTGCGCTTGAGCTTAAGATTTGCAAGCCAAAGACCTTTGACCAAATGCTTGATGCGGTTGATTATCTTTTGCTTGGCAGAACTGTTTTATTAAATTTAGAGGGCGTTGAAAAAACACTATATCGCAGAATGATTGACTTTATAAGCGGTGCTGCATATGCCCTCGGAGTAACAATTAAAAAGGCAACAAATGATTCCTTCTTGATTGCACCAAGAGAGGTTGATGTCAGCGGTGAGGTTTTTGACGGCGATGCAGGAGATGAGGAATTCTTTACGGTATAAAATATGGGAGCTGTAAGAATAATTCTTTTAATAATTTACTATTTGCTTGACGCATTTAGTCTTCTTATGCTGGTTAGCGCAATCCTTTCTTGGATTCCGCCGGCAAGAGAGTCAAAGTTTTACGCATTTATAGAAAAAATCATAGGTCCGATTCTAAACCCCATAAGGAAATTCCTTTTCAGGTTTGAGTGGGTAAGGCGTTGCCCCATTGACCTATCCTTTCTTGCGCTTGTATTGATAATAAGCCTTGCATCAAACTGCGTATACATTTTAATGACCGTTATTTAGGAGAAAAAATGACACAAATTTTGATTTTAATTGGCATAATCGTAGTGGGCGTAGGCATTGACCAGCTGACAAAGGCGCTTGTTGTTGCGTTTATGCAGGTGGGGGACTCCATACCGCTAATACCCGGTTTTTTGCACCTGACCTTTGTAGAAAACGATGGTATGGCATTTGGCTTGGCTGACGATAGCGTGGGCAGAGTTATCTTTATGGTGGTTTCCACCATTGCCATAATCGGCATAGGGGTTTATCTCTTCCGCTTCTGCAAGGAAAGGATGCTTCTAAAGGTCGGACTTGCTATGATTATAAGTGGCGGCATCGGCAATATGATAGACCGCATTTTCCGTTATAATGTTGTTGATATGATAGACTTCTGCGGTATTTGGAAATATGTTTTCAACGTGGCAGACGCATTTGTTTGCGTTGGCGCAGGGGTTGTGGTTTTAGCCCTTATTTTAGACATTATAAAGGACAAGAAAAATAAAAAAAGCTCCCCAAGCGAGGAGAATAACGATGGAAATAACTCCAAATGATATAAAAAAGCGCCTTGACGTTTATGTTTCCGAGACCTTGGAAATTACTCGCTCCGGTGCCCAGGGCTTGATTGACGACGGCTTTGTTTTGGTTAATAACAAAACCGAGGCAAAGAACTACCGCCTAAGAGCAGGGGACAACGTGGAGATAGAGGAAAGAGAGCCTAAGGAGCTAAATGTAGAGGCTGAAAACATCCCCCTTGATATTGTTTTTGAGGATGATGATATTATAGTTATAAATAAGCCCTCCGGTATGGTGGTGCATCCTGCACCGGGTAACGAAAACGGGACTCTTGTAAACGCACTTTTGTACCATTGTAAAAACAGGCTTTCCGGCATAAATGGCATTGTGCGCCCCGGCATTGTCCACAGGATAGACAAGGACACAAGTGGGCTTTTGGTTGTGGCAAAAAACGACGAGAGCCATGTGTTTTTGTCCTCCCTTCTGAAGGACCACCAAATAAAAAGAGTGTATTATGCCATTTTGATAGGTCACCCAAGAGAGCCAAGGGGAAAAATCCAAAATTATATGGCTCGCCACCCTGTTGACAGAAAGAAAATGGCAGTTGTTGCCCCTACCCACACAGGCGCAAGGGAAGCCATAACCAACTATGAGGTAATAGAGGAATTTTCCGGCTATTGCCTTGCAAAAATGGAGCTTGAAACAGGTAGAACCCACCAAATCAGAGTACATATGAGTAGCATAGGACACCCAATTTTAGGGGACGAAACCTATGGCGGTGGCAAAACCCGGTTTGAAAAAGCAAACAAAAGCATAATTGAGGGTCAAGCCCTGCACGCAGGGGAGCTATCCTTTCCCCACCCAAGAACAAGGGAAATAGTGACCTTTAAGGCAGACCTACCCAAGGACTTCAAAGCTCTTCTTACAAGATTAAGACAAAAGCAATAAAAAATGCGACCCTGTGTCGCATTTTTTTGTTTTCTCAAAAAAATTTGCAAATCTTCAAAAAACCATCAGCATTTTATCAAAGTCTTGGTTTAATATGTTAATAGGGGAGCTCTACCTCTTTTAACCTAAATAGGGTTGACGAAATTTCCAAAAAATGGTAAAATTAGAATGAAGGTGAGACAGGGGACGGAGGTCTGTCTTCCCCCCTGTCTTCCTTTTTATCTCCTTATGTATTAAAAACTTCTATTTTTACGTTTTCGTTTATTTCCTTATCAAAGGTTAACTTGAAGCGGTAGGCTGTGTCCACGGTTGTGCTAAGACAGCACTCAACGTTTCCCATATTGCTTTCACCTTCTTCAAGCAATTCAAAGGCTGAGCCGTTGAAAACATACAATTTAAACGATACGTCCCCCACGTTTTTTGCTTTTATCAAGTTAAACGGGATAATGCCTCCTAAATTAACGCCTATTTCTTTTATACCGTAATCAACACTTGCCACGGTGCTGTCTAAAAGGTTTTTGGTTTTGTCCGCTTTTGCCTTTCGGTCAAGACTGTTTTCAAAAAGGTAAAGGCCAAAATCCTTAAGAATCGGTAAATCAAGGGCGGATATTTCTATTGTCAGCTTATCGCTAACAACAGTGTCAAAGCGTTCAGCCAGCTTGTTACCTATCATATCTCTTTCAAAAAGGGTTGTATATTCCCCATTCACAAGGGCTTTTGCCTTGATTTTGGTCACCCTGTGTCCAAGTTCTATACCTTCACCTATAATCAAGGTGTTAAATTTCTTTGGCTCGCTTATATCAATTTCAATTGTTGCTTCATTGCTTTCGGGTATGTAAAATTTGCCTTTATCAAGCAAATTTTGCGCTACGCAGTCACCTGTATGCTTACCTGTTATTTTAGCATTTTCAGCCAAGTTATTTGACAGGGTGCTTTTTAATATTTCATTGAATTTACGCACAGCCAAAGCGTCATTTTCGTGTATCAAGCCACGCTTGTCAGGCGGCAAATTCAAAAGCAAGCCTGCATTACTGCCAATTGAGGTAAACCAAAGCTCTATCAGATTTTCGGGCGTTCTTACCTGTCCGTCCTGCTCACTGTGGTAAAACCAGCCGGGACGGATAGAAACGTCCACCTCGGCAGGGATAAAGCGCTCGCCACCCAATTTACCCCGGTTTAATTCCTTTGTATTTTCAACTACTAAGGAGTAAGGGTTAATTGTTGCATAGCAGGGCTTGCCCGCTACGCCCTTTTCGTTTCCTACCCATCGCACATCAACCCAAGGAGTAGCGCCAAGAGAACCGAAAATAACCGCATGGGGCTGTAAGCTTCGCACTGTTTTTGCCCAGCGCTCCCAATCGTAAACTGCCTCGGTGCTTCCTGCTCCGTCCCACCAGCATTCCCAAATCTTGCCGTAATTAGTAAGCAGCTCTGTTAGCTGACCCACATAAAAATCGTTATATTCAGGGCTTCCCCAAGTTTTTTCGTGCCTGTCCCAAGGGGACAAATAAATTCCTGCCTTGATGCCGTACTTTTGGCAAGCCTCTGTAAACTCACGCACTATGTCACCCTGTCCGTTTTTGTAAGGAGAATTTTTCACAGAATGCTCTGTGTATTTAGTTTGCCACAGGCAAAAGCCGTCATGATGCTTAGCGGTTAAAATTGCGGTGGTAAAGCCACTGTCCTTTATTGTCCTTATCCATTGCTCCACATCAAGCTCCGTTGGGTTAAACAGTGACGGGCTTTCCGTACCGTCTCCCCACTCGCGTCCTGTAAAGGTGTTCATACCAAAATGGAAGAATATTGTCTTTTCTCGACCATACCATTCTATTTGCCTCTCATTCGGCACCGCCCCACAGGGCTTTAAACCGTATTTTTCATATAAGCTGTTCATTTTTTCTCCTTTGTTGACACCGCCATCTTGCGGTGATATAATGTTTATGAACACATTATATCACAAGGAAATTACATTGTCCATAGGAGTTTTATGAAACTATTTCACTTTTGGAAAACACAGCAAAAAGGAAGCCTTGTTAGGGTTGTACCCAAAGTAAGGAGACAGGGGACGGGAGACAGGGGACGGTGGTCGGGAGACAGGGGACGGTGGTCTGTCTTGTAACTTTACCAGGCAAAAGGGCAGATGGCTAAGCGGCTAAAAGAAAACAAAACAAAAAATGCGACCCTGTGTCGCATTTTTTTGTTTTCTCAAAAAAATTTGCAAATCTTCAAAAAACCATCAGCATTTTATCAAAGTCTTGGTTTAATATGTTAATAGGGGAGCTATATCCCTTATTAACCTGAACAAGGTTGAAATTCTTACAAGCATATGATAAAATTTAGTCAAAGAGCAAAACCAAGGGAGGTAACATTATGAAAAAGCTAATTATGGTCCTATCAATGCTTTTGGCTTTATGCCTATGTGCCTGCAACACTCCTTTGCCACCTAATGGTAGTGAGTCTAGCCAAACGGAAACGGGCATAAGTGGTGGATTGGTAGCCGATAACGAGGACAAAGGCACTATTGGAAACACCGTCAACGTGGCGTACACACGAAACATAAAATATGAAGGCTTTTACAAAAAGTTAGACTTGAATATAGATGGAAGCGATTATATCGGAGAGGACTTTCCGGAAATGGTGTCATACTACAAGATTATAGACACCTATGAAAAAATAAGAGAGCTAATTCCGAATATAACCCAAGAGCAATTAAACGAAATAAACCTTTCAAATAACAAATTTGTTATAGTGAGAGAAGCGGACACCTACCTTTATGGTCGAATAGAATCCGGCGAATATGGATTTAAGGGCATAAACCTCAGTGCGGAAGGCTCCACTATAGATCACTACTATCAAGAGGTGAGATTTGATGGCGCTCCGGATAAGTGTCCTGAGCCGGATGACTTTGTCTACTATTGGCACTACTTTATAATTAATCGATATGAATTTTCTCAACCCCACGAGTTAGAGGGGGAAATAAAAATCCAAGCAAAGTCCCATGTGGATGTAACAAATACCGATGGTTACAACGGCTATTCCGAAAGAAATTGTGAGCTTGATTTGCCAAGCAACACCGTGATATATGTGCGAGGCAACCAAGAAATAGAGAAGCTGAACGAAAAGCACCCCGGCTTAAATCTTCCGCTTCGTCCATGGGACGCATCTACAAATGTGTATTTGCTGATTTATGTAGAAAATACAGTTAAAAGCCTACCAGAATACACCTTTCATAGTGTTAGTACAGCGGGCAACAACCTGTATATATCATTAGAATATAGTAAGGAATGGGAAACAACTGATAAAAGCTGTCTATACTACATAACCGTGCCCGAAATGGAGGGCTATGAGTCGGAGGATATAGTTGTCCATTTCATTGTAACAGAGGTAAATACAAGCTTGGCAAAATATAAAAAATAGAGGCTTTATAATCAATAAAACAAAAAATGCGACCCTGTGTCGCATTTTTTGTTTTTCCTTAAAATGTTTTGTAAATCTTCAAAAAACCATCAGCATTTTATAAAAGCCTTGGTTTAATATGTTAATAGGGGAGCTCTACCTCTTTTAACCTAAACAGGGTTGACAAAATTTCCAAAAAATGGTAAAATCAGAGTGAAGAACGAAAAACGGAGGTAAGGTCCAATGGCAAGGTAAGCATTATCAAAGGAAAGTAATAACAACATAAAAAAGGAGAATATTATGAACACAGCTATACATAAGTCGTTAAAGCTATTT
>JAFVTH010000023.1 GCA_017503285.1 Clostridia bacterium | reverse complement strand
TAAATTACTTGTTTCGAGTAGTATTCTTCAACTTAAAAGAATTTTCTTAAGAGTTCCGTTTCTTTCAGTACATCAGTTCTCTTTTCAAAAAACTTTTTGTTCATTGTTCAATTTTCAAGGATCTTTCTCGCTTCCTAAAGGACCTTTCCCCTAGTCAGCCTTGCTATTATATCACTACATCTCTTTCTTGTCAAGGGGTTTTTTGAAATTTTTAAAACTTTTTTCTAAAAGCCGACAATCATTTGTGTAGGGAATTTTATTTTAGCATTACTTTACTTGTTTGTCAAGATATTTTTTACAATTTTATTTGATTTATGTATTTATTTTCTTACTTTTTTTAATACTATTATCAATTACGGAGTGAAACTATGGCTACTGTTTTTATACGAACTATTATTATTTACATTCTTTTTATGCTTATTATCCGTCTTATGGGAAAAAGACAGGTTGGGGAGCTTCAGCTATCGGAGCTTGTAACCACCTTTATGCTATCGGAGCTGGCTGTAAACCCTATACAGGATATATCAATCCCTCTTTCCTATGCCGTTGTACCTCTGCTCTTTCTTTTGTCGGCTGAGGTGGTTTTATCATTTCTTATGACAAAATCTCCAACCGTTAAGAAAATATTTTACGGCAGCCCCAGCTTTATTATAAAGAACGGAAGGCTGAACCAAAAGGAGCTTGGCAGGCTACGAATTGGTGCAAGTGAACTGATTAGCGAGCTGCGACTAATCGGATTTGCTGATATATCAAAGGTAGAATATGCGGTTTTGGAGCAAAATGGTAAGCTTTCAGCCTTTGCCAAGGCAGGCGATCAAGCACCGACATGCAAGGAGCTAAAGATTGATGCAAAGGAAGAGGGTATTGCCCACCCTATTATAATTGACGGAAAAATAAATAAAAGCAATTTAGAGGCAGCACAAAAGGACTTCCTTTGGGTAAAAAAGTATTTGAAGAAGCATCACATAAATATGAAGGATGTGTTTTTGATGACCTGTAACAGCCAAGGGCAAGTTAATATAATTATGAGGGAAATGTAATGAAGACCTTTATAGCATCACTTATTATTTTGGTATTGGTTAGCGGAGCTATAATTGCCAATGCAATTTATGTGGACAATCTTTTGGGAGATATTAGCAACGAAGCCGACAAGCTAACACCGGAAAGCCATCAAATTTTCGACCAAGTTTACAGCTCTTGGGAGAAAAACAGAGATTTTGTTGCTATTTCTGCGCCCCACGAAAAAATTGACGATGTGGATATGACAATGACTATTATGAAGGAGCTTTACTCAAATAACTCTTTTTTGAATTTTTACGAGTATAAGGCTACCTTGCTTGAATATATAGAAGAAATACAAAACCACGAAAGGCTATCTTTTGATAGTATATTCTAAAAAAAGCCGCAGGTGAAAGCCTGCGACTTTTTATAATCTTTTTTTGATAAACCAAAATCCGTTTCTTGAAAGCTCGCGAAGCCACAGAATTTGGGTCAATAAATTTTTACTCTTTCTCACAAAATCAAACGCCTTCAACCAAGCTTTTGAGAAGCTTTATTTCCTCAGCGTAGCCGTTTATATCCTGTGGGGTTTCCAGGCATATTGGCAGTCCTTTTATATAAGGACTTGTAATTATCTTCACTATACCGTCAAGGGTGAGATTGCCTTGACCGATTTTCTCGTGTCTATCCTTATGCGCGCCAAGGGGGTTTTTACTATCGTTTAGATGAATTGCCTTTAGACGATCTATGCCTATGATTTTATCGAACTCTGAAAAGACTTGATTTGGGTCATTAGCTATATCATATCCACCGTCGTTAACGTGGCAGGTATCCAAACAAACGCCGACACGTGTCTGATTTTCCACCTTATCAATGAGGTTTTTTATCTCCTCAAAGCTCCTTCCGATTTCGCTGCCCTTACCTGCCATAGTCTCAATAAGAACCATAGTTTTTTCGCTGTTATCAAGAATTTTGTTAAGGCTATCGGCAGTTTTTTCAATGCCGACATCCGCCCCTTGCTGAACATGGCTGCCCGGGTGGAAGTTGTAATACACCTTTGGTATTTTATCAAGAAGGCGAAGATCCTCTGCCATTGTGCGAATTGTATACTCCCTTATACCCTCATCAGCTGCGCAGGGATTAAAGGTATATGGTGCGTGAGCAATGATGGGGGCAAAATTGTTTTCCTCCATTATTTTGATAAGGCCGTTAATGTCCTCATCTGTCGGCGGCTTAAAGCTACCGCCTCTTGGGTTTCTTGTAAAGAATTGAAAGGTATTTGCACCAATGGAGAGTGCAACCTTTCCCATATTTTCATAGCCACCTGAAACAGAAAGATGGCAACCGATATTTAGCTTCATTTTTACCTCATTTTTCATAAAACGGAGAGTGTTTATAGACACTCCCCGCTATTTTTTACATTACAAAATCAAATTCGAAGTCGTACATAGAAACGTTGTCGCCGTCCTTGCAGCCTGCTTCCTTAAGCTTGTCAATTACGCCACTTTTAAGAAGTACTCTTTGGAAGAACATAAGAGATTCTCTATCCTCAAAGTTTACCTGTCCAACAAGGTTAAAGAGCCACTCGCCCTCTACAACATATGTGCCTGTTGAATCCTTTGTAATTGTAACTGCATGGTCGTCGCTATCTGCCAAAACTGTATCCTCAGGCATATAATCTGCCTCGTATATAGTAAGTGGTGGTAGCTCCTTTAGCATTTCGTCAATTTTTGCAACAAGAATATCTGTGTTTTCGCCTGTGTATGCAGAGATGTAAACAATCTCCCAGCCACGCTCCTTTACATACGCCTCAAAGGCATCAACGTCAACGATTTCTCTATCGAGCGAGTCTACCTTATTTGCGGCAATAATGCGGGAACGTGTGGATAATTCAGGAGAAAACTTGTTAAGCTCCTCGTCGATAACCTTAATATCATCAACCGGATCTCTACCCTCAAAGCAGGAGATATCAACCACCTGCACAAGAAGTCTGCATCTTTCAATGTGTCTCAAAAAGGCATGTCCAAGGCCAAGGCCATCTGATGCGCCCTCAATAAGTCCCGGAATATCTGCCATAACAAAGCCGTAGCCATTTCTTACATTAACTACACCAAGGTTTGGTGAAAGAGTTGTAAAATGGTAGTCTGCAATCTTCGGCTTTGCGTCACTAACCGCAGCAAGAAGTGATGATTTACCCGCGCTTGGCAAGCCCACAAGACCAACGTCTGCAAGCATTTTAAGCTCCAAGGTTAGCTCCCACTCCTGCCCCTTTGTGCCACTCTTTGCAAAGCGAGGAATTTGCCTTGTTGGTGTTGCAAAGTGCTTGTTTCCCCAGCCTCCTCTGCCACCCTTGGCGCAAATCCACTCCTCACAGTCGGACATATCCTTCAAAATTTTTCCGGTTTTGTCATCCTTTATAAGAGTGCCCTGTGGAACCTTGATAATAATATCCTCGCCGTTTTTGCCATGAAACTTAGCGCCGGCGCCGTCTCCACCATTTTCAGCAACGAATTTTCTTTTGTACCTAAATGCCAAAAGAGTGTTTGTACCCTTGTCTATTTGAAAAACAACATTTCCACCGTGACCACCGTCACCACCATCAGGGCCACCCTTGGCAACATACTTTTCTCTGCGGAAGGAAACGCTACCGTTACCGCCGTTTCCTGCCTTTACATAAATTTTTACCTTGTCAATAAACATTTTTGCTCCTTACCGAATAATTACCATTATTCTGTTTTTTCATCTTTTTCTTCTATTCTGATAATATCCTCGGTATCTGAAAACTCTTTTGCCTCAACTTTCATATTTTTTGTCTTTTTTCTAATCTTGTGAACATATTTTCTTGTGGAAAAGTTCTCGTGAACCTCGTCCTCTGAAAACTCTATTTCCACGCTTGCTTTTGAAAAGTCGTTTGTTGTATAGTCATAGCTTTGCTCTGCTCTCTCAATGCGAACATAGGCAAGAGTTGCGCTAACGCAAAGAATTGAGAGAAGAAGCATTCTGCTGTCGTAAAGAGTGTGACTGAAAAAGCCCATAACCAAAATGCTACATAGGGAGCAGAAGCCTGAGCAGCAGTTTACCATTCTATACTTGTTTTTTGCCTTTTCGCAATAAGAGAATACAAGCCTTGCAAACACAACACAAAAGGCGATAAACGCAATAACGGCAAGTATGCCATACTCATATAAAAGCTGAATTGGCAAGCTGTTAATGTATTCACCCTCAAAGCCCTCAAAGACTTGATTTACAGGCACGCCAACAGAAAAGCCGAATGGTCTTTTGATAACCATAAGGAAGGTTGTGCCAATATACTTAAATGCTTCCGGAATAACATCCAGGTCCACACCTGTCAAGCCCTCAAGCTGTGTTATAGCTGAATCCGGCAAGAGGAAATATAGAACAATAAGTATAGCAATTACAGAAGCTGTTGGATAAAACACCTTTCTGTTATAGAACATAAGCACCAAAACTGCACCAACAACAAAGCCAAGTATACCAAGTGGGTAGCCGGAGAGGCAAAGAACAACGACCAAAAGGGCTGTTAGAACGAAGCCACCGAATTTACCGTGGTCTTGTCTATCGGAAAACATATATGTTAGTGCAAATGGGATTGCAAGCACCAAAAATTGTGCAAGCTGTGCAGAGGAATCAAAGGTGGCAGAAATGCCGTTTGGTGGGAAAGCAACAAGAAGCTCCGGAACAGCCTCCGAAAGCTTTTCAAGTATTGCCTCAATAATTGCAATTATTGAAACTAGGATTGTGGAATTTATAAATGATGTTAATGCACGTCTGAACCAGTCCTTGGAGCTGATGATGTTTGAAAACAGGAAGTAGCCAAGGTATAAAATAAGGTTATTTACAATCATTGGTAGCGACGCAAGTGGATTTAAGTAGTTTATGCCACAAATTGTCATCATACCGATAACGCCAACGGCGAAAATATCTAAAAAGCCAAATTTGAACACCCTTTTTCCAAGGAAAAGCTTAACAAAGTAAGCTATGGCGGAAATAAGAAGTGAGACCTTAACAACGCCAAGCGGTGCAAAAGGAATTATAAATATAGTTATCATTGCACCACTTTCCGGAGTTTTGAAGGTGCAATATATTGCAACCGTAACAAGAACGGTAAGCAAAATAACTGTCGGAGTAACAAAATAAGACAAAACAGCAAGTCCAACACCAATTGCTACTGCAATGTTGGTAAAGGAAATTCTATTCTGCTCTGCAACTGTGCGCACATCCTCATCGTCAAAGCCGAGAAGATGAAAAAGAATAAACGACACGGGTCTACTGGAAAGAACGGAGCTTGCCAATGAACGATCGGAAAACAGGAGTGGTATTGCACAAATGGCAACTGCGAAAGAAACCACAAAGCTTTCAAAGGGAACATGAACATACATAATCATGCCGTTTAACGGATAAAGCCCTGCAACGATAAGACCCATTACAAACAGCATAGCACCATATGATCTTACAGAAATTCTAAAGAGGAAGGTAAATACGCCTTGAATAGCCAGCAAAACCGGATTTCTTTCAATAGCTCTGACTATTCTTCTGCGAAGAGCGCTGGGATGCCTTTTTGCCCTTCTTCTTTCTCCACAGCTTAAAAATGCCTCGTTATCCTTTTCGTATGATGTAAAGAAGCGACCTATAAAGCTATTTCTGAGAATACCAAAAAGACCTCTACTTTTCATAGTGGTTTGGTTCTTCTTTTCCATATAGTCACCTCCTAATTTGGACACAGGGTCCTATTTTTTCTTACTTTTCTTTGGCTTTGGTGGATGCGCCAGCATATATTTTTCGTATAAGTCCGGACGTCTTTCCTTTGTTATCTCCAAGGATTTTTCAAGACGCCATTTTTCAATATTTTCGTGGTGTCCGGAAAGAAGCACCTCCGGCACCTCTCTGCCACGGAACACCCTCGGCTTTGTGTACTGCGGATACTCCAAAAGGCCGGATGCAATGCTTTCGTTTTCATAGCATTCCTTATCGGAAAGCACGCCATCAACTAACCTCGAAACTGCATCAACGATAATACAGGCAGGAATTTCTCCACCTGTAAGCACATAATCTCCTATGGAAATTTCCTCATCAACAATTTCATCAATAACCCTTTGGTCAATGCCCTCATAGTGGCCACAAAGGATAATCAAATTGTCGTATTGAGAAAGCTCCTTTGCCACCTCGTGATTAAAAATCCGTCCACGGGGTGAGGCATAAATAACCTTTTTACTACCTTCTCCAAGCTCCCTGCAGACTGCATCAAAGCAATCACAAATCGGCTGTGTGGACATAAGCATACCCTTGCCGCCACCATATGGTGTGTCGTCTGTTTTCTTGTGCTTATCGATGGTGTAGTCACGAATATCGTGTGCCTTAACGGTGATAATTCCGCTTTGGCTGGCACGACCGATAATGCTACTATCTAAAACAGCCCTAACCACATCAGGGAAAAGGGTCAATATATCAAATCTCATCAGTCAAGCATTCCTTCTATTGGTGTAATTAGTATACCGTTTTCCAGAGTAACGCTTTTTACAAATGCATCTACAACAGGTATGTAGGCATCGGGCTTATCTGCTCTTTTGATTACGTATATGTCCTGAGCACCCTGGTTTATAACATCCTTGAGCGTGCCATACTGCTCTCCTGTTTCAAAATCCTTTACAGGAAGGTCAATAAGGTCAACTATAAAGAGCGCGCCCTCGTCCTTTGCAATCTCTTCTCTTTTTGCATATATGTAGCTCATTCTAATTCTTGTAACCTCTTCCGGTGTGGTTATGCCGGATATGGTAATAAGAGCTGCATCCTTGTACGGGGTGCATTTTGTAAGCTTATGCTCATCATAGCTCTGTCCGTTTTTTATATAAATGTGCTTTAAATCCTCAAAAACCTCATAGCTATCACAAAAGTGTCTTACCACCATTGCGCCGTTTACGCCGTGGGACCTTTGAATTTGACCACAAACTAAATATTCTTGCTTCATTTATACTTCCTTAATACATAAAATTCCATTCTATATTCTATCACATCTTTTTAGAAATATCAAGACAAATTATATTATATTAATATTTTTTAAATTATTTTGCAAAAAAGTATTGACAAATATTTGATGTTGTGTTAAAATGCTTTTACCTCGCACAGGGGTTCTTTTTTTGCGCGCATTTTTCGCTCACAGAAAAAGATAATATTCCCTTGTAAGAGGGAGGTACAACAAGGCGCATTTGCGCAAATAATTTTTTAGGAGGTGCCGAAAATATGGCTAATGATGCAAGAGTTAAGGTTACTTTGGTATGTACAGAGTGCAAACAGCGTAATTACGACACAAAGAAGAACAAGAAGAACGATCCAGACAGATTGGAAATGAATAAGTTCTGCCGCTTCTGCCGTAAGCACACCTTGCATAAGGAATCAAAGTAAGGAGGTAGGTCATGGCAGCAAAAGAAAACACAGTTGTTAACTCTATGCAAGACACCAAGACCTCATCCAAAAAAGTTGAAAAAAAGAAAAACCCTAACAAAAAGCCTGGCTTCTTTGCAAAAATCGGTGATTTTTTCAAGGGCTTGAAAAGCGAATTTAAAAAGATTACTTGGGCTTCTAAGGAGTCCACAGGAAGAAACTTCCTTCTCGTTATGGTAATCGTTGTTGTCGCTGCTGTTGTTATTGGTCTTCTTGACTGGGGTCTAGGAGGCTTACTCAACGCAATCTTTGTTGGCTTGAACAAGCTATTTTAAGAGGTGATTGAGAATGAGTGACTTAAACGAACTAAATGTCGGTCCTAGGTGGTATGTTCTTCACACCCGTACAGGACACGAAAACAAGGTAAAAGCAGCTATCGAAAGAATTATTGACAAGAACATTTCCGAGCTTGTGCTTGATGTAAAGGTTCCTGTTCAAATTATTCAAACTACTGATGCCAAGGGAAAAGAAAAGCTTGTTGAAGAAAAGCTATTCCCTGGTTATGTATTTGTTAAGATGGTAATGACTGCCAAAAGCTGGTATCTAGTAAGACACCTACCCGGTGCTACCGGTTTTACCGGCCCTGATTCATTGCCTGTGCCTCTTACTGATGAAGAGGTTGCACGCTTTACTCTCGAGGCAACTGTTACTGTTGAAGCATTCCAAATTGGCGACGAGGTTGAAATTATTGATGGATTTCTCGTTGGTCACACAGGTAAAATCGGCGAAATTAGCGAGGATGGTAATGAGGTTACTGTTATCGTCTCCTCTATCGGTCGTGAAATGCCTGTAAGCTTAGATGCTAAAAGCATTAAGAAAATCTAATTGCCCTGCGACGGCGTATATGTCGCTTATTACAGTGGGAGAGAGAAAAATCTTTTAATTCTCTCGCAGAGAACCACTAAGGAGGAAATTTATAATGGCTAAGAAAATTCAAGGTTATATTAAGCTTCAAATTCCTGCAGGTAAGGCTACACCACAACCACCTATCGGTCCAGCTCTCGGTCAGTACGGTGTATCTATCCCTAACTTTACTAAGGAATTTAACGAAAGAACAAAGAATGATATCGGTTACATCATCCCTGTTGTAATTACAGTTTATGCTGACCGTTCATTTACATTCATCACAAAAACACCACCTGCTCCGGTTCTTATTAAGAAGGCTGCCGGCATTGAGACTGCTTCCGCTACTCCTAACAAGACTAAGGTTGCTAAGCTCACAAAGGAGCAAGTTACAAAGATTGCAGAAACAAAGATGCCTGACCTTAATGCAGGTTCTCTTGAGGCTGCTATCAGCATGATCAAGGGTACTGCTCGTTCTATGGGCATTACTGTTGAGGACTAAGGAGGTAATTTGAGATGAAACAAGGAAAGAAATATATTGCTAACGCTCAGCTTATCGATTCTACAAAGCTTTACGATCCAGCTGAGGCTATGGAGCTTGTTTGCAAAACAGCTACCGCTAAGTTTGACGAAACCGTTGAGGTTCACGTTCGTCTCGGTGTTGACTCCCGTCACGCTGACCAACAGGTAAGAGGTGCAGTTGTTCTCCCACACGGTACAGGTAAGAAGGTTCGTACTCTTGTATTCGCTCGTGGCGATAAGGCTAAGGCTGCTGAAGAGGCAGGCGCTGATTATGTTGGTGCTGAGGACTATGTTGAAAAGATCACTAAGGAAAACTGGTTTGAGTTTGACGTAGTTATCGCTACACCTGATATGATGGGTGTTATCGGTCGTCTCGGTAAGGTTCTTGGTCCTAAGGGTCTTATGCCTAACCCAAAGGCTGGTACAGTTACTATGGATACTGCTAAGGCTGTTGCTGAAGCTAAGGCCGGTAAGATTGAGTACCGTCTTGACAAGACAAACATTATCCACTGCCCTATCGGTAAGGCTTCCTTCGGTATGGAGAAGCTTGGCGAAAACTTCGCTACTCTTCTCGGTGCTATCATTAAGGCTAAGCCAGCTGCTGCAAAGGGTCAGTACATTAAGAGCTGCACAGTAGCTTCTACAATGGGTCCCGGCGTTAAGGTTAACAGCGCTAAGATCGGCTAATTAACATAATTAATTACTCCTCGGAAAATTCCGAGGAGTTTTTTCTTGCTTTTTAACTGTGTCTATTATATAATAAATGTAGAAAACACTAAAAAGAGGGGGCATAAGCTATGAAACGCGCTTTGCTGCTTGTTTTTTTTACAATACTGCTTTTGGCTTTTTTTGGATGTAACGACATACCCGAACCGATTAGTAAGGTGCGTGTTGAATATTTAGCCGAAGCAGGCGGTTATATTACCGGGCAGGCGACACAGGAGCAAGAGCCCACAGCCGAGGGTGAAACCGTTACATTTTCACAGGTTAGCGCCATTGCAAATAAAAATTATCGTTTTGTTGGTTGGGACGACGGAAAAACCGAGCCAACCCGTGTAGACACTCTTTCCGAAAGCAAGAAATTTACTGCTATTTTTGAAAAGATACCACCAATTGTTGTTGAATATGTAGCTACTGAGGGTGGCTCCATTATAGGACAATCAAGACAAGAAATTGTTTCTCAAAACGGCGAGAGTGTTGACTTTAGTTTAGTTATCGCAAAGCCTGATGACGGTTATATTTTCTTAGGTTGGGACGATGGGGTTACTAATCTTGCCCGCAGGGATAGCCTAACGGAAAGCAAAACCTTTACTGCAAAATTCAAGCTTAACAAAACGGTCAGTATTGATTACTTTGCCAGCGAGGGTGGACACATTGAAGGTGTTTCTCACCAGTTTAATGATGACGGTCCATTTACCGGCAGCGAGGTGGTTGCTGTTGCAGACAACGGTTATCGTTTTGTTGAATGGGACGATGGACTAAAATCCTCTAAAAGAAGCGATTTTGCAGACACAAGTAAGTCCTTTGTAGCAATTTTTGTAAAGGTACATATAGTTAACTTTACTTGCAACTCCTTGTGTGGCTCAATTACCGGTGACTTGAACCAAATTTTAGACGATGGTCAGGATATTTCTCCTGTTGTGGCAACGGCAGAATTTGGTTACAAATTTGTTGGCTGGTCTAATGGAGAAAAGGAGCCTACGCTCAATATGAAGGCAAGTAACACGGAAACTATTGAGGCTATTTTTGCGCCAGATGAGCTTTCCTTGCCTATCATTTCTATAAATACCGTTGATTTTACCGATATAACCTCTAAGGAAATATATCTGAACTGCTCCGTTAGCGTAGAAAACACAGAGGCACAATATTCCTTTGAAAATGCCGCGGCAAGAATGCGTGGCAGAGGAAACTCCACATGGGATTACGAAAAAAAACCGTACAGATTGAAGTTTAACTCCAGTACGGATATGTTTGGAAATGGTGCTGCCAAGGACTGGACTTTAATTGCCAACCATAGCGATTTAAGCATGTCAAGAAACTACCTTGCCCAGTCACTGGCTTCCGTTTTTGATTCAATCAGCGCAACCACCTCGGTGCAGTTTGTTGAGCTATATTTGAACTACGAATACAAGGGAGTATATCTCCTCTGCGAACAAATAGAGGTTCAGGAAACACGTGTTGACATAAGTGAGGACTTGTCCTCCGTTGATACAGGCTACCTTTTGGAGCTTGACGGACGTGCAGATGGCTATGCATTTACGGTTAACGGGAAACATTATGTAATTAAGTCCCCAGACACAGACGATACTGCCTTCACTACGGAGCACAGGGACTTTATTTCCGCCTATCTTTCCGATTGCTTAAACGCTGCAAGGCAAAAGGACTACGAAAGGGTCAAGGAGCTTATTGACGTTGAAAGCTTTGCAGAGGCTTATATAATACACGAGATTTTTAACAGCGCCGACGTAGGATATGCCAGCTTTTATCTGTACAAGGAAGCCGGTGGAAAGCTGTATGCAGGCCCTGTTTGGGACTTTGACAGAAGCCTTGGAATAGTTGGAAACACCTTGGGTGCAAAGGAAGCTGAAAACCTATGGGCAAAAGCCCAAAACCCTTGGTTTGGTGCTCTTTTAACCCATGATGGTTTTTTAGAATTGGTTTCACAAAAGCTCAATGATAGCAAAACCGCTATTGAAAACAAGCTTTCAGAATGCTACGCGTATTTATACAAGAACAGAGACAGCTTTGACAGAAACTTTGTTAGATGGGAGATACTTGGCACTTTTGTTTGGCCTAATGACGATGAGCTGACCGAGCTTGACACCTGGGATTTACAGGTAGAATACACAAGGGACTATATAAAGAGAAGCCTCGATTACATTTATTATGTATACGAATAAAAAAAGACCTCAAAAAGAGGTCTTTTTTATATTATTCCGAGAATTAGTTGGAAACTGACAAAGCCGTCTCCGTCCTGATCAGACAGATAAACCGCGCTTGCATAAATAATCTCTCCATCATCAAGCCGCACACTGTACGCAACCTGCTCTTGTCTCGACCTTCCGCCTGTGCCGGTTGAATTATTTATATTTATGCTTATTATTTCCACGCTTTCAGCCTTTCGTCCGTCTAAAAAATCACACATTTGAGTGATTGCGGTATCTATTTCTTCATCTACCTGAGGATGAAATAGCGCCTTAGCATCGTCAACACGCTTTTCTGCCAATATGTCTAACATCTCCTCAGTAATTGCTGCAGATTCCGACTCATTTTCCAAGTTCTCTAAGTTCAGATTAAGATTACAGGCGGTAAAACAAAATAACACTAATATCGCCAAGGAAAAACAAACTAATTTTCTCATAAAAATCTCCTTTTACTGTCTTTATTTTAAATCAGCGGAAGCGCCTTTTAGCCGTCAATGAAAATGCCGCAATAATTTGTGAAAATTATTGGTACTAGGCATTTTTATTATAACACATTTTTCCATAATTGTAAATAATTTTGTCTACAATAAAGCAAACAGTAAGCCAAGGCGCGAAAATATGAAACGGCAAAACAAAAAAAGACCTCCAAAAGGAAGTCTTTTTGTATTTTGTAAAGAAATTATCTCTTTGAGAACTGTGGTGCACGACGAGCAGCCTTGAGACCATACTTCTTTCTTTCCTTCATACGTGGGTCACGTGTGAGGAAGCCGGCAGCCTTGAGGGCGCCTCTGTATGTTTCGTCAGCTACAAGGAGTGCTCTTGCAATGCCGTGACGGATTGCACCAGCTTGACCTGAGATACCACCACCAACAACGTTTGCAACGATGTCGTACTTACCGATTGTTTCAGTAACCTCGAGTGGTTGGTTTACGATGAGCTTAAGTGTTTCAAGACCAAAGTATTGGTCGATATCCTTACCATTGATAGTAATTGCACCTGTACCTGGATAAAGACGAACACGAGCTACAGATTTCTTTCTTCTACCTGTTCCGTAGAAATATGGTTTAGCACTTGTATACATTTTCTTCTATCCTTTCCAAGTTTATTTTACTTCAACTGCAATAGGTGATTGAGCCTGTTGGTTGTGGTTAGCGCCAGCATATACCTTAAGTCTTGTAAGGGACTTAGCGCCGAGAGTGTTGTGTGGAAGCATACCCTTTACTGCAAGCTCCATAGCGAGCTCCGGACGGGTTGCCATAAGAGTCTTGTACTGTACTTCCTTAAGACCACCGATGTAACCAGAGTGTCTTCTGTAGTACTTTTGCTCAAGCTTCTTACCTGTGAGAACAGCCTTTGATGCGTTGATGATAATAACGAATTCACCACAGTCTGCATGAGGTGTGAATTCCGGACGGTGCTTACCTCTCAAAATGTTAGCAGCAGCAACAGCTGTCTTACCAAGAGGCTTGTTAGCAGCATCGATAACATACCATTTACGTTCAATGGTGTTGTTAGCCATAAATGTTGACATTTTTGTATCCTCCAATAGATTAAGATGGGCATATGCCCTTGTTTTATTGCCTGATTATTATAGCATTTGTTTAATTTAATGTCAACACTTTTTTTATAAAAAATCAAAAAGTTTATCAAATGCTCTCTTTTTCTCTTGTTTTCTCTCGTTTTCTCTTGTTTTCTCAATAATTATTTTAAGTTTTTTCGGTTTTTTCATATAAAAAAAGAGCCGTTTTTCGGCTCTCTTTTATTATTTCTTTTGTGGCTTGATTGGCTTAATGCCGTTTTCTGTAATCATAATGTCACAATGCTTATCGTATTTGCCTCTTGGCAAGGTAGGTAGAATAAGATTGCTATATACAACGCCTATGGTTGAGCCAAGAAAGCTATTTGTAAACTTATCATAATAGCCCTTGCCATATCCCAGGCGATAGCCATATACGTCAAAGGCAAGACCCGGGAGATAGCATACTGCAACGCCAGGT
Organism: Clostridia bacterium; assembly: GCA_017503285.1. Classification (GTDB taxonomy): domain Bacteria; phylum Bacillota; class Clostridia; order Oscillospirales; family CAG-272; genus RGIG2000. The sequence goes on along the minus strand of JAFVTH010000023.1, from coordinate 60,471 downwards.
GTGGTTTCCGGGTCGTACACAGGTGCGTCCTCCTTGGGCTCTCTAATGCCATAGGCGCATGGCTCTAACTCATCTAAGGAATCTACAAAATGGAATTTCATAGTCCTTTCCTCTACATTGCATTTTGGAAAGGCAACCCTTTTGCCCTTCTCCTTTGCTAAATGAAATATTGGTAAAATATCTATTTCAGATTTGATTGGCGCATAAAGCAAGATAATTTCTGCGTGTCTAAAGCTGATTAAGGAAGCTATAGTTTGACAGATTTTTTCATCCTTTATTTTTCTTTCCTCGGGTGTCATGGCATTGCGTATATCAGAGCAGTCTTTTCTTATAATATCCTTTTCTCTTTTTATCGGTGTCATGGCGCATTCCTTCCTTTTAATATAAAACGGATTTCTTGAGTTTTTCGCGCATTTCCTTGCCACAAAGGGCTTCTATAATTTCAAGTGCAAAATCGTGAGATTTGCCCATTGCACAGCCTGTTATAATTTTGCCGTCACGCACAACGCCTGTGCCGATTTTAGCACCCAAAAGCTCCTTTTCAAAGCCCGGATAACAGGTTGCCTCCTTGCCCTCTAAAAGTCCTCTTTTACCAAGGATAAAGGGGGCGGCGCAAATGGCAGAAATAAATTTATCCTCTTCTGTGGCTCTTCTTATAAAGTGATCAACTGTTTTGCTATTATCTAAATTAACGGAGCCGGGCATACCACCGGGCAAAATAATCATATCGAAGGGTGCATTTTTGTCAAGCTCGCATTCGGTCATATCGCACTCAACCTTGATGCTGTGTGAGCCACATATAACCTTATTTCCTATGCCGACGGTTTTAGCCTCAACCCCTGCACGCCTTAGAAAATCCAAGGGACAAAGAGCCTCTATTTCCTCAAAGCCGTCTGCCAAAAACATATAAACCATTAAATACCCTCAACAATCTGCTTAATTTCCTCAAATATGTCCTCACGTGTACGAATTTCGTTGCCACTGTAGCATTTTATTCTGCTCCAATTTAGGCTTTCGCAGGAATAAAGAGCTGCATCGTAGCACTTTTCCATATAGTCTCTATCAAGCTCGTGAATATCCATCTTTTGACCTGTTTCCTGACTTCTCTTTGCGACAAGAGATAAGGAAAGGTGTGGCGGCAATTCAAGATATAAAATAAGGTCAGGCTCCGGCAAGCCAAGCTTTGAAAATTCAAAATCCCAAAGCCAACGTAGGAAGCCATCCCACTCGCCCTCCGGGAGCTTAGAAAGCTGATGAACTGCGTTTGCGCTTGAATATCTGTTGGCTATAACATATGTGTCCTTATCCTCAATATCCTTTTTCCAGTCAGTAACATAGCTTATGTATCTGTCTGATGCGAAAAACATTGAAGCAGCATATGCGTTTGTGTCAGAGGGCTTATTTCCAAGCTTGCCCTCAAGATACATTTTTACAAAAGCGGAGCTTTCGTTTTCGTACATTGGAAAGGACAAAACCCTTACCTTTTTGCCTTGCCCTCTTAGGTACTCAACAAGCTTTTCGCTTTGAGTGCCCTTTCCTGAGCCGTCAAGACCATCTATTGCTATAAATTTTCCCATAAAATCTCCAATTTTAAGAGGGCAAGGCTACAATGTAGCCCTGCTTCTCTAATCTTCGTCTGTACGCCTCATCATAAGCTCACGGAAGTCCTCCTTGGTAATGAGAACGTCACGCGGCTTGGAGCCGTTTGCCTCGCCAATATATCCGCACTCCTCCATTTGGTCGATAATGCGGGCAGCACGCTGGAAGCCCAGCCTTAGCTTACGCTGTAGGAAGGATGATGATATCTTGCCCATTTCGGTAGCAAGCTCAAGTGCGTTATAGAACTCCGGATCAAATCCACCGTCATCTGCGTCAGGATTTTGTGTCCCCTCGTCCTCGTTAAAGCCCTTTTCGCTCTTTGCAAGCTTGGCTGCATTGTTGTCGATTTGATGCATAACCTCCTCGTCGTACTCAGCAGGGGCAGTTTCCTTCCAGAAATCAATAACATTTTGAATTTCAGACGCCTTAACAAATGAGCCTTGCACACGTGCAGGTCTTAAAGCGCCTACAATCTTAACAAGCATATCTCCACGGCTTACAAGCTTATCAGCACCAACCTCGTCAAGAATGGTTCTCGAGTCAACCTGTGATGGCACTCTGAATGCTATACGTGACGGAATGTTACTCTTAATAAGACCGGTAATAACGTCAACAGATGGACGCTGTGTACCGATGATAATATGAATACCGGCAGCACGTGCCTTTTGGGTAAGTCTTGTAATATGTCCCTCAATATCGGGAACAGCCATTTTTAGGTCCGCAAGCTCATCAATAACGATAAGAATACGGTACATTTTATCAGCAGGATAGCCCTCGTCAACCTTCTCATTAAACTCGTGTAGGTTTCTAACGCCTGCCTGCTCAATGGTTTCAAAGCGCTTTTCCATCTCTGTAACTGCCCATTGAAGTGCGCCAAGAGATTTCTTTGGCTCACAAACAACAGGAACAAGCAGATGTGGAACGCCGTTATAGTTTGAAAGCTCAACACGCTTAGGGTCAACCAAAATAAGCCTTACATCGTCCGGTGTGGACTTATAAAGTAGGCTGACAAGAAGGGAGTTTATGCAGACGGATTTACCCATACCGGTAGCGCCTGCAACCAAAAGGTGCGGTGTTTTTTCTACGTCAACGTAAATATTTTCGCCGGAAATGCTCTTACCAAGGGCACAATACATTGGGCTTGGGTTGGACTTGAATTTTGGGTCGTCCAAAAGCTCACGCAAATAAACCATGCTTGTAACACGGTTTGGCACCTCAATACCAACTGCACTCTTGCCCGGGATTGGGCACTCGATTCTAAGTCCCTCAGCGGCAAGCTGAAGAGCTATATCGTCAGTTAGGTTAGCAATAGAACGAACTCTAACGCCCGGCTCAGGAGTTAGCTCGTATCTTGTGACTGTCGGACCTCTTGTTACGGTTGAAATTTTAGTTTTAATATTAAAGTTGTTAAGTGTTTCAACGATAATTCTTGCGTTTTCCTGAAGCTCCTCACTTGCCTCCGGGGTAAGACCAACCTCAGCAGGCTCTTGTAGGAAGTTAATTGGTGGGAACTTGTAGTTACGCTTCGGCTTTGGAACGAACACGGGCTCCGGCTTTTTAGGCTCCGGCATTGGCTCTGCCTTTGGTGCAGGTGCCTCATTTAGCAATGCCCCATTGTCCTTTTTAGAGTCAGTGTAGTTTGATATACTTGGAGTATATGCGCTTGAGTCTACTGGCGCACTATCCTCATAATCGTCCTCGTACTCCTCGTCCTCCTCAAATGGCATATCCTCATCCTCTTCGTCATCGTCATCCTCAACGAAGGTATAAGTAGGCTTTGGAGCAGGCTGATGATATACAGGCGCCTCCTTAGGCTCTTCATATACAGGCTCTGCCTTTGGTTCTTCATAAATTGGAGCTACCGGCTCTTCCTTTGGCTCCTCATAGTGATATACAGGTTCAACCTTAGGCTCCTCGTAATGGTATACAGGCTCCTTAGGCTCTTCATAATGATACACCGGTTCAACCTTAGGCTCCTCGTACACAGGCTCTGCCTTTGGCTCTTCTCTATTAAGCGTGAAGGTAGGCGTGGAGGTACTTACATAGGTTGTTTCCTCAGGCTCCCAAGGAACACTATCCTCTTCAACCTTGCTTGCGGTTACGTCTAATGTTGGCTCATCATCCTCATCCTCGTTATAGGTGCGAAGCTGTGAGGAGTTTACAAGCCTTGATTGACGAAGCTGATCCTCTGCATCCTCATAGCCTGTAACCTTAACAGGACTATCCTCATTTGACTTTTCTTTTTCTATAATCTGGTTAACATCAAGGTACTTAGGCTCCTTGTTCTGGCTGTTCTTGATAAGGCATTCCTCATCCTCGTCCTCGCCATCGTCAAAGATATCAACCTTTTTCCTTCTCTTTTTCTTCTTTTCCTTTTTCTTTGCCTTTTCGTCTGCGTTTTGCGCCTTGTTCTTTTCTGCAATAGCGCTTACCATAGAATATGGTGTGATATTGAACATTTGCAAGAACATGAAAAGAAGCAAAATAAGAACCAATGCAAATGCGAAAACCGGATGTGTATTTACATAAAGGAAGTTACCGATTGTGCCGCCGAAAATACCGCCACCGTGGCTTGTTGTTTCAATAAAGCTGCCAAAGGCACCATCAACACCCCTGCCTGTATATGGCGCAGCAATTGCATAGAGGGTATACCAGTCCCCAATGCCCTCGCCAAGGGAATTTACACCGTATTGATTATACTCGATAAGGTGCTGGAGAGTGCCAACACAAATAACAGTTATAATGCTACACACAACGCGTCTGAAGCATATTTTTCTCTTAACGTCGTATCTCCACAAAAACGCATGATAGATAAGACCAAGGGAAAGAAAAACTGCCCCAAATAGTGAAAATGTGCCTCTAAGTCCATTTGCCAAATGGTCAAGTGCCAGCTTACTGCCCAAGATGCCCGACAGGGAAACCAAGAATATTACCGAAATGCTGGCTAAAATGCAGGGCATTGCTATATGAAAATACTTCCAAAAAAGGCTTGGCTTTTTGGTCGTTTTATTACCATTAACTTTTTTCTGCTTATCCTTCATTGCTTGTCCTTTCGTAGTGTATTACTAGTAGTGATATTTGTAATAATAGTCTTAAAAAGAGAGTTGCGTATGCACTCTCTCTTTGCCAAAATAATTATACTTATATTTATATAATAACAGAAAAATATAAAAAATACAATAACATTTTTTGGCAAAAGTAAAAAATTTTTGAGGTGGCTATGTTAAATCTTAAATCAGAGCATAAAATTCCTGCTTTTATCCTTTTTGCCCTTGGCTCATTTATTGCCGGTGGTGTAAACGGATTTTTAGGAACGGGTGGGGGAATTTTGTTTGTTTTTTTATTGAACTTTCTTACAGATAACGAAAAGAAGGATAGCTTTGCGACAACTCTCTGCGCCACAATCCCTATTTCCATAGTGGGACTTTTGGCATATTATCGAGCCGGTGCTATTGACTTTGACCTTTCTCTTTCTCTTAGTCTACCCTGTGCCTTAGGTGGGCTTTTAGGTGCTTTTTTAGTAGACAGGCTAAAGGTCAAGTGGCTTTCAGTTGCCTTTTCTATTCTGATAATTTATTCGGGAATTAATATGCTTGTGAGGTAAGAATGATACTAAACATTATAGTTGCTTTTTTAATCTCCGCCCTTATGGGGCTTGGCATTGGCGGTGGTGGTCTTTTTGTAATTTACTTGACCCAGTGTCTGAATTTCGACCAAATGACAGCCCAAGGCACTAATTTGATTTTCTTTATAATAGCAGGAGTTGCCTCTTTGATTTTTCATTTTAGAAAAAGGAAAATATACCCCTTGCAGGTTGCTACAATGGTGGGCTTTGGAATTGTGGGCAGCCGTATTTTTTCCCATCTTGCCAATATGATTGACCCTGATATACCAAGAAAGGTTTTCGGAGGTCTTTTGCTCCTTTCCGGTATTATTACCATTTGCTCCCAATTCTCACGCAAAAAATAATATTTGAAAAAATAAAAATAATACTTTACAAATAGAATTCTTTGTGTTATAATATCACCCGTAGCGCCAATACCGAGCTTATGGACTAAGGCCAATAGGCATTCACCCACCGTTTGCACAGTATTTGGGCTAAATAAAATTTATGAGGTGAAAAAATGAACAAGCAGGAAATCATTAAGACTTATGCTGCTCACGAGGGTGACACAGGCTCACCAGAGGTACAAATTGCTCTTCTTACAAGCCGTATCAACAACCTTAACGAGCATCTTAAGAAAAACGCTAACGACCACCACAGCCGTAGAGGTCTTCTAAAGATGGTTGGTCACAGACGTAACCTTCTTAACTACCTTGCTAAGAATGATATCACAAGATACCGTGCTATCGTTGAAAAGCTTGGCTTAAGAAAGTAATTAAGAGAATAAAAAGCACCGCAGTGTGCGCAAAACTTGGCTGTGCTAAACTGCACAGCCATTTTTCTCTTAGTGCCCCTTTGGGACTATGTTATTTAGGATAAAGAGGCAATGAATTCCCAGGCGCACGAGGAGCAGCGACGGAATTTGAAGCCTATTTATTATAAATTGCGTGAAGAGATAGCAGTTAACTAAGCGCCAAAGCAAGCTTTGACCTTTAGTTAAATGCTATGTCCCTCACGCAAACACACAAATCAATGCGAAAAGAATTCAAAATGGAGGAATTTGAAAATGGCAGAAATGTTTACAGAAAAGACCTTTGACGCTTACAAGGTTTATGAATACGAGCTTGCCGGCCGTAAGCTTGTTGTTGAAAGCGGAAAAATGGCAGGACTTGCAAATGGTAGTGTCCTTGTTCGCTATGGCGAAACAGTTATTTTGGCTTGTGCTACTGCATCAGCCGCACCAAGAGATGGTATTGACTTCCTACCTCTTTCAGTTGACTACGAGGAGAGAATGTACTCTGTTGGTAGAATCCCGGGTGGTTATCTAAAGCGTGAGGGTAAGCCTTCTGAAAAGGCTGTTCTTACCTCTCGTGTAATTGACCGTCCTATCCGTCCTCTCTTCCCTAAGGATTTGAGAAACGACGTTAACCTTTCACTTACTGTTATCTCAGTTGACCCAGACTGCTCACCTGAAATCACAGCTATGATTGGTGCTTCAATCGCTCTTTCTATCTCTGATATTCCATGGAATGGTCCTATTGGTGGCTTGTTCATGGGTATGGTTGACGGTAAGATTATCATTAACCCAACTTTTGAGGAAAGAAAGAACAGCATACTTGAGCTTACTGTTGCTGCTTCTGAAAAGAAGGTTGTTATGATTGAAGCCGGCGCTAAGGAGGTATCCGATGAGGATATGTTCAGCGCTATTATGCTTGCTCACGAGGAAATTAAGAAGCTTATTAAGTTTATCGACGGTATCGTTGCTGAAATCGGCAAGCCTAAGTTTGCTTACCCATCCTGCGACCTAGACCACGATATGTTTGATGAGGTATTTGCTTACTGTGAAAAGGATGTTATGGAGGCTCTTGACACAGACGACAAGAATGTTCGTGATGCTAAGATGCAGCCTATTACCGAAAACATTGTAGCTACATTTGAGGAAAAGTATCCTGAAATCGGCTCTATTATCGGTGAGCTTATTTATAAGATTCAAAAGAAGATTGTTAGAAGATGGCTTCTTGAAAACAAAAAGCGTGTTGACGGTCGTGGTATGAACGATATCCGTCCTCTTACTGCTGAGGTTGGTCTATTCAAGAGAGTTCACGGTAGCGGTATGTTCACACGTGGACAAACACAGGTTATGACAATCGCAACTCTCGGTCCTATCTCTGAGTGCCAGATGCTTGACGGCCTTGATGAAGAGACTGAAAAGAGATATATGCACCACTACAATATGCCAGGCTACTCCACCGGTGAGGCTAAGGCATCCAGAACACCCGGTAGACGTGAGATTGGTCACGGTGCGCTTGCTGAGCGTTCACTTGTTCCTGTTCTCCCATCTGTTGAGGAGTTCCCATACGCTATCCGTCTTGTTTCCGAGGTTATTTCCTCTAACGGTTCAACATCACAGGCTTCTGTTTGTGGCTCTACACTTGCACTTATGGATGCCGGTGTTCCAATTAAGGCTCCTGTTGCCGGTATTTCCTGCGGTCTTATCACAGCTGAGGACGGCTCTTGGGATACAATGATCGACATTCAGGGTCTTGAGGACTTCTATGGCGATATGGACTTTAAGGTTGCCGGTACACATAAGGGTATTACATCTATTCAGATGGACCTTAAGATCGATGGTCTTACACCTGAAATCATCAAGCGCGCTCTTGAGCAGACACACAAGGGTCGTGACGAAATCATTGACAAGGTTATTCTTAAGGCTATTCCTGCTGCAAGAGATGAGGTTTCCGAATATGCTCCTAAGATGATCTCTATGAAGATTAAGCCGGAAAAGATCCGTGAGGTTATCGGTACCGGCGGTAAGGTTATCCAAAAGATTGTTGCTGACACAGGCGCTAAGGTTGACATTGAGGACGACGGAAGCGTATTTATCTCCGCTGTAGATAAGAAGGCTATCGAGGCTGCACGTGAGATTATTGCCGGTATCGTATTCGAGCCAGAGGTTGGCGCTATTTATAACGCAAAGGTTACAAGAATTATTCCTATCGGAGCATTCGTTGAGTATGCTCCGGGCAGAGAAGGTCTTGTTCACATCTCCAAGCTTGCAAAGGAAAGAACCGAAAAGGTTGAGGACGTTTGCAAGGAAGGCGATGAGTTCCTCGTTAAGTTCCTTGGAATTGACGAAAAGGGCCGTGCAAACCTTTCCAGAAAAGATGCACTTTAATTAATATATTAAAAGGAAGCGAGTTTTCGCTTCCTTTTTTATTTCTTCTCTATTTTTTGGTCGAAATTTTGTTTCGACATTTTTCAACTTTATTTTTTCCATTTTTTTACATTTTTGTAAATATTTTACATTTTATAGGTTGATTTTTCGTTAAAATTGACGATTACTTTTTTGTTGAAATAATTGGAAAATTATGGTAAAATGTAAATGTAATAAATTTACAATATTTGGAAATTATGAGGTATAGAAAAAATGGACACAAATGTAAAGATTTTGATTGCCGATGAAAACAATCAAACAAGACACGCAACAAAGGAAGCTCTTTTGAGAAAGGGTTACCGCAATATTGAAGAGGCGTTTAACGGCGAGGAGGCTTTGATTAAAATAAATCGTCTTCATCCTGATATAGTTATTGCCGATATTTGGCTATCTCGTTTAGACGGTATTGGTCTTATCAGAAATACAAAGGGTATTAACTTTGCGCCCGATATGCCGCCGTCATTTATTATGGCATCTATGGTTTCCTCTCAAAATGTATTTATTGATGCTGCAAATGCCGGCGCATCAATTTGTCTTATGAAGCCCTTTGATTATAATTCTCTATGTGCGCATATTGACACTATATACAAGGCAAGAAACAACCAGCTGGAAGGCGAAAGAGCTCCAACTCAGGACGATATTGAAACACAGGTTACTAAGGTAATACATCAAATCGGCGTGCCGGCACACATAAAGGGCTATCAATATCTGCGTACTGCCATTCTTATGACTATTTCAGACAACGAGATAATTAATTCTGTAACTAAGATTTTGTATCCGTCTGTTGCTAAGAAGTATGCCACAACCACCTCACGTGTTGAGCGTGCCATAAGACACGCAATTGAGGTTGCTTGGGACAGGGGCGATGTTGATACATTAAACTCTTACTTTGGTTATACCATACACAACAACAGAGGTAAGCCAACCAATTCAGAATTTATTGCTATGATTGCTGACAATATGCGTTTGAAGTATAAAATATATAAATGATATGCACATATGTTTACACGTTCATATGTAAAAATAAAGAAAAAGGGCTGTTCTCAGCCCTTTTCTTAATTTGTAATGATGAGATTACAACGTACTACTCTGCTGTAAAGGTACCACTAAGCTCTCCGATGTGTACTGTGTAATACTCACCCTTTGTCATCATATCGCTTGTTAAAATAACTATTTGAAAATTGTTTTCAGGCACTGCTTCAAGAAGAATCTCGCCTTCACTGTTTTCAAGAGTAATTTTTGTTCCTGCGTATTGTGTCCCTGTACTTAAGGAAATAACTCCTTGAGTAGAGCTTGAAAGTGTTTGCGCCATCATTGATGCACCAGTGCCTACAAAGATACCACCACTTATCGTACCACTCACATCATAATCAAGCACTGCAGTATCGCCAGTGGTAGGACCACAGACAGTTACATATCCACCTGATATTTCTAACGTTCCGTTTGCGTCTATGCCATCGCCTGATGCATTTATATATATTTTGCCACCAGATATTATAACACTTCCGTTCGATGAATCAGAGCCGCCCATGCCGCCCATGCCACCCATGCCACCGGGTCTACCTCCGGGTCTGCCAAAATTATCTTGCCCTCCAAATTGTCCTCCAAAGCCACTTTGGTCATTACCACCAGCGGCATTAATTCCATCATCGCTTGCCTTTATGTTTATATTTCCACCCAATAGCTTTATATCAAGTGCCTCAATTCCTTCATAGCTTTTAATTATATCTATTTTACCACCATATATTTCTATGATTTCATCTGCGTGAATACCATCGTCATCAGAAGAAACTACAAGCTCAGTATTATTAATAATAATTGAGCCATTAGAGTGTAGACCATCATCGTGCGAGGAAATATTTAATTTTCCAGAATTCAAAAGAATCCCTGCTTCTGCCTTGATACCCTTTGTGCTATTTTCTGAGCTTGTGGTTTCAATACCAAGCTGACAATTCTCAATTTGAATATATGCACTTGCATCTAAGCCATCGCCACTTGAATTAATCTTTACATTGGGTTCCAGCAGATAAATGTAACCTTTTTCCGTATCCTCTGCGTTTTCTGCGTGTACACCGTCATTTGCTGCATTTATTTCTAAACTACAGTATGCAAACCTTGCGCTATTATTTACGTCAATCCCGTGATTTCGAGCGCCTATTTTAATAGAAGAATTTGAAATAACCAAATCATCCTTGCAAACTATTCCATTTTTTGGGGATACAAGGTTTAAGGTGCCACTGCCATTTATTGTAAGGTCATCTTTGGAAAATACAACGCCATCAATATTATTTTCATCTATGGCAACAAAGCTATTTTTTGTTTCTAGTGAATTTTCTCCCTCAAGTGTAATAAAGCATTTGTTACAGCTCTTTATATAAATCGGCGCACTGCTATTGTGATTTATCGACACGTCCCTAAATATAATCTGTATTTTTGCAGTTTTTGCAGCATCTACAACTATCATACCATCATCAAGGCTACCAGTAACAAGATAATACCCTGACTTCGAAATTTTAACTGTTCTATCAATAATTTCTACGTGCTCCGACGATTCAATATATGTTCCAAGAAGGCTAATTGAAATGATGCTTTCCCCATCATAATCAGAAATAACATCTCTGTCAGTCAGCATTTGGTCCTGTTCCTTGTAAATACTTGTGTCGATGGCGCCATTATCTATATTATTTGAGGATGCATCACAGCCCACAAGTAACAAAATAAAAAATGTTATTAAAATCAGGAAGGTAGTTCTTTTCAATACTTTTCTCCTATCATAGTTTTTACCTTATTGTAATTCGTTTTTCTCAAATAATGCTTAAATGCTTTAAGGTTTTTTCAAGTTTTTTGTTTCATAATATTGATAGAAAATAAAAAATAAGCTATAATTACCTCGTGAGGTGGCTATGAGAATTTTAATTGTTGAGGATAATAAGAGTCTAAATGATGCGATTTCTGAAATTCTTTTAGAAAAAAAGTATCAGGTTGACTCGGTATACGATGGTAGCGACGGACTCAGCTATGGGCTTAGTGATATATACGATTGCATAATTTTAGATGTTATGCTGCCGAAAATGAATGGCTTTGAGTTGCTACGCACTTTAAGGGAAAACAAAATATCGGCTCCTATACTTATGTTAACTGCCAAAAGTAGCATTAGCGACAAGGTAAAGGGGTTGGATTTAGGGGCTGATGATTATATGACTAAGCCATTTTCTACTGAAGAGCTTTTAGCAAGAATACGCACCCTGTGTCGAAGAAAGGGGGAAATTGTGCTAAATACAATGGAGCATGAGGACCTTAGCTTTTCTTTTGATTCCATTTGTCTTTCATCTAAAATGAGTGGCAAGGAGATAAGGCTAACCTTCAAGGAGGCTGAGATAATTAAGCTATTTTTATCTAAGCCACAAGTCATTATTTCTAAGGACGAGATTATAACCAAGGTGTGGGGATATGATTCAGATGCGGGAGATAACAACGTGGAAACATATATTTCCTTTTTGCGTAAAAAACTTAATTTTATCGAATCAAAGTGTGAAATTGTTTCTATAAAAAAATTAGGTTATAGGCTTATAAAAAATGATTAAAAAACTAAAAAGACGAATTATCATTATCACTATGTCCTTGGTTGGCTCTTTGCTTTTGGTGGCATTTATATTATTCAATATATTTATGTATAATCAGCAAGCAAGCGAGCTTGAACGCTCCCTTAGCTATGCTACAAATGTATTCAATAGGGATCGTTTTCCCGAAAGCTTTGATGAGCCGGACAAAAGCCCTCCTCCTTCACAGGGTGGCAACGAGCCTCCTAATCTTGAGAGTTCAGAGCAAATGCCAAGGGTTTTTCCTCTTTCCGTTCTACTAGACGAAAAAGGACAAATAAAGGAAATTTTCGATAACAGAACAAACATTAGCCGTCAGGTAATCGAGGATGCCATAAATCAGACGCTTTCAAAAGATGCTAAGGGAATTATCAATCAATATAGCCTTATGTACGAAAGAAAAAGTGTGAGTGATGGTACACTTGTTGCGTTTTGCTCTGTAGAGCCACTTATTGAAAGTGCCAAGCATACAGCACTTATATCATTTGCTACCTACTTAGTTATTATGGTTATTATGCTTTTTGTAAGTGAAAGGCTTGCACAAATTTCTGTAAAGCCTGTTAGCGAGGCATGGGAAAAACAACGACAATTCGTAGCAGATGCATCTCACGATTTAAAAACACCTCTTACCATAATTTTAGCCAATAACGATATCCTAAATTCAAACACAGGGTCAACCATTTTGGAACAAAAAAGATGGATTGACTCTACCTCGAACGAAGCAAAGCGCATGAAGCATCTCGTTGAACAAATGTTAGATCTAGCAAAAAGCGAGGAGCTTTTGCCTATGCGTAGCGAGGAAAATATTAGCGAGATTGTCAGCTCTGCAATTTTGCAGTTGGAGGCAGTTGCTTTTGAAAAAAGCATTACTTTAATTTCAAGCATTGAAAATGGTTTAATTGCTGAGACTTGTCCAGACTCGTATTTAAGAATTGTGAATATTTTGGTTGACAATGCGATCAAATATTCTAAGGAAAGTAAAATTTGGATTGAGCTTTCATTTGTCAACAAAAAGGCTGTTCTTTCTGTTAAAAATATAGGAGAGGTTATCCCTAAGGATATGCAAGGGCAGATTTTCGAAAAGTTTTACAGGCTTGATGAAACAAGAAGCACCGAGGGGCACGGTCTTGGCTTAGCTATTGCACGTAACCTTTCTCGTGCCTTAGGTGGTACGCTTAGTGTGTCAAGCGACGAAGCAAATGGTACTATATTTACTTTTTCTTTAAAAGCAAAAAAGTCATAGCACAGGCTATGACTTTTTATTTTGGAAATCACTTTCTATTACTCTTTGACAGTTAGGTGGTGAGTATTGCCATCTATCTATATGGGTTATTTCATTTGTATCAATATAGATATGCTCCTTAGTGCTTGGTGGGTCATTATTTTCATAGGTGTCGATAATCACAAGCTTAATTTTCATTTTATCCGGCATAATGCTCTTTATGTACGCGGCACATTTGTCGCCTACATATACATCGTCCTTTAGCTCCGCAAGACCGGCTAGGTTTGGAGCAAGCTCCACAAATATGCCATAGCTTTCTACGCTGCGGATTATGCCCGAAACTGTTTGACCAATCGAAAAGCCATTTGCGTTTTCCTCCCAGGTGCCAAATAGCTCCTTAGTGGAAACGAATATCCTTTTGCTTTCGCGGTCGATGCTTTTTACCACCACATAAATAGATTCTCTTAATGAAAATCTATCCCTTGGGGTTGATATACGTGAGACAGATACCGAATCAACTGACAAAAGAGATATTATGCCGCAGCCTATATCAACAAAGGCGCCAAATGGCTCTATGTGAGTAACCCTTGCCGGAATTATATCTCCCGGAATTAGGTCCATAAGATAGTTTTCAAGGCACTGTCTTTGCGCTTCCTTTCTTGAAAGGATTGCTATCCTTTTGTTGTTTTTGCCCTCTGTAAAGCCTATGACCTTAAAAGCAACCACCTTGCCAACTCTTGTTATTATGGCTATGTCCTTTATTTCTTCCCCAAGAACACACTCCTCCTTAGGAATTATGCCCTCTGTGCCATATAAATCAATATGTAAATTTAGGCTGTCGCTATCGCACATTTTCACTACGCCCTCAAGGATTCTGCCCTCCTGGTATGCCCTTTCCAGCCCTGCTAGGCTGGATATATATTCCCTGTTTTTCGAGGTTGAATATAAAGCTCCCTCCGGCAGATATACCTTTTGTATCATTTTATTTTTCCTCCATTTCGTTTTTTCTCTTTTTTAATAAATATGCTTTTTTATTTAACATTATGTATCTTTCAATAAGCTTTCTTAAAAAGTCGAAAATTACTATACTGAAGGAAATAGCTAAAATAATTAGTAAATCCACAAAATCAAGTGGTGTGGTGCGGAAAACGTCTCCACCAAAATATATAAATGCCATTTGTAAAACGGAAATTAGCACCATAATTGTTATAAAGGACTTGTTTTTAGTTATATATGAAAGAATATTAAGCCCTTGGGATCTTGATGTAAAGCAAACAAATACGCCTGTAAAAATAAACATAGCAAAGAAGGCACTAAGCAGGTATTTTTCGTCTGCTCTTGTTAAAATACAGGGGAGAGTGTCGCTCTTTAAAAACCATATTGATATACCAAGAAAGTAAAGCCCGGAGAAAATTATGCTCCTTAGCATGGGCTTGTTAATTATACTTTCTTCTCTTTTCTTTGGCTTTTGCTTCATATATGAAAGCAGTGGCGGCTCTGAGGCAAAGGCAAGAGCGCCTAAGGTATCCATAATGATATTTACCCACAGCATTTGGGTAATTGTAACAGGCTTATCTATGCCGATAAACGGACCTATCAGGGAAATACCAACTGCCCCAAGATTCATTGTCAGCTGGAAAACGATAAATTTTCTTATGGACTCAAATATTGTTCTGCCGTAAAGGATAGCCTTGACAATTGAGGCAAAGTTATTATCCTTAATTACTATATCCGAGGCTTCCTTGGCTACCTCCGTGCCACTACCCATACCAAAGCCAACATCTGCCGCCTTTAGGGATGCGGCATCGTTTATGCCGTCCCCTGTCATACCCACAACAAGACCTCTTTCCTGTGCAACCCTTACAAGACGGCTTTTGTCCTGTGGAAGCGCCCTTGCTATTACTGCAAGGCTGGGTAGCATATCCCCAAGCTCCTTGTCGCTTAACGCCTCAAGCTCTGCACCCGTTATAGCTAAATTACGCTTGGTTAATGAGGAAATAATGCCACACTCCTTAGCTATGGAAACGGCGGTGTCCTTGTTGTCGCCTGTTATCATTACAACGCCAACCCCAGCCCTTGTAACGCTATTTATAGCCTCGGGCACCTCCTTACGTATTCTGTCTCTTATGGCAACCAGACAAAGAAAGGTTAAGCCGTAAAGCCCCATATCTCGTTCCTTTTTATAGGCAAGGGCAACAACACGGTAGGATTTGTCGGCAAGCTCCTTTAGCTTTGCTCTTATTTTTGATTGCTTTTCCTTGTCCATTTGGCAGGTGCTTCCATTTTTATCGAGATAAGAGCAGGAGGCAGAAATAAGCTTTTCGGGTGCGCCCTTGAAAACGCTTACGCTTTCCCCATCAAAGGAAAGGGTGGCTGTGCTATATTTTTTCACGCTGTCGAAGGGGATTTTCTCCTGCACCTGTGCATTTAGCCGTTCCTTTGACAAATACTCTAAAATTGCCCTATCTGTGGGGTCGGAGCCTACTGCCTTACCACCCGACATTGTTGCGGAATTGCAAAATAATCCACACAGGGTCAAGTATTTTTTAAGCTCCGGCATTGTGGAGATTGTGTTCAGTGACCTAAGCTCGCTTCCATCCGGAGTGTATATCGATTTAACCTTAAGCCTGCCTTCTGTTAAGGTGCCTGTTTTATCTGTAAACAGAAGATTTATATTTCCGGAGGTTTCTATGCCCACAAGTCGTCTTACCAAAACATTGTCCTTGGACATTTTTTGCATATTTGAGGAAAGAACCACCGTTATCATCATCGGCAAGCCCTCCGGTACAGCAACGACCACAACGGATATGCCAAGAGTTAGTGCTGAAATCAGCTTGGAAATTAAAAACCTTGTGTCCTGTAGCTTAAGAAGCACCAGCGCCCAGTTAAAGCCTTGATCAATAACAAATGTGTTAAAAAGATATGCAAGGGCAATTAAAATAGCGCATATATAGCCAAGAATGCTTATAGACTTTGCAAGCTTTGTTAAGCGAAGCTTTAGTGGGCTTGGACGTGTGTTGCTTTTTAGCTCCTTAGCAACCCTGCCATAGTAGGTATTTTCCCCAACTCCTGTAACCCTCGCCTCTGCATTTCCTGAGGATATAAGGCTACCCTTATATAAGGCTCCGCCCTTTCCTGCCGATTTCTTTATCTCCTTGCTTTCTCCTGTCAAGGCAGATTCATCAACCAAAAGACTACCAGTTAAAAGCTGTGCATCGGCATAAATTCCTTCCCCCTGGGAAAGGAGCATTATATCTCCAACAACAAGCTCCTCGCTGGGAATTTCAAATACTCCCTCGGCTCTTTTTACAATAACCGTCTTGTTTTCGTTTTCTTGTCTTAGCCTTTCAAAGGCGTTTTCCTGCCCGTGCTCTGAGATTGTGGAAACCAAGGTTGAGATAATTATTGATGCACAAATTCCACCTATTTCAAACCAATTTATATTTGGTAGCATAACTATTATGTTTACAAAAAGTGCTATTATTAAAACCCTTATTATAGGGTCGTTAAGATTAGAGAAAAAGCTTTTGATAAAGGTTTTGCGCTTACCAGCCTTAAGCCTATTTTCTCCGTTTTTCTCCCGTGAGGCAATAACCTCCTCACGGCTAAGACCTTTTATTTCCTCTATTATAATCACATCCCTTCCATTTATATTTATTTTAGATGAGATGCTTTTATGAATAAAAAAAGACGGAGACAAGCTCCGTCATTTTTTATTTATAGTGCGCTTAGTGCGTCAAGAATACCCTTTTTGGTGTTTTCGTACTTTTCAAGCTTTTGCTTTTCGCCCTCAACAACCTTTTCAGGCGCCTTGCTTACAAATTCTGTGTTGGAAAGCTTTTTAACAAGACGGTCAATCTCGCCCTGTACCTTTTGCAGCTCCTGGTTAAGACGAGCCTTTTCCTTTTCTGTATCTACCATTTCTGCCATTGGAATATACATTGTGGCAGCGTGGGTAATAATTTGAACGGAGTTTTCGCCTGTGTACTCGCCAACAACCTCTACCTCAGAGGCAGATGCAAGCTTCTTAAAGAACTCGGCAGTTTGGTCGTTAAAGCTATCCTCGTACTTTGTGGAAATGAATATCTTTGCCTTCTTAGATGGTGGAACATTCATTTCTGTTCTGCGCGCTCTTACGGCTCTGATTGCCTCGATAACCCTCTCCATTGTTTCAGCCTCGGCTGTAAACTCATACGCCGGATTTACCTCAGGATAGGTGGAAATCATAATGCTTTCCTTGTCCTCAAAATGAGGCAAGGACAAGTAAATTTCCTCTGTAATAAATGGCATAAATGGATGTAGAAGCTTAAGTGTGCTTTCAAGAACATAAACAATAACGTTTTGTGAGGTTTTGTTTTGCTCTGTGCCCTTTTGTGAAAGGGTTGTCTTTGAAAGCTCAATATACCAGTCGCAAAGGATATCCCAAATAAAGTCGTAAATTTCACCGAGAGCAATACCAAGCTCGTAGGTGTCAAGATTGCTTCTAACCTTCTTTATGAGGCTGTTAAGCTTAGAAAGAACCCATTTGTCTTGAATGCCAAGCTTATCGGCAGATGGCATTTCCACCTTTTCGATGTCAAGGTTCATCATAACAAATCTTGCAGCGTTCCAAAGCTTGTTTGCGAAGTTTCTTGCAGACTCAATTTTCTCGTCAGAAAAACGCATATCATTTCCCGGAGAGTTTCCTGCCGCAAGGGCAAAGCGAAGTGCGTCTGCGCCATATTTCTCTATAATCAGAAGTGGGTCAATGCCGTTGCCAAGGGACTTGGACATTTTTCTGCCCTGTGCGTCACGTACGAGACCGTGAATAAGAACTGTGTCAAATGGCTTTTGTCCCATATACTCAAGACCGCTAAATATCATTCTCGATACCCAGAAGGTAATAATATCATAGCCTGTTACAAGGGTGCTTGTCGGGTAGAAGTATTTAAGGTCCTCTGTTTCCTTTGGCCAGCCAAGTGTTGAAAATGGCCACAATGCCGAGGAGAACCATGTGTCAAGTGTATCCGGGTCTTGACGCATTTTCTTGCCGCATTTTGGGCAGATAGCCTCGCTATCCTTGGTTACAACAAGCTCGTCGCAATCGTCACAATAGAATGCAGGGATTCTGTGTCCCCACCAAAGCTGACGGGAAATACACCAGTCACGGATGTTTTCCATCCAGTGGAAGTAATTTTTCTCAAAGCGCTCCGGTACAAACTTGATGTCGCCTTCTCTTACAGCCTTAATAGCCGGCTTTGCAAGGTCCTCCATCTTAACGAACCATTGAAGTGAAACTCTTGGCTCAACGGTTGTTCCGCAGCGATAGCAGGTGCCAACGTTGTGAGAGTAGTCCTCGACCTTGATTAGATAGCCCTGCTTTTCAAGGTCATCAACGATAGCGCGTCTTGCCTCAAAGCGGTCCATACCTGCGTATGCGGGATAATCCTCGGTAATTTTAGCATCAGCAGTCATAACATTGATGATTGGAAGGTTATGGCGCTTACCAACCTCAAAGTCGTTAGGGTCGTGCGCAGGGGTAATTTTAACAACACCTGTACCGAAATCCATTTCAACATATTCATCAGCAACAACCGGAATTTCTCTGTTTACCAAAGGAATAATGAGTGTTTTGCCGACAATATCCTTATATCTTTCGTCGTTAGGGTTTACGGCAACGGCTGTATCGCCAAGCATCGTTTCCGGACGAGTTGTAGCAAACTCAAGATAGCCACTGCCATCCTTGAAAGGATACTTAATGTGCCAGAAGTGGCCTGCCTGATCCTCGTACTCAACCTCGGCATCGGAAATAGAGGTTAGGCAGTGAGGACACCAGTTAATTATTCTCTCGCCACGATAGATAAGACCCTTGTTATAGAGGCGAACAAACACCTCTTTTACAGCCTCAGAACAGCCCTCATCAAGTGTGAAGCGCTCTCTTGACCAGTCACAGGATGAGCCTAGCTTTTTAAGCTGGGAAATGATTCTTCCGCCATACTGCTCCTTCCAAGCCCAAGCTCTTTCAAGAAAGCCGTCTCTGCCGATATCGTCCTTTGTAATGCCTTCCTTACGCATAGCCTCAACGATTTTTGCCTCGGTGGCAATAGACGCATGGTCTGTGCCGGGAAGCCAAAGAGTTGAATAGCCACTCATACGCTTATAGCGAATGAGAATATCCTGAAGGGTGTTATCAAGGGCGTGGCCCATATGAAGCTGACCTGTTATGTTTGGCGGGGGAATTACTATGGAATAATGCTCCTTTGATGGGTCAATTTCCGGCGTGAAATATTTTTTATCATACCAGTTTTGATAAATTTTCTCTTCAAATTCTGAAGGGGCATAGGTTTTTGCTAACTCTTTCATGCTTTTCTCCTTAAAATTAAAAAGCCCCGACGAAAAATCGTCAGGGCGCAAAATTTGCGTGGTACCACCTGAATTTGCATAAAATGCACACTCTTGCCTCGTTAACGGAAGGGACCGTCGATAGCTACTTACGTTCGCCACCGCCACTCGAAAGCTACTTCGCCAAGCATCACCAGCCGATTTCACACCATCTACGGCTCTCTTTGTGGTCTTTTTGCAGGGCTACTACTCTTTGTCCTCGTGTTTATCGGACTTATTGTAACATATAAAAATAAAAATGTCAAATATTTTTGAAAAAAAGTGTAAAAAGGTATTGCAAAATCAAAAAACATATGCTATAATAAGCAGGCATTTTGCAAATGGCCCGTTGGTCAAGCGGCTAAGACACGGCCCTCTCAAGGCTGAAACATGGGTTCGATTCCCGTACGGGTCACCAAGAAAAACGCAACCGAACTATTTCGTTACGAAAGAGTGGTTTGGCTGCGTTTTTTCTTTATCTTGAGCATACCACAAAAACACAAAAGAGCAAGGAATTTTCCTTGCTCTTTTTTGTTTACTGCGTATCACTTTTTGCCCTGCCCTCTGCTACTGTGATAAGCAGGGTTGTTAGGATTTAATTGATTAGAGCGATTATTTTGATTTGCTCTATATGTTGAGTTATTTGGATTGTTTTGATTAGCGTAATTGTTGCGCTGTGCTTGTGTATGTGTTTTGCTTGATACCTTTGACATTTTAGTTATCTCCTTTTAATTATCTTCCACTACTTCGTATGTTGTTCTTGAGCCTTTAACTCTTATTGCCTTATAGCGTTTGCCATTTGCTTGCCAATGTGGAAAGCTATTAGCTTTTTCCTCGTTGGTATCACGATGGCAAATTACTATGTTTTCAAGAACATCACATCCGCCTTTTGATATAGGTCTTATATGGTCAAGAGTTGGGTGGTATTCGCTATACGGATTTCCACAAGCTGATTTCAACATAAGTCTTCCTGTATAGTCATACACTCTTTCCTTGTTGCCATATACATAATTCCAAACATCAATTGTATTGTACTTTGACATTTTGACTACCTCCTTTCTATGAGTTTAATTAATTATCTCATATTACTGAGGTTTTGACCATGAACCGCATGGTTCCAAAAAACAAAGGATACCCCTTAAAAAGGGATATCCTCTGCATTGATGCCACCGACAACTTTTATAAATTGTAGTAGCTTTCTTTGTGAGGGTCTTCTTTCTCCTGAACAATAATAACTCATCATTCGAGTAGAAATATTTAATATTTCCGCCCACTTCTCTTGCGAGTAATTCGATTTGTTTACTATGCTCCAGATGAATTTGCCCATTTCGTAATCGATTTTTCGATTCTCGTTTTTCATATTCGCAAACCTCCTTTGCATAGACAAAGCAGTGCACCAAAGGTTTTCAATATGTGCGTTTATTATAACACAATTGCTAATCAAAAGCAATAGCATTATTAAACATTTAAGTTTCCCAAATATCGATTCTGAATAATTTTATATAACGAAGTATAATCTACGCGTGGAATATATGGAGGATCATTTAGTTTTTTATACTTAATTATACTACCAACGGCATGTTCTAACGACGAAAAGCCAAGATATGTATCAATCCGATCTAAGAAAAGTGCGTTACAATAACGAATCTCACTACTATTCAGAGTTTTCACATCGTATATATATCGGTCATCATCGTGATACTGAAAGTCTTTTCCAAATATTTGTGGTAACTTATAGTAATTTCTGTTTGGTTCGTAAAGAGTTTCATTTGAAATTTCAGTTATATATTTCAAAGACGGAACACTATTTCCTGCCATCTTGTTCATATATCTAAATTTAAAAAACGGTGCAATTAAAACTATCATTCGCTTAGATGAAATTGGGAACATTTGAAAATTCTCGTGAAAACTAGCTGTAACATGCATTAACCTAACATATTCAAGTTTTTCTTTTTCGTCTTTTGCTTTATCAAGCAAAGAAATGAGATAATCTAACTTTTTATGATTATGTATTGTTATTCCGTTCCAGCCTTTTTCGTTCTCAGATGTCATACCAATATCAGTAATTACAAATTCATCACGATCGTTTGGCGCATCCCAAAACCCAAGATATGCATCATTGATTATTTTTGACCATCTATAAGCTGGGTAAGTTTTATCAGGATGTTCCATTATACCTTGAGGTGTACCATCCGTGTCAAGAATGACATTTAATGTTCTCATCCAATATTCAAATGTCGTTTCGTTTTCAATTTGTTTTTCATCAAATGGAGGAGCAAAAGCTTTCTCATCAAACGGAATTCCCTGGCGTTCGGCTTCTCGTTTGGCTTTGCTTTGTAGTGTATCATAGAATCCTTTTTCAACTTGCATAAACGCTTCGCCATGAATGCTTCTCAATACAGCTATGAGCAAAAACTTCTTTATGAGATAAAGTTGCTTCCTACTCAAACTGATCTCTTTATCGCATTTAAGAATATAATTCGACAACAAATCCCCAAACTGAGATTCGATTCGTCTATTCAACTTTTTCTCTGTTTCACTGTCGTAATAATCTTCAATTGCATAAGCATGTTCTACTGGAATGTTTTCTTTTAATTCTCCCGTTTTGACATTATATAAACTTAGCTTATCGCTAAACTTGCGTAATATCAATCTAGGCACATAATGACTATTAATCATTGCAGTACTCCAAAGTGTTTTATATTAATTTCATTATATCACAGTATTTTCAGCTCTTCAAGGCGTTTGTATAAACGCAATGATTTTCTTTGTTTCGTGTGCCAACTTTTGATATTTGAGCGCACAATTAATCAGATTTTTTATTCTTCTCTTCGAGATATTTTTTGAATTCTTCTTGTCCTTTTTCGCTTTGATAGAATTCGATCAGGTCAGGAATAAGGCTTTGAGCAATCTCTCTTATTACATGCTCAGGAACATTAAATTCTCCGTGATTATCTCTTAAAATATGCTTGATTTTTAGAACTAATTTCTCATACCAGCTTGCGTTTTTATACTCGTCGCTTTCCAAAAGCTCGTCCCAACTTTGTTGTGGCTCTGGCTTAGGTCTTTCTATTTTTTCATCAGAATAGTAATACGCAGTTGTGTGATCATCATGCAAAATTTCTTTTATTTTACGACCATATTTTCTGAGTTTTTTCATCTTTATTCTCCTTCCATTTTACAACTCGTTAAACTCACTTAAAAAACTAGTTTTGATAATTTCGGCGCCTATGAAAAGCCTTATGGAATCTGCATTTATGCAATTTTCGGCGCCATTTCTCAAAAAATGTAGGCGCCGTTCAAAGCCCTTACACCATCTGCGTTTGTCGCACTTTCAGGTGTCGGCGCCTAATTTCTTCGGCGCCTATTTTAGTGCCGTAAATATCATTTTCTACTCTGTTAAAAGCCTTTATTTATCGGTCAGCTCTGCTGTCCGATGTGAATTGGTCGGTGCAAAATCGGCGCCGGCCTTTCTCCTGCTTGATTTTCTACCTTCGTAAAATCCCATTTTTACGCCTTTATTTTATCAAATTTTCTACCCATTGTCAACGAACACATGTCGCAATTTCAAGACAGTAAAAGCGAGCACATTTCTGTACTCGCTTTTCTTTGATTCCACTATAATCATATTTGATACGCATGTTAGTTAGTCAATCAACATTTCTATCAATAGTATTTGGGATCACTAAATTTTTGCTAAAAAATACATATTCTTGGGCTTTTTTGGATCCGTTTGCACTATAATTTATATCAACTAAACTTTTCCTGCACTTAGAATACAACTTAGAAACAAATTCGCACTTATCATATGTAACTATCCATTTTCTTTTACATTTGATAATGTTGTCTCGTAACTTACAATGGTCAGTTTCAGTGAAAAAGTTTTTATATAACTGCCCACCTTTTTCAACATATGGAGGATCAAAATTTATAAATGCCTTATAGTAATGCTGTAATGTTCCGTTATTTAAAAATTCTGTAGCGTCCATATTGTAAAGGTCTATTTTATCAGAATAGATGGCTATTTTGCGAATTCTTTTGACCAAATCATTTCTATTAAATCGTGCATCTAACTTATATCTACCATCTTGTTCTCGTCCACCAATCATTCCTCCTGTAATAACGCCAGATACATTTGTTCTATTCAAATAAAATGTCGCTTGAGCAATCTCCAAACGTGAATGTTCATCTGGATGGCAGTAAATATTCTTCTGTTTATCCCACTCGTTTATGTTAAGTGGGACAGTTTGTATAAATTCGCACAAAGCATCCGTTTCATTCAAAACGCAATACCAAAAAGCATAAATCGCTGGATCAAAATCATTTATAACTATCTTTTTAACATCTCCGTTAATTAATAGTTTTAAAGCCAATCCTGCTCCTCCGGCAAAAGGTTCAATGTATGTTTCGCCAAGAAGATTGTTTGCTTCAATTATAGCTCTAACATATTCGTACAATTTTGCTTTTCCACCAGGATATCTAAGCGGAGACAACGCTATTGGCAAAACTCCTACCCCCTTTCGACTATTTTAATTCCATTCATTTGGATTTATTTCATGATAATGACATACTTTTTTAAACAATGCTTTTAAATTGTTGTAAAATTTATCTATTACGGCTCTATTGAATGAATTATTTAACCAATGTTTAAATAACAACTTAAAAAATGTCTTATTATTTGCAAATAAATCTTTATTAAATTGTCTTGTTAAGCCTTTTGTTGAATCGCCAGACTCTTTACACTTGGATAATTTTTCCTCGAATTCTATCACTTTTTGCTGTATATTCTCTATGTAATAATGTTTACCGTATCCTCTTTCTATGATTGCTTTTTCAACCCAAAAATGGTCATCTTCATCTAATAGTTTTTCTGCATAGTCAATAAGCAATTTTTCAGGTGCTTGTCCACCAGGAAGAGATATTACGCAATTCGACATTTCATAATTTTTATCACCGTCAAGAATACAAATAGACCTAATAGTTGTATGAAGTATTTTATCATCACTAAATATATTTGTCAAGTTTTCAGCACCAATGTTTGCTTTAACAAAATGAAAAAATCTTCTAGCGTTAGCAAAATCTTGTTTTGTTTCACTAAAATAATCAAATATGATTTCTAGCAGTGTTCTTGCTTCTTCATCCTCCGTGAAAACAGGAATTACTTTGTCTGCATAAATATTTTCACTTGTTAATGAATTAAGATGCATCTTTATTTTATATATATCTAAATCGTGCATCTGTACCACAGATGAGATGTTATCATACAGGTAAACAACATTGTCTTTTTTATCTAACATTTCTTCCAAAAGTGACATACTATGGGTAGTAAATACTATTTGAATTTTGTATAAAGAAGACATTTCCCTAAACAAATTTAGCAATTTAATTTGAAAAGCAGGGTGTAATGTTGCGTCCAATTCATCAATCAGCAACACGCTTTCTACTTCACTATCATTAGCAGAATTTATGGATTGAAAATAATATTTAAGCGAAACTAACGCTGTCAAAATAATATACAAATTATCTTCACCTGCAGATATAGTATTTGAATCTATACCCTCTATATTACTAGAAAACTCGCTTCTAATTTTTATATCACCCATTTGCTGCGTACTTTTATATGTAATTTGATAATTTGTAAATTTCCTATATATTTCTGCTATCTCGTCTTGATACGGTATTGGAAGTATTTTTTTGATTCCAGCCAACGCCTCGTCATTTTGAAATTCACCATATGGCAGCAATCTTGATAATCCCAAATAAATCACTGGACAATATGGCAAAGATTCTTCTGTCCCTTTTTTATATTTCGGTTTAACGGAATATCTGGTTTGATTTGATGCATTATGCCTTCTAAATTCTAAAGTAGGTGATCCATTATAGTAATCAATGGAAAATAAGTGACCTTTTATTCCGTATGCTGGGTCATTGTATTTTCTATCGCCTCGCGTTAAGCTCTCTACTTTTGGATTTGTAACACTGTTTACTGCTTTGATTATCGGCAAACACTTTTCGTTTGTTATTTTGTCACATTTCTTTGTAGGAGCTTGTAACGAATTGCCAATCAAGTGCAACAATGAGGTTTTGCAGGTGCCATTAGTCCCAGATATAGCATTTAGCTTACTTGAAAATTTCAAATCTAGATTTTTTAATTTTCTATACTGTTTTATGTTAATGCTTTTTATCAAAATGTTTCCCCCTACATTAAACACTCTCTAATAAATGTTATGTGTGACTTAAAAAAATCTTTCAAAGCTAGTCCGTTAGGATATCCATCTGTGTCATGCATATATCCATTAAAGATTTTTCTCAAGTTATCTATATCTTTTAAAATCGATGAGTGTTGTCCATTATTTATTTTTCCTTTTTCCCTTAATCTATTAGCTGCAGCTCTTATAGCATCTTGAAAGCGAACCTCCGTTTGATCAACATGAAGTTCATTTTCAAGAAACACCTTGGCAGATAATTCAAATAGTGTACGCAACAAAGTCCCACAAGCATTAGGAAAATGATCCGGATTTAATCGTTTAAGTTCGTTAATAATCCTGTTCAAACGCATGTTTGATGTGCGAATTTTATAATTAAACGGAATTATAGTACTACAATTATTGAATAAATCTCTACCTACTTCCCCAACTGTTTTTTCGTTAATCTCAGGCTGTTTATCTTCGCCTGTTAATTTATCTCTATTTTTTTCAACAGTTATAGGGATTTCTTTTGGTTCCTCTTTTATCAGAATTTGTTCTGTTTCATTTTCCATAACTTGCTTATACGGAATTCCATACAATTCAATTGATACAAAATTATAGAAGTCTTCTATTTTTTCTTGGTCATAAACAATAGCAACCGTTTGACCTGCTAAATTTTTTTGAATGCATCTGATTCTTTCAGTAAAAATTTCTATATCAGATTCGTTAACATTATAGCGACCATTCTCGTATATTTTTAAAAAAGGATAATACTTATCTCGCAGTACTCTTTGCCAATTTGTCTTGGTAACATGAAATACTTCATCTTCCGTAAGAATATCATTTTCTATCATCCATGTCCAAAAATCCAACAAAATATCTTGTCCGGATTGAGATTTTTGAAATCGCATTTTTTGAACAGAATCCCATTTAGTAAGTCCTTTACCACCCTGTTCTCCCATGTGACGCAGTTCCATCCAATGTCTCATATCAAGCTCGTTTTTAAAAACGACTACTTCAATATTTTCAGGTGCAGTAAAGTTTTTTGCTAGATCTTTGAATTTATTGCTCATATTAGGATTTATTAATGATATTCTGTTAGGATCTATTAGAAGTTTTAGTGCACACAATCGTCTATTTCCCTCACCAACTTCATAATATCCAACATATGTATCTGATGGATACACGCCTATCGTATCCATAGGATTCAACCCAAATTGTACGATATCTGAAGCTAGAATAACCAATTTGTCACCTTGTTCTTTAACCATATTTGTTATTGACTCATCTTCGCTGAATGCTGGTTCTAACCTCGGATTTTCATTAGAAAGAAGCAATAAATCGATTGCTATTTCTTTTCGCTCCATTAAGATCTCCTCCTCTATAAGTTTTGATTATGTTTTTCTTTTATGCTATCATAATTTATACCTACTCATAATATATTATAAAATATTTTTCGATAAAATTCAACTGTTTTATACATATTTATACAGCTTTATTTGTTTACTGTATATCAAATCTTGAAAGGCACGGAATCCGTGCCTTTTTTAATTCATTAGTGTTTCGAGTGTTAGCCTTGCTCCGAGCTTGAAGGCGTATGAAAATATCGCTTTTTCTGCTTTGCTTGCGTATTCGCTCCAGCAGTCATCGAACTTCTCAAAAATCGCCTTCTGCTCGTCCGTTAGTGTTGCCATTAGCTCTTCCTGATGCCGAGCTATGTAGCTCATCAGCTCCTTCATTTCTTCCGTGTTATTTCGAGTATCATCCATTGGAGATACATTTCCATACCACAGCTCATCAATCATTGATTTCATCACTGTCCTCCACATAAACAAAGGACGACTCATTACCGACACAGGTCGGCTTTGAATCGTCCTCTATTTTTAATGCTTCATTAATTGTGTGTGCTACAACAAGCTTGTCCATCCAATCTACAAGCTCCACTGTGCTTACCTGCTTTCCACGAAGTTTTTCAAGATCTTCCTTTACAGCTATAAGCACCTTTTCACTCGCATTTGGATACAAATTTTTCAACGCTTCTAATATCATAATGCTACCTCCTTTGTTTGGTAACATCACAATATCACACAAAGTTTCAAAAGTCCAGAACTTTTTAAACATACATTCAATATTAACTGTCGATACAATAATACTGAGCAAATTATGCTATTTATTTAGATCTATATTATTTATTTTTCTTTCCACATCATAATAAGAAATTTCTATTATTTCTCTAATCGTATGCACAAATGGCATATCGTTTGAATTCGGATTTATAAGTGCCAAGCACATTGCTTTTAGTTCGTAATAATATGCGTTATTCAAGGCATCTTTCACTTCTATAAAAAGATTATTTATATCTTCAAATTTAATTTCAAAGTAAATTGTCTTGCTAGGTAAAACAACCTTATTTGCTTCAAGTTCCCACCATTTATTGTCATGAAATACTCTTTCAATGCTAAACAAAGAATGATCCGAATTCTCTATTTCAGCTATAAGCACGCATTTATAACTTTCATAACAATTATCAAAACAAACTTTTTTCGCACTCTTAGTATCTTGAGGTTTAAAAAGCATATTGAAACTAAACATTGGTTTTGCTTTTTGAATTTCGTCTTTTTTTCTTTCATTTTGCGTGTGCCTAATAGTCCAAGCAACGCCCACAAGAGTAATTAGCCCTCCAAAAACTGCTGAAACAACAGGAATAACAACATCCTTCAAGCTTTGATCGGGTATTATGTAAATTAGATATATAGACATAAAAACGCCTATCAAAAAATCTTGCAACAACCAAAAATTAAACCTCGGATCTTTGTTGTTCAAAAATGCTCTCGATAAGTTAAAGAACACCATTAAAATAATTATTCCGCCAAAAACGAATCTAAAAACAAGACTATGAATGATAAACGTCATATAAAACAAATCTATCAACCAATAGAATATTACTCCTAGACGCAATTTGGCATTGAAATCTTTTTCTTGTTTTTCATTAAATTTAACTTTTTCTTTACAAAGTTTTTTCATTCCATAACTTCCGATAGGAACAAGTAAAAAGGCAATCACAAAAACAAGCCATTTATACCACATTCTATAACCTCCTTTTAGTTCTTCTACAATATTTTATATCAAGATTCCATTACAATGATCTATTTCGTGTTGAATTATTTGAGCTGTCCAGCCAGTGAATGTTTTGATTCGTTGCTGAAATTGCTCGTTTTGATATTGAACCTTGATGGTTTTATATCTTTTACATTTGCGTGGACCAACGAGAAGGGATAAACATCCCTCTTCTGCGTCGTATTGATCGCTCTTTTTGATGATTTCAGGGTTGTACATGACCATGTACTCACCGTTATTATCAAAGGCGATAATTCGCTTCTTAACGCCTATCATGTTGGCTGCCATTCCAACGCAACTATCCTTGTGTGCTACAAGAGTATCAAGCAAGTCAATTGCAACTTGCTTGTCCTCTATTGTTGCGTTTTCTGATTTTTGAGCCAAAAATATTGGATCGTGTATTAGTTCTTTAATCATTTTTTCTTTGTATTTTCATCTATAAATTTTTTAATAATTTGAATATTTCTTCACAATGAATCGTATGTTTCTATTTTCTCTTTTATTTCATTTTCATGAATATCAATATACTCTTTTACGGACACTTCATTTGGAATATCAAAAGCATCGCAATATACATTATTCTTATTGCAAAAAATTCTACACTCAGCAATGTTAAAATTTTGATTTGTTAAAATCATAATTACTTTAAATTTGTTTTTCAACAAGGAGAATTGTTCTTTGGTAATCTTAGGTAAATATGTTGAAACTACATTATTAATTCCTTTTCCAACCAAGTAGAAATAGTCCTCGTAATTTGTTACAAGTATTACGCTTTTTTTATTGGATTTTAAAGCAAGATTGTATGAGTATAAATTTTCTCCTCTTTGAAAAGTTTCAGTGTTTGGATATCTATACAGTCTTTCTTGACCTATAACATAAAAATCAAAACCTACAACTTCACTATCAGAATTAATTGTTGGGATTATAATGCTGTCGCGCATTTTATCGCAATATGTACCATTTTGAGATTTCATTACCAGAAACACATCCTCAAGTTGCTCCATAGTATATGATTTTTTCTTAACCATATGTTTTTTAAAACAATCAGGCGATTTGTCATGATAACCTATACCAAGTTGAACAATAGTTTTACCACTTATTCCCCAAGAATGCAAAATGTTTACAGCTGTTTTTGCAAATTTATTCTCTCGAAGCTGAGAATGATAATAGAGTGCTGCTTCTCGCATTAATTTTGATTTGCTGTATCTTTCTTCTTTTTGAAAATCAATTTTTGCATAATTTGATAAAATGTCAATTGCGTCAAGATATCCAACATTTTTGCTCTTCATTACATAAGTTATTATGTCGCCGCCATTTGCACAAGAAAAGCAATAGAAAGATTTTGTCTCCGGGAATATCACTAATGTTTTTTCATTTCCACAAATAGGGCATTTTGTATTATAGTTTTTACCCGACTTTGTTATTTTCTGATTTTCAGAAACATACTCAACTATATCAATTAAATCTTTCAATTTACTATGTTTAAAATCCAAATTTTGCACAGATTTATTTTTAGGAATACCGCTCTCTTCTCGTTTTACAATTTCGCTAAAGTCATCCAAATTGATGGGATTCGATATCATAATTAACCAATCACCAATAAGTTGATTCTTTAATCTTATTATCGCCAAAGTAGTTATAAGCACATTGGATGGTATGCTTAAAATCAAATTTTTTAACTGCTCTCTATATAAAACAAAACATTCCTTTTTAGAACAATAAATACCCATGCTAAGCTTTTTCCATGATTTGGTTTCTATTTGTCTAATCCGTTCTCTCGATAAATCATGGTTTTCTCCAAGTTGTTGTAACGTGAGCTTTAAACTACATAATATTCTATTTTTTATAACATCTTTGCTTCGAGATGTTATAATTTCTTTGTCATCGCAAGCTTTTTCTAACAAATCAATGATTTTTAAATATATTACATGGCTATAATCCAAGTCGATTTTTTGTTCTGTTTCAATAGATACTTTTACTTTTTCTTTTATGGGTTTCCACAACTCTAAGAGAACCTCTTCTCTTGATTGTCTGCCATTCGTATTCGTTTTATTTTTAGTAGATACTTTCTTTATTGTGCATTCGCTTGGATTTTTTGAAAAATATTCATTACACTTGATGTTTTCTGAAAAATACTTTTCAACATTTTGAGGATCAAAATCTTCTGGTTTGTCCCAATTTTTGTATTTTATGGAATAGCGTTCTCTTTTGTTAACATAAAACCTATAACGCTCATTTTCTTTGCTGATTCCAATTACATGTTCACTACCTCTTAAAATCACCTGATCATCCAAGCCTAGCATGTGCTCACTTACAATGTCAAAAGTTTTAATAAGTGTTTCATCTCCATCAAAAAAATTTTTGATCAACTCATGTGCCTCGCTTGATGTCGGCTTAGATATAAATGTAGACATAGTGAACTCCTCCTACCTTACTAACTATTTAAACGTATAAATATATTATGTAATCTCCGCTATCATTTAACATCATTTCGGATACGTTGTTAATATCGTTTAAACAGACTCGAATAGCGTTAATTGTATCGGGTTTTCCGCATTTTTAGAAGACATAATAATATCTACAATATACTCATAGTTCTTCACGAACGAATTAGGTATAATTATTAATTTAATGCCTTTTTGCTTGCAAATTTCCATTTTAGCTCTATCGGAGTGTTCTCTGCTAACTACTCCAAAATGCTCCCCTCCATTAACTTCAAAAACAATGCTTGGCTTTCTCTTTAAAAATCCCGTTTCATACAAAACCAAATCAAATTCCTTGTTGGAATTAACAAATTCAGCCTCACCCTTGAACAGTTTACTGAGCTTTACATTCCTTTCAATATCAAATGATTTGTGGCAAGAGCAAAAATGAGAGAGCGTCTTATAAAACTCATCTTCAACTTGACTTCCGTTAGAACTTCCTATTTCCATTGTAACAGATTCATTTGGAGGAACCGATATTTGGCCGTTGTTTTTAACATATTCAACCAAATTATACAAATCGTCTTTGTTGTCATCGGACAACACATTTAGAACTTCTGTATCAGCAGCAATAATAAGCTTATCTTTTGCTCTAGTTACAGCAACATTTATAAGTTCTTCATTGTTTTTGAGCCATTCAAATGTTCTTTTGCTTGTTTTAGTAGACAACGCTGTCGATAAAATAATTGTTCCTTTTTCGGCACCTTGAGCTGAATGCACAGTTCCACATCCAACGCCTTCTATTCCCTTTTGATTTAACAAATCGGTTATTAATTCTTTTTGATTAACGAACGGAGTAATTATAAATACATCAGTTAAACTATTTCTCTCAATATACTTTACAATTTCGCAAGCTTCTTCAAAGGCTTGGTTTTTTTGTTTAACATTCTTATTTTTAACATCCATCAGTTCCAATTCACCTACACTTCTTACAGAAGAAAGATTTAATGAATTGTTATAATATCTTTGATTTGAAAAACCGATTATTTTTTTGCCACATCTATAATGGTATTTAAGCAATATGTATTTTGATATATTATCATTTTTCAACATTACATCCAAAATAGAGTGATTTTTATAATTATATTGTTCAGGAACATTATACTTAGCCATCAAATCTCTATTTGTTTGTTCTTCTAAAGTAATAACCGGCTTTAATTGGTTAGGATCTCCAACCAACAATAAAGAGTTGGCTCTAGCTATAGGAATTAACGCTGTTGCAACGTTGCACTGTCCAGCTTCATCCATAATAACTAAATCAAACATAAAGTTAGGTGTTCCTAACCTTCTTGATGAAATATTGGTTGAAAAGATAACAGGGAAAACATCGGAAAGTAACTTCATATTATCGTCATTCTGTATCCAAGAATTAAACTCAGTCGCTCTTTGATCGTCATCTTTTATTGAACAAATATCTATTAAATTTCTATATTTATCCCTCTTTAACTTTTCAATATATTGTAACGACTTAAAAAACAAAAATTGAGAAAGTCTAAAGTTTTCTTGAAGTGGAACAAAAAGCGAAGTAACTTCCTCGTTGCTTATTTCTGGCAATTTGTGAAGTTCTCCCTTTAACTCTCTTACGCTTTTATTAATTGCGTCAATCATTTTATTTTGATTGTTTCCAAATGACTTAATAAACCGTTGGGCATTATCAAGACAATTCTCAATTTCAACTCTTTTTTCTTGAATATTCAAAAGTTCAATTAGCTTAGCATTTTTATTATCCGATGTTACTTTTATTTTTTCAAGTTTCTCTTCTTGTGCTTGCTTAGACGTTGTCTTTGCATAGTTATACAAATCCAATATCCTTAATGTCGCTTTTTTCACATCCTCTATATTTCCAAGCCTTAGATATGGGAAATTAATAGTTTCTTCCTTGTATGAAAATATAAGTTTTTCTACTATTCCATCAACAGGCTTATTGTTGGAAGAACAAATTAGCATGGTTTTGTTATTGTAGAAAGCACTTAAAACGACATTAATTATAGTTTGCGTTTTTCCAGTACCAGGAGGGCCTTGAACATAAGTGACTGGATATTTCATTGCATTATAAAGAACTCTCATTTGGTTAATATTTATTCTTTTATCGTATATAATCAGAGATGGTTCTTTTCTTCTGACATTATTTCTTTTGCTAATATTTCCAAAAAATGACTTAAGCGGTGTTGGCAAACTTCCCTCTTGATATTTGCTTTCAATCGCGTTATATGTTTCTACTAAATTCACAGTCATTTCACGTTGCAAAATCATCATATCGGGTCGAGTATTAATAATTTCTTTACCTTTAAGGTTCTCTTGAATTACTTCCAGATATTCATGATAATTTTTTTCGAAAGTCTCTATAAATTCATCTACATCCATATTTACATAATTAAATAACGAATGCTTTCTTCCCTCTATTAAAAATGATTTATTAAAACTCACTCTTCTATCCAATACCAATGACTTTTGGCTTGGGTCAAAAGATACATTGTGATAAGCTATAACAAATTTGTTTTTTCCTGAATCTATAGAAAAACAGTTAATCACAAGTGAATAATGAGAATTTGATGCTTTTTTAATGTCATAATGGTAGATTTGCTTTATTATTTGTTCCATTTGTTCTTCATTAAGCTTGTACGCTTTGTTTTTCCTTAAGCTCAACAAATCTACACCTTCAATTAATGCATAATCTTTTTGCATCGGATCAGCATCAAGCAAATTGCATTCTTCATAATAATTCAACACATTATGGTTGAAATGATCATAATTTAACCACTGATACGCATCAAGATTGGATTCTATTTTTTCTGCAAGCTTGCTCGCATCTTCATATGAGCAAAAATTTAGCACCTTTGCACTTTTAATTCTATCAAAAGATATTTCAGTTTCTATAGAGTTCATAGATTTGGTATGATTGAACATATCAACTTTAAGTTTTCTACTCTTAGAATCAATATCTTTAATAGCAATCCAATACTGAGTATTCTCATCTTGCTTATTTTGATATGAAATTTCAAGCCATTTAGCTTCTTTAATTGCTTTAGAAATTTGATTCAAAATATCCATCTCTTGCTCCGTTTCAATGTTTGTTTTCAAAAATGTATTATACTATCTAAAAAATCTTTGTCTGCCGGGCAGAACTTATAGTTTGGAATTTCGCTTGGTGTTATCCAGCGGATATCGTTGTGCTCCAACTTTTGTGGAATGCCTTTTAAAATAGTCGCATTAAACAATGTTAGATGCACAGTCAGGTCTGGATACTCGTGAACGACGTCCATGAATACATCCCCGACAGAAAGAAGAATATTTAATTCTTCCTGGCACTCACGAATAAGTGCCTGTTCTTTTGTTTCACCTGGCTCGACCTTACCACCAACGAATTCCCATAATAGCGCTCTTGCTTTATTTGCAGGTCGTTGGCATATCATAAATTTTTCTTTATCCCATATAAGAGCTGCTACTACTTCAACCATTTCTCTTTCCTTATTTCGTTAGTCCAAAATCGTATTGCAAGTAATCAGGAAGTTCATTTTCCATAGGAATATCGAAAAGATATGTAACAACATCTTTTCCCTTCTTGTTATCGAACTTTACTTGCTTACGCGGGTTTGTTAATTTTCCTGTGCCTACGTATGTAAACGGCAACACTATACCATTTTCTGCAGACACTTTTCTTATGAACAAATGTGCTAATTTACTATTCTTTAGTTTCTGCATATCAGAATCTGACACGTCAGCCATGGTTTCCCATTGGAATAAGCTTGGTTCAAGGAATTTATCATTATAGTTTAATCTTTCCTCGATAGATGCGTCTTTCTTTAGTGATGCAAATATTACGACTTCGTCATCGTAATAATATGTTCCTAACTGATTATGCTGTGGGTTTTTAAGGAACTTCATTTGAACTTGATCCATGCGATAGCTCTGCCATAGTTTGAAATCATTTGTGTCACCAAAATCAATCAAATAGCGAGTTAATCCATATGAAATCAAGTCTTTTACGTATTCTTCAAACTCACTATCAATATCAATATTCAAGCAAATCGTGTTTCCTGTTTTTGTGACAAATCCGCTCTGACACATATAGTGAATAGCATGCTCAATTTCAGCTGTTTTACAGTTTTCTATGTTTTGTTCAAGGAACAGTTTAATATCTGAAATATCAGACACTCCTCTTGTCAAACAATCAAATATCAAGTATTCATGTTTTCTAACAAGCGGAAGCATTGCAGACAGATAGTTAACAAACAGTATTTGTTTTTCACTAAATGTGGGCAAATTTTCTTCTCCTATTCCGTGTAGAAAATTATAATATGATACGGTTTTCTTACCATCGATTTTAATGCTCATAAATCTTAACATATCTGGAGCACAATCGTTGTTTAAGAAATCCATGTGTTTCGGATAAAACTCCGAATTGATATATTTTTTGAAGTTAAAATAGTCCTGCTTCATATAGGACAGGCTATTGAAGTTTTCGTTTTCGATATAGTTGATAATTTCTTCTTTACTAAGGTCATCAACATTAATCTCGACGCCGTATTCTTTAAGCCCAAGCGCTTCAAAATCATCACGAACAAGAGACTGCATTAGTTTCTTTTCCATAATGAAGTTTTTAGAAAGGCTTCCAAGCGCAAACGCAATTTGAACGCTTCTCTTGTAGCTGTTTCCGATGAAATCAAGAACAGTTACATAGGATTTGTTATCGTACTTACGTAATCCGCGTCCGAGCTGCTGAATAAATATTGTTGAAGATTCGGTTGGGCGAAGGAATAACACCATATTTACGCCAGGAATATCAACGCCTTCGTTAAGAATATCAACAGTAAACAATATTTCGAGTTCTGCGTCGTCACTTTGCAAATCGTTATATGCACGAATACGCTCTCCAATATCGTTTCGTCCTGTTAAATAGGCGGTTTTATATCTTTCGCCAAGCGCTTCGCACATCATTCTTGCGTGCGTGATATTACGACAGAAAGCAAGCGCTTTAAGTTTTCCTTTTCCTCTATGCGCTTCTATCTGAGCGGATATGAAATCTGCGTGCTCTTCGCTTGCAAGCTGTGCTATCATTTTGCGTTCTTCGCTTTTGCTGAGTCCATAATCTACTAATTGGTCACGAATTCCAAAATACTTAAATGGCACGACAAGGTCATTTATAATCGCATCACGCAAACGCAACTCATAAGGAACATTTTTATCGAACAAATCGAACACGTCCTGATTGTCCATACGTTCAGGAGTAGCAGTCAATCCAAGTAAGAATTCAGGCTCGAAATAGCCAATGATTTTCTTGTATGTTTCGGCTGTAGCGTGGTGACATTCGTCAATGATTATGTAATCAAATTCATTTTTGGAAAAGAGCTCAAGAGATTTGCACATTGTGATGTTGGTTGCAAATACAAAGTCTGCATCCATTTCCTTGCTCTCTCCGCTGAAAATTCCATAAGTAACGTTATTTCCGAATACATCAACGAATGTTTCAAGAGATTTTTTTAATATCGAACCTTCGTGAACTATGTATAATAGTCGCTTCGGATTGAAATTGAGAGCATCAAAAGCTGCAAGATATGTTTTACCACTTCCTGCCGCCGCTACAACGAGTGCACGGCTTGTCCCTACTGCTCTGTAACGATTAAGCTCTTTAAGTGCTTTTCTCTGCATGAAATTGGGCTTAATATTGCTTGTTACAATGTCGTAATCCATATCCCAACGTTCGATAGCAAAATTGAGCTTGTTTGAATATAGATTTATGATTTCTGTGTTTAAGAGATGAGTTTGCGACCACTTCTCATCAAACTCTTGCATAGCTTTTTCGTACACGTCTGGAGTCTTTTCGCTTACAACAACATCCCACTCTATATTCTTTAGAAGTGCATAGCGTGTAATATTTGACGAGCCCACAATTAATTCGCAGCAATCGTCAAACTCGAACAAATATCCTTTTGAGTGATATCCAATAGTGGAATAATTTTTATTATCTCTAAAACATTCATAATCAAGATGACATTCAAAGTTCTCGTTTTTGCACTGAAGTGCAAAAAAGCTTTTTAACGACTCTATGTCAGTAAAATTTTGATATGTAGAAGTAATTATGCGACCTTTTGCACCGCGTTCAACCGCTGCTTCAATATCTTTGAATAGCAAAACTAGACCAGCTCTTTTTATAAAGCTGACCGAAAATGCAAACGACTTGCACCTGCGCAAATTGTCTTTTATTTTATCGAGAAATGTTATCTCAGTGTAGTTGGTTAAGAATTGGTTTGACACTATCGCACCCCTTTTTTAAATATCTTACGATTTTTTCTGAAGTATTAATTTAGCCACATTCGTGCTTGTGAAATCCTTCTTCAAGTTTGTTTTTATTTCGTGCTTTATAAACTTTAGCTTCTGAATTCCAGTTTCATACAGCGCAAGATTATAACAATTGCTAATAATTCCAATTGTTTCAACAGGCATATAACATGAGCTAAACTTAACTCCATCCGAGCACTTTCGTTTTAATATGTCACATAAGACATTCGTAACATTATGATACTCTTCTCGCCTATTCATTACTGCCAGCTTAAAAGGCAACCAAAAATTATTCTTTATAATATCATCCCATTGAATATCATCCGGAACAACCTCTCCATAGAAAGCATCGAGGAAATCAAACAACTCTTTATTTCTTTCGTTTCTTGATGGAGCTATCAAAATAGCATTAAGTGCAATTCCTATGCTTAATAAACGCTTGTTCCCATTCGGAATAGACATGTATCCACCCACCACAATATCTTCTGTGACTTCGTATGTGCCTAACACATATTTTTTTCCTTCCGCAATATGCGTTTCCAATAGACACCCTGCCTCCATAACATTTAAATATAAGGCCTTCTCGCCTTCTCGATTAGCTCTATTCATTGGACGATGAGGAGGTGGTGCCCATTCTGATGGTTTTGAAAAATCTGTGTCTTCTTTATACTCTCGGATACGATACAAAATTGTTCCCTTAGGTATCGTGTATGAACCAAAATCAAAATGATATCCACATTGTTCCAGCGTTACATATACAATAGCTGCTTCAAAAAAATTTGTAGTTTCAAAAATACAATCGCACTTTGCTTTTTCAATTTTCTCAGAATCACCTATATCAAGTGCATCATTTAATCTTTGAAAAGCAGCCTTTAAATACAATTCATTTGACATTGACATCTCAATTAGACGGAACGATTTCCACAATGTCATCCATTGTGCAGCCTAGGGCTGTGCAGATTTTGACGAGGACGTCGCTAGAGACGGTTGCACCGTCTTTTTTCATTTTTGCAAGAGTTGCTGGGCTGATGCCTGCTTTTTCGGCAAGGTCTTTGCTCTTCATCTCTCTGTCGATTAGTAGTTTGAATAGTTTCTTATAGCTAGCTGCCATTTTCCACCTCATAAAAATTATTTTTATACATGATATATTATATATCATTTCTCGACATAAAGCAAGGTTTTTGAAGAAATAAATTACACGAACTTTTAATTTTTTCTATTTTCGCAAATTGCATTTGATGTTTTTAAGAATTATAAATTCCATATACCAAAGCATTTGTATTTTGATAGAATTCTTCGCTCACAACAATGTTTTGTTTTTATGCAAGTCTGCCTTTTGTATTACTTTAATGTAAAGTACAAAGAAAATCAAATATCAGCCAAGCACAAAAGCATGCTTGGCTGATATTTGATTACCCAATGTTATATTAAAAATTACGGCTTAGTATTTTATATACATCCACCTAAAGTGAGAATAATCTTTGCATACTTATATCCTTTGTTTTTATTACTACATTCCATAACTATAAAATAGTCATCATCATTCTCTACCTTCACAACAATCCCTTGCGAATAAGGTGTCTTCCATAATGGCTTTACGCCATAATATGGAGCAACAAACTCATTTGTAGGATTTGGCATTTCTACATTGAATCCGTTTTCAAACAACCACGCATGATAATTTTTCAATGCAGGAGGCGGTCCCATTATGTTAAACGCCGCAACCGTCGCTGCTTGATAATCCATTTCTTCTTCATAGTTAATTACATATTTTTCAGTAGGATCAAGTGCATATTCTTCTCCTGGTCCTTTTCTCTTCACATCATTAAGTTTGATTTTTTTCATATATCTTCTTCTCCATTTGGTCTTGTACCAACATAAGGTTGTTTTTGCGATACAAATTCATCTACACTTAAGAAAGCTTTGCCTAAATCATTCAAGCTTAGTTTCATCATATATTCCGCAACTTCTCCTGAATGAAGAATACTTCTCATTGGATTCAATTTTCTTCGGAATTCGTCAAATGTATCTCCAACAACCAACCATTCCCCATCTTCTTTATCATAATAGCAGTGATATTCCTGCCAATGATATTTGTCATCTTCTTCAAAAAAATCCTCATCTGCTAAAAAATTCGCCCATGGAAATAGCCTTGGAAAAACATCCGTATAAGGTGTATAAGGAAACCAATATGGATACGAATATTTTTGAATGCTTTTCCCGTCATCAACAATTAGCTCTGTTTCGCCTTTTCCACTGCTTTTATGTATCCATTCGGTTGCATGCAGTTTAATTTCTCCGCCTTCTTGGATAATTTGCATGAACTTTTTTTGAGATAATAGAAAGTTGTAATTTGTAATATGTTGAGGTAAATTTGAAAACGAAAGAAGTTGCTTATTTGAAGCATCATCTAAAAAAATTTGAGTTAAGGGAACTTTGACCAAAAAACCCTTTCCTTTGCTAGTTCTTTCGATAGTCTCTTTGGTTAATTTTTGCCAAATACACATATTATCATCAGGATTGTATAAAACAAGAATACAGGGCAACGAATTCATAGTCCAATAATTGTATTGTCTTTCGTTTATGCTTCGGAAAACAACGCAACCTTCTTTTTTCTCACTAAACCAGCTAGATCCAGATTTGATTTGTAATGCAATAAGTTGTTTTGATTCCCCAGTCGGCGCCGTGAATTCCATATGAGCATCAATACCAACATCATCAATTGGTTGTTCTCTAAACATCCATTTGTTACGTTCAGCAATTTCTCCACAATGATTTACGCCAATACGTTCAGTACGATTCGCCATTTAAATCTCCTTTCAATTAAAATATTTACAACTTTAAACAAAATTATATCATACTATTCATTTCTTTTCAAGTTTTCTTATATCTTTGTTTTGCGTAGCAAAAGTTGGTGATTGGGAGTTCTATTTTGGGTGGAATTTTGAGAAAGTTTTGAGAAAGTTTGACAAGAAGCACTGATGTACCAAAAATGCGACAGTTTGGGGTTGCAATTGTTTGGAATGTATGTTACAATCAGGACACCTTGGAAGGGGGTGGAAAGATGAGAGGTGTTATTTATGCGAGGTACTCCTCGGACAATCAGCGCGAGGAGTCGATTGAGGGGCAGATTCGTGAGAATACTGCTTATGCTGAGAGGAATGGTATTACCATTGTTGGGCATTACATTGACAGGGCTTATTCGGCTAAGACTGACAATCGTCCTGAGTTTCAGCGAATGATTAAGGACAGTGCAAGGCATGGCTTTGATGTTATCATTGTGTGGAAGCTTGACAGGTTTGCTCGCAACCGTTATGATTCGGCAAGATACAAGATGCTTCTTAAAAAGAATGATGTGCGTGTTATATCGGCAACTGAGGCAATTTCTCAGGGTGCTGAGGGAATTATTCTTGAGGCTGTGCTTGAGGGAATGGCTGAGTACTACTCTGCTGACCTTTCAGAAAAGGTTTCAAGAGGTATGAAGGAAAATGCTCTCAAATGCGTTTACAATGGTGGAATTGTTCCTCTTGGCTTTAAGATTGATGAGGAACGGCATTATCAAATTGATCCTGAAACTGCTCCTATCATTGTGGAGATTTTTACAAGGTATGATAATGGCGACAGAATGGTTGACATTATTGACGACCTAAACAGGCGTGGCATCAAAAATGGTGTTGGGCGACCATTTAATCGCAATTCTATTGGGAACATTATCAAGAACAGGCACTACATTGGTGAATACTTTCATGGTGATGTTGTTATTCCTGATGCTTTTCCTGCTTTGATTAACTATGAGTTATTTGACAGGGTTAACAAAAAGCACGAAAGAAACCACAAAGTTGCAGGGCGATTCCGTGCTAAGGAGAAGTATATTCTTGGCACTAAATTATTCTGTGGCAAGTGCAAGGCGATGATGCACGGAGATTGTGCTAAAAAGAGCAACGGAACGGTTTATCGCTATTACAGGTGCTACAATAAAAAGGAGCGTCTATGCGACAAGAAGGCTGTTAAAAAGTCTTGGATTGAGGATCTTGTTATTGGCAAGATTATGGAGCTCTTAATGGATGACGCGATGCTTAACAAGATTGCCGATTCAATTATGGACCTATACAAGTGCGATGAGAATGCTATTGCCGTTTTAGAGGGGCAATTAAGAGGAACGCAAAGGTCTATTGACAATCTTGTCAGGGCTATTGAAAGAGGCGTTGTTACAAGCTCTACACAGGCTCGACTTGAAGAGCTTGAAGAGGACGCGAAACGGTTGCAAAGTGCTATTCGCGAGGAAGAAGCAAGGCGACCTAAGCTAACTAAGGAATTTATTCTCTTCACTCTTCAAAAGTATAAGAGCTTAGACCTGACAAGCCTTAGAAATCGCGAGAAATTGGTTGATTCATTGGTCAACTGCATTATTCTCTACGACGACAAAATCGTAATCACCTTCAACTACGAAAATGAATCAGTAACAATAAAAACTACCGAGGAAATTTCCTCGGTAGAAATACATAGTTCGGTTTCCAAGCAAACAAGGTCTCCAAGAACACCCCAATCGAACCACCATTAAGGTAGGTTTGATTGGGGTGTTTTTCTTTGTTACTCGTGCGTTGTCAAAACATCTTCCATATCCTTATGAAAAGGGCACTTTTCCTGTCTGCACTGATTATTCAAGTGTGAGCGAGTACAGATTACGGGGGCTTGCTTCATATCTATATGTAGCTTTTCGCTTGTGAATTTGACAGCCTCGATAATGGCAAGGTAGGAATCTCTTTTACAACAGCGAGGACCGCCGTTTTTGCCTATTGACTCAAGTGCTCTTGCTGTCATTTGGTTAGAAAGTCCCCATGCTTCACCTGCCAAGGGTGTTGATTTCAAGGCGATGGATATAAACATTCCTGTGCTAATGCCTGCGCCGCAAGCACCCCAAAATCCACAAGCACCACCCGGCACTTGCTTTCCTCTTTTCTGCATTTCTTTAAGCGCAGAGCTAAGGTCAATTTCTCCGCCTGCGTTTTTATATGCAGTCAGAAGTGCCGAGCCGACCATTATATGATGCTCGGGGCCGTGCATATGGCAAGTGGGCATACTCATCATTTCTTCCAAAATTTCAATTGGATTAGATGATTTACTATTAAGACAAATTGCAATTAGGCTATCCATTCCGCTTGTATGACATTCATCACAAACGAAATGACCCTTTACGCATCTTGTTTTACAGTATTGCTTTTTGTGGCAAAGCACACATTCCATTTCCTCGTCAGCACTAAGGTATTCAAGCGGAGATGTGCAAATTAAGCATTCTTCATTCATATATGTTGCCTCGTTAAATTGGAATTTGATGATTAAAATATACCACCGTTGTACTTTTTCATTGCATAAAAGCTAATAACCATTCCTACAATGATGCTCGCAATCAGTTCTACCACACCGATAATAACAAGGGCTTCAAGCAGTGTTTGCTCGAAAATCAAGAATAGAATGCCAAACACTATCATTGCAAGACCAATAATCAGCATTCCTAAACCAACGAGCTTGCCGAACGGTTTTCTGTTTTCCTCGGTCACTCGTTGTCTATGATACGAATGGAGAGAGGATATGTTGCCTGTCATATTGATTATACCGAGAATAGAAATCAGCATTCCTAATCCTGAAACGATTATAAATGTTGCCATTTTTCTTCCTCCGTCAAATTGTTATTTATCTGTTTTATCCATACCGCAGGAGTAGCAGCTATTAGATAGCAATTCCTCGTTTTTGATGCTGCTATACAGTCTAAAGCCACCTGCGAAATTGTAGGCATCAAAGCCGTTTTGCATTAAAATTCGTGTTGCCAAATAGCTACGGAGTCCGCTTTGGCACATTACATAGATTTTTTTGGATTTATCAAGCTCGCCTATGCGCTCCCTTAAATCATCAAGCGGAATATTAATAAAGCCCTCTGCACGACCTCGCATATATTCAAACGGAGTGCGAGTGTCAAGCAAAATTACATCCTT
Organism: Clostridia bacterium; assembly: GCA_017503285.1. Taxonomy (GTDB): domain Bacteria; phylum Bacillota; class Clostridia; order Oscillospirales; family CAG-272; genus RGIG2000. Next base: position 16,813 of record JAFVTH010000023.1, on the reverse strand, counting down.
TCTTTCACGCAGGGCGGAGATATCCTCATAATAAAACTGCTTTACCACACCGTTTTTGATATTTTCAGCGACAAAGCCTGCCATATTAACAGGGTCCTTTGCCGAGGAATATGGCGGTGCGTATGCCAAATCTAAATCCTTTAGCCAATCAGCCTTTAAGCCTGCGCGAATTGCTGTTGCAATAACATCTATGCGCTTATCTACGCCATCGTAGCCGACAATCTGTGCGCCTAAAATTTTAAGGCTCTTCCTTTCAAAAATCAGCTTCAGAGTCATTGTCCTTGCGCCCGGATAATATCCTGCGTGGGAATTTTGGGTTAGGATAACCTTTTCGTATTCGTAGCCGTTTGCTTTTGCCTGCTGTTCGTTAATTCCCGTCGTTGCCACTGTCATATCAAATAGCTTTATAACAGATGAGCCCTGTGAGCCCTTATATTCACTTTCAAGTCCACAAATATTGTCAGCAGCGACACGTCCCTGCTTGTTTGCAGGTCCTGCTAAGGAAATTACTGCATCATGCTCGGTTACAAAATGCTTTACCTGCACGGCATCTCCCACGGCATAGATGTCGGGGACAGAGGTTTCCATTTTGCCATTTACCTTGATTGCGCCCTTTAAGCCAAGCTCCAAGCCTGCCTTTTTAGCAAGTGTATTTTCAGGAGTAACACCAACTGCAAGCACGACCATATCGGCGCTAATTTGCTTTCCACCATCAAGCTCAAGCAAAACCTTGTTATCTGTAATGCTCATTTTGCTTGCGCTACTGTTAAGTAACAGCTCTACTCCGTGGTAACGGAAGCTTGCGTGAATAAACGATGCCATATCGCAGTCAACGGGTGGCAAAAGATGGTTGCCACGCTGAACTATGGTTGCTTTTATTCCAAGCTCGGCAAGGTTTTCTGCCATTTCAAGACCGATAAAGCCTCCGCCGATAATAACTGCCGTTTTAGGCTGATTTTGCTCGACAAATGCACGGATTTTCAGCGTATCCTCTACTGTTCTGAGAGTAAAGGTTCTTTCATTTTCGGTATAGAAATCGGGCAAAACAGGCTTTGCACCGGGGGATAAAATCAGCTTATCATAGCTTTCCGTGAAGCTCGCTCCTGTTTTCAGGTCGGTCACGAAAACGGTTTTGTTTTTTACATCAATATCGGTTACCTCGTGGTTTACCTTGGCTTTGATTCTAAATCGCCTATAGAAGCCCTCGGGCGTTTGCAGTGTCAAATCCTCTTTGTCCTCGATAACGCCACCGATATAATATGGCAAGCCACAGTTTGCATATGAAATATAACCCGAGCGCTCAAAAATGATAATCTCCGCACTCTCGTCTAATCTTCTTATTCTTGCCGCAGCAGTTGCTCCGCCAGCAACTCCACCGATAATTAAAACCTTCATAGGCACTCCTTTTCAATATTTTCAAATTAACATCTCAAGCATATTACTTTAAATCTATTTTATCACAATGTCTGCGTTCTTTCAACATAATAAGGCAAAAACACTTTAAGAGAAAATTTTCCCAACCTTTTTTGCCACCGCCCACCAAAAGCTTTATTCCAAGCTTAGAATATTCTTTCGTTTCAGTTCTAAGCAAAAAATGATTAAGGGCGGTATTGCAAGCGGGCTTGTTTTATGATATAATCAAGATAAGTCAATTTGGGAGGGCACTTATGGTTATTAAAAATTGGAAAATGGATTTTATGGAAAACAAGGGGCTTTCCTGCTCTGCGCCTTGTGATATGTACAGTGTACTGCTTGAGCATGGCATTATAAATGACCCATACTATGGAGCAAACGAGGATATACTGACAGAGCTTTCCAGATATGATTCCGCCTTTTACAGCGAGATTTCCTTAAACGACGAGCAGCTTATGAGTGAAAGGATTGAGCTTAAATTTTTAGGGCTTGACACTATTTGTGATATTTACTTTAACGGCACTCATTTAGACAGTGTAATGAATATGCATCGTATGTATGAATATGATGTTAAGCATCTTGCTAAGGCAAAAAACGAAATTAGGCTTGAATTTAAAGCGCCTATACCCTATTTTGAAAAAATGGAGAGTGCCCACCATCTGTATACAAGCGGCGACACTATACAGGGTGCAAGCCATTTAAGAAAAGCCCTTTATATGTCCGGCTGGGACTGGGCGCCTATGCTACCGAATATGGGCATTTTCCGTGATGTGGAGCTTAACTGCTATAACGGGGACAGGCTTGAGGACGTATCTATCACACAGCACCACGAAAACGGCAGGGTAAGACTATCTGTTTCTGCGTCCACTAAGCACGGCTTAGATGGGTATGATATTTACGCAAGAGTTGAAGACAAAAGCATTCTTTTGGAAAACGGCACAGGCGAGATTATTATTGAAAATCCAAGGCTTTGGTGGCCAAACGGCTACGGCAAGCAGGAGCTTTACGATGTTGACATTTCTCTTTGTAAAGGCAACACGGTAGTTGATAAAAGCCGTAAGACCATTGGCTTACGCACGCTTACTCTAAGTCAAGAGGACGACCAATACGGAAAGGAATTTTGCTTTAAGGTAAATGGGGTTAAGATTTTTGCAATGGGTGCAAACTATGTGCCTATGGATAATTTAATCGCCCGTGACACAAACGAGCGTCTTGAAAGGCTTATTAAGGACTGCATTTTCGCCAATTTTAACTGCATAAGGGTTTGGGGCGGCGCTTACTACCCCTGCGACCATTTCTACGATTTATGCGACCGATATGGGCTTATTGTATGGCAGGACTTTATGGTTGCCTGTGCAAATGTATGGTTAACCGAGAAAATGGAGGAGGAATTTATTTCCGAGGCTATTTACAACGTTAAAAGAATCAGGCACCACGCCTCACTTGGAATTTTATGTGGTAACAATGAAATGGAAGAGGCAATCTGCAATTGGGACTGTGCAGACGGTCACGACCCGGAGGTGCGCCGTGACTATCTAAGGCTATACGAGGATATTCTACCAAGGATATGCAAGGAGCATGCACCATATATTTCATACACTCCCTCAAGTCCAACGTCCGGCGGTGGGTTTGATAGCCCGCAGGATTTCACACGCGGAGATGTGCATTTTTGGAATGTTTGGAACGGAAACTGCGAGTTTGACGAATACAGAAAGCATAAGTTCCGTTTTTGCTCTGAGTACGGCTTTGAAAGTCTGCCTTCAATAAAAACAATTGATGCCTTTTGCCCAAAGGAAGAAAGGAATCTCCTTTCCTACACTATGGAGCGCCATCAAAAGCATTGGCACGGAAATGTAAAGATACTTAGATATCTTGCCGAAAGATATCAGCTGCCAAAGGACTTAGAGACTACTGTTTATGCATCTCAGCTAAATCAAGCAGCAGCCATTAAGTACGGTGTTGAGCATTTTAGACGCAACCGTGGATATACAATGGGCTCAATTTACTGGCAGCTAAATGATCCGTGGCCCGTTGCCTCCTGGTCCAGCATTGATTACTATGGAAGATATAAGGCGCTGCACTATTTTGCAAGAAAATTCTATCAGCCTGTTTCATTGGGACTATTTAACGACGGGGATATAATTACCATAAACGTTGCTAATGAATCAATGGAGCAATTTGACGGTTATGTAAAATTTGGCGTTATGAAAAACGATTTTACACCTATTTCACTTGGGGACGTGTCTGTTTTTGTGGACAAGCTATCCTCAAAGGACGTTAAGGAGCTTTCAAATAAAGATTTTAACGGAAGCAAGGATACATACTTCTTTGCAGAGCTTTACAGCAGCGATGGCACACTGCTTGCAAGAAACACAGAGCTTGGCTGTGTACCTAAATATTTCAAGCTGTTAAAGCCAAGCATCAAGGTTGATGCTACAAGAGTTGAAAATGGAGTTAAGCTTTCCTTTAGCGCCGATGTATTTACACACAATGTGCAGGTTTCATTTGAAAATCACGATATACAGCTTAGTGATAACTATTTTGATTTGATAAACAGAGAGCCTTATAGCATTATTGCAAAAACAGAGCTGAGTGCAGATGAATTACTTAATGACATTTCTCTGCTTTCTGTTTACGATATACCGCTAAAATATTAAAAAAGTCGGACACGTGTCCGACTTTTTCTTTTATGCAGACAAAAAAAGAACAGGCGTATGCCTGTTCTTTTTTTAACTTAGTCTACTACAACGTAGATTGGGTTTTCGGAAACATTTACGGTCACGTAGCCGAGGCTATCCGGCTCAAGCTCTGTCTTAACGCCGTCAACGTCGTTGTTAACAGCCTCAACAAGCGTTGCGCTCTCGCCGTCAATTCTCAGCTTATAGCCATCGTGATGTGTGCCGTTTGCAGTTGGGCACCAAAGTGCATATGCAGTCTTGCCTTCCTCGTTTACATACTCGTAAATCAAAACATTTTCATCGTATGCTTCAAGCTTTTGGTTAAAGGTATAGCTGCCAAGAGTGTTCTTAAGTGTGTAGAGATAGAAGTAGGAGTCCTTTTTGTACTCTACAATTTCGCCATACTCGTCGTACTTAAAGCCAATAACACCGGAGGTTGCAAACTTACCAACTGATTCCTCATCTACTGCGTTATGAGTATTTTCGCACATATACATAGTTGCCTTGTCTATGCCCATTGCAGAAAGGAGCAAATATGTACGTGTGAGCCACATAGCCTGAACCTGCTTGCCATTATAGTCACCATATGCGTGCGCTGCGTTTGTTGTACCATAGCTTTGGTTAGTTTCCCAACCGAACTCTGTTATCCAAACCTCTTTGTCTGAGTAGTATTTGTTTCTAATCTCAACAAGCTGGGAAAGTGTGCCAACAATGTCAGCCTCCTCCGGGCAAATACCCTCGTATCCGATATTGCCGTTTGGCAGTGTAACCTGCTTGCTCATATATTGGTGAACATTGAATGCATCAAAGGCAACCTTGCCATCAAGTCTATTTGCCTTCATCCAATAAATCATTGCCGCAACATACTCGTTGCTTGTACCGGAAATACCAGCCATTGCAACCTGCATATATGGGTCAGCATTCTTAACACCTAAGTGGTAGCCTGCTTCATCAGAAACAACCATTGTTCTGCAATGTCCGTCGTAGCCTGCTGATGTAAGTGCAGCCAGCTGATATGCGGAATAGTAGTTATGAATACCGTTCCAGTTACCCTCCGGCTCGTTACCAAGCTCCATCCAAGTGATGTAACCAAGACCAACCTTTGGTGTGCTAACGGTATGATTTTTTACAATCTTAAGAAGATTTGATGATGTGTTTTGACCATATCTTGCTGCAAATGCAAACATTGCGTCAGCATACTCAAAGAAGGTGTTAGGGTCAAACTTGTTCCAGAAATTGCCCTTTACATACTCTCCGCCGCTATAAAGTGGCAAGCCGTCATCACCAACCTGGTTTGAAAGATTTGTGCCCGTCATATTCCATTGGAAGCATGGGATAACATTAATGCCGGCATCGTAATATTCCTTATAGGAAATATCGAAGTTGCCCATCCAGCCCTCGAATACAGCAGCCTCGCTTGGATATCTGCCAAGGTTGTAGGTCCAACCGAAGTTGTGATATTCTCTTAGAACTGTTGCACAAATAACTGAATCAACCGGTGTATTACCGGATCCGCTTGCAACAAAGCCACACATACCCATCATTTCGCCAATGGTTGGCAGCTCTCTCTTGTCTGTGGAAATCTTATCTCCATCGCCGTTTTGATAGCCCTTAACAATCATCTCATAAGGAGCATCGCCATCAACGAAAACAACTTGAATATATCTTGTTGCTTCGCCTATTGCAATTTCGTTCCAGCCGGAGACAGATGTAAATGTATATGTGCCGTCCCACTTTGAATCCTCTGCCATAAAGTCAACAGGGGATTTGGACCATCTAACCTTTACGCTCTTGCCTGCCTCGGCATAGTATAAATATGCCTTGCTGATGTAGTGCTTATATTCAAGGTCTACAATTGGAGAAATGTTAGAGCCATAAAGCACGGTATCATCTGCGTCTGTGAAAATCTTTGCAAGATATGTTTCGGGAGTTTTTGTGCCGTTTAGGTACTCAGCCCCCTGCTCGTCAAACATATTAGCAAAGGAATTAAGAACCTCGCCGTGATAAACCCTTGCAGAATGGTAGTCAATAGGAATAATCTCATCGCCACCAAGTCTTATGGTTGTTATTTCGCCATAGTTATTGCCATAATATGGGCGAACTGCTACATAGTAGCACTTGTCAAGCCCAACGGAAAGGTTGATTGTTGCGCTAAGCTGTGCTGTGCCTGTTACGGTAGCATCAAGCTTGGTTGCGCTATCAATATTTTCCTCTGTTATTTCAGAGGTGCTATATCTGATTTCGTAGCTGACCGGGTCGTTATATACATTGAATTTAAGAACGACGCTGTCACTTGTTATGCTGTCAACACGGAGATATTTAACCTGCTCAAGTGTAAGTGGAGATAAATCTATATAGTCTGTTTTTGTACAGCCTATGCATTGATATACCGCCTCACCACCATCAGAAAGGGTTGGAGCCTTTACATAAGTCTTAAACCTTGCGTAAATGTGTCCCTTATGTGGGATTGTAGTTGTTTTTATGTAAGTGCAACCGTATTCACATTTATAAACGATCTCACCATCTGCTTCACAGGTAACAGGAGTAGACTCCTTAATTATGTTAAACTTGTGGTCAACCTTTGGTAAATAGTAACCTTGTGTTTCACCACAGAAGCATGCAAAATTCGCCTCGCCTCTTTCCTTACAGGTTGACTCCTTCATAACCTCAACCATTTCCCTGTAATCATGGGCGCTGTGTGGGAGCCTTGTGTCAGGCTTTGCGGCGTTGATTTCAAGCTCGGCAACCTTGAAGTTTTGATATGTATTTTTATTGTCTGTAACCTTAATTTCAATAGTATAAGCCGAATAAGACTTACCCTCGAAAAGTGTGTGCTTTTCGCCAGTACCACCGTAAGCACTGCCGTTGGCTCTGACGCTTTGAGAGAAAACGGTTTTACCTGCAGCATTTTTTACAGTAATAGTACCTGTTGTCCAGTTACCTGCTGTATAAATGTAAAGGTCCTTCAAAATCATCTCTTGGGAAAGAGTGATTGTAAGCTTGTCGCCAACATAACCGAACCAGTCATCTCCGGCATTATAAATACCGGCAGTTTCCTTGTTACCGTCAAGCACCTTATACTTGTTACCCTCACCAGGGTTATATTCGGTTGTGGTAATTTCATAAACGTCTTTCCTTGAAAGCACAGAGGTGGTAAGCGCCGGAAGCTTTTCTGTGTTTTGAAGTCCGCAAAGACTACACTTAAACACTGCGCTACCGGAAGCGCCTATTGATGGTGTTTTTTCAACCTTAATAAGCTCTGTATTCTGATGCTCGTCAGTTTTTGGAAGGATGTTTTGAACCTTAATCTTCACATTACAAACGCTGCAGTGAGAGCCCTCGGAAAGACCTGTATCCTTACAGGTTGGTGCAACCGCCTCGTCTATGACCTCGGTATGTCCGGTTTTTGGCTCTGTCCTTGTTCTATACTGTGAGCAATTTTTACACTGCTGAATATACGTACCCGGCCTTACACAGTTGGCAGCAATTTTTTCCTCCCACTCTCCATATTCGTGAGATGTACAGGTTGTGCCGGAGTTTTGTGTGCCACCACCGGTATCAGTTGTATCGCCGTTTGGAGGGGTATCTCCACCACCGCAGGCAATCAAAACAAAAAGCATTGAAAGCACCAAGAGAAGTGCCAAAATAATCTTTTTCATTTTTATCTCCTCGCATAAGATTTCGTTACATGTAAATTATAACATATATTAGGCGCATAATCAATAAAATTTAGTAAAAGTTTACAAAAATAAAGGTCGGAGCCTTCTCCGACCTTATTTTAATGCGTTTTCAAGAGCCTCGCATTCCTCAAGCAATTCTAAAAGTCTGTTTTCAAGCTCCTCAAGCTCCGAGGAGATTTTCATAAGCCTTTCAAAATCGCTTTGGTTTTCCTCTAAGCCCTGCTCTTTTGTTTTTTCGTCTATTTGCTTTTCTACCTCTGCAATAAGCTCATAAACCTTATTAAGCCTGCGCTCCTGCCTTGCTCTTTCCTTGGATTTTTGGTAGTCGTCCTTACCTTTTGCAATTTTAGGCTCTTCCACTGTCTTTTTTTCAAAAACAGGGGACAGCGTGTCGCGTTTTTCCAAATATTCCTCATAGGTAAGGGGCAAGTATTTTGCCTCATTACCATCAAAAACAATAAGTGCCTCTGCCATTTTCTTAATGAAATATCTGTCGTGGGAAACGAATAAAATTGTGCCCTCGAAGGACTCCAGCATGCTTTCCAGCGTTTCCTTGCCTATCATATCCATATGGTTTGTCGGCTCATCAAGAATCAAGAAATTTGGCTTTTCCTGCAATATTTTTGCAAGCGCAAGGCGCACACGCTCTCCACCGGAAAGCTTGTCTACTGTTTTGAAAACATCATCGCCTGTAAACATAAATGCACCAAGTGCGCCCCTTGCCTCGGTTTCTGTAAGCTTAGTAAAGCTATCCCAAAGCTCACAAAGAACGGTTTTATTGCTTGTGTTTTGCATCATTTGCTGGTCAAAGTAACCAACGTCAACCTGATAGCCAAAGGTTATCTCTCCACCTAATGCAGGGAGCTTGCCCATCAGGGTTTTTAAGAGGGTAGACTTGCCAAGACCATTACCGCCGATAACACCGATTCTTTGCTTTTTATAGATATTGAAGCTAAGCTGTGCCAAGGGTATATCATAGCCTATTTTCAGGTTCTTAACCGTTAAAATCTCCTTACCCGTGTCGCGTTTTGGCACAAAGCTACCCTTAAAGGTGCGCAAATCGAAGCGCTTTGGCTCCTCGATTTTTTCCATATGCTCAATCTGCTTCATTTTAGAGTCGGTCATTGAAACCTTGGTTGGTGTATCTCTAAATCTTTCAATTAGTGTCTCAAGTCTATTTATCTCTGCCTGTTGCTTTTTGTATGCCTTCAGCTCCCTTTCGTAGTTTTCCTCCTTTTGCTTAACAAAGGAGGTGTAGTTGCCTACATAGCGCTTGGTTATGCCATGCTCTATTTCGTAAACCACATCTACTATTTTGTCAAGGAACATTCTATCGTGTGAAACTAATACGATTGCCTTTTTGTAGGATTTTAGGTAGCCCTCAAGCCACTCAAGGGTGTTTATATCAAGGTGGTTTGTGGGCTCGTCAAGAAGTAAAATATCCGGATTTTCCAAAAGCAGCTTTACAAATGCAAGCTTGGTAAGCTCTCCACCCGAAAAGGTAGAAAGCGCCCTTTCTCTGTCACTTGGCATAAAGCCAAATTTGGTAAAGAGGAGATTATATTCCTTTTCGTAGAAGTAGCCGTCCTCTCCACCTAACTCCTCTTGGATTCTGCTTAGCTCTTTAATAAGGCTAAGGTCGTCAGAGGCTTGAAGCAAGCTTATTAGCTCCTCTTCCCTTTGCTTTTTGTGAATTATGTGGGCAAAGGTCCCCCTCATTTCCTCATCTACTGTTTTTGAAGGGTTGGAAAACGCCCCTTGACTAAGGTAGCCGATTTTGATTTTTCCACTTTTAATAAGAGTGGTGTCCTCCCCCTTTTTTGTAAGATCAACCTTGCCGAGAATTAAGTTAAGAAGGGTGGTTTTGCCACAGCCGTTTCTGCCTACAACTGCAATTTTCTCATTGCCACGGATTTCAAAATCAATATTTGAAATGACCCTGTTAGCACCCAGCTCAACAGCGCCGTTTTTAATTTGGTATAGCATATTTCCCTCCTTGCCACAGTAATGGCTATATTATAACATTTTAAGTATGATATTTCAATGGTGTTATATTGATTTTGTTGTATTTGAATGGTATAATAAAATTACCTTACATCAATAATGGCTAAAGGGCTTTTTTGCGCCTAAGCCTTAAAAAGCTACGTCTTACGACGTTGCAAACGCCAAAGCGTTTGCTTTTATGATATAATAATTGTAACAACCAAGCAAGGGAGAATTATCAATGCTATTTAAGAAAACAAGCTTTACAAAGGCAAAGCCCGTTTGGCCAAGGGCGCTTATTGGAGAGATGAACCGTGCTGCCCTATTTACTGCCACGGTAAAGCCTGGTAAGAACACGTTTTTGAACATAACTGCTCAAAATAGCTACCAGGTGTTTATAAACAACACCTTCGTTTTTCACGGTCCTGCAAGAGCCGGGCATGGGTTCTACCGCGTTGACAGACTACCTATTGAAAAATATCTCTCCAAAAAGGAAAACAGGATTGTTGTTTTAGTTTACGGCTATCATTGTAACAACTTTTATCTAATCAATCAGCCTGCTTTCTTTGTGGCTGAGCTAACTGACGGAAACGAGTGTTTTTTAGCCTCCGGCACGGATGCTTGGCAATGCTATTTATATGAGCAAAGGCTACAATATGTTGAAAGGTATGCTTTTCAGAGAACCTTTTGTGATGTTTATGATTTTACCAAGAAAAAGCCACTTGAATTTGATTTTTCAAGTCCCCTTGAGCTTGACACACTATCCATTGATAGCTTTATTGAGCGTGAGGTCAGCTATCCCAGCTCGCCCTACGAGGAAAGCACTAGGTATATTGAGTGTGGAAAAGTTGAAATTAGCCACACTCCCCGCCACTTTTCCCCTTGGTGGCTTGATGGTATAGGCAAAAGCTATCACGGATTTTTACCGGAAAATATTGAGCTTTCACTTACCGGAATTTTAGATAAATACGACTTTATTAAGGCAGATAAAGTGCCATCCCGGGAGCTTAAAACGGATGAGTATGCTACATTTGAAATGCGTGCAAACCTAACCGGCTTTGTAAGGCTTGAGGTTGAGTGCGCAAGGGACACCTTGCTGCTTCTTAGCTTTGATGAGGTTTTGACAAATGGCAGGGTTGACTACGCACGTTTGGAATGTGTAAACATAATCGGCTACAAGCTGGGTGTGGGCAAATACACCCTTTTGACAGCAGAGCCTTATACCTTTAAGTATATGAGCATAATTTCCTTAGGTGGGGAAATAAAAATTAGTAAGGCTGGGCTTGTGCTTACTGAATTTAACGACTGTGAAATTAAAAAGCGCTTGAAATCCAACGCAGACCCACAGATTAAGAGAATTTACGAGGCCGGTGTAAACACATTTAAGCAAAACACCTACGATATTTATATGGACTGCCCATCGAGGGAGCGTGCCGGCTGGCTTTGTGATAGCTTTTTTACATCACGTGTTGAGCATTTTCTAACCGGTAAGAGCCGTGTTGAGCATTCGTTTCTTTCTAACTTTGTTATGAATCCACAATATCCACTTGTACCAGAGGGCATGATACCTATGTGCTACCCTGCTGACCATCCAGACGGCAACTTTATACCTAACTGGGCTATGTGGTATGTAATTGAGCTTGGGGAATATCTAGAAAGAACCGGGGATATAGATTTTGTTTCCTCTATGAGGGACAGGATTTATAGCCTGCTTAAGTATTTCCGTGGGTTTGAAAACGACCGTGGGCTTTTAACTAAGCTAAAGGGTTGGATTTTTGTTGAGTGGAGTGAATGCAACAATCTAACACAGGATATAAACTATCCGACAAATATGCTTTATTCTCTTTTCAAAAGGACCATTGGCAAGCTTTATGATGACCCAAGCCTTATTTCCGAGGCTGAGGCTCTTAAGGATATAATAAGGCGTGAGGCAAGACCAAATTTATTCTTCTGCGACAATGCAACAATAGATAGCGACGGCAAGGCAACCTTAACAGGAAAGCAAACAGAAACCTGTCAATACTATGCCTTTTATACCGGTGTTGCTGACTTTGAGACGGATAAGGAGCTTTGGGACACCCTTGTAAACGACTTTGGTGCGCAAAGAAAGCAAAGCAACAAATGGAAAGACATTTATTTTTCAAATGCGTTTATAGGCAACTATTTAAGGTGTGATTTGCTCATGCGTGCAGGGCTTAAGGAAAGGCTTGATACAGATATCCGTGGCTATTTTGATTATATGGCAAGGGAAACAGGCACGCTTTGGGAAAACGACACAGCGGGCGCTAGCTGTAACCACGGCTTTGCCTCACATGTACTGATTTGGCTTGACTATCTTGGATACATAGAGGACAAATAATATGGCAAGGGGAATGAAAATTATTACCGCCCTGCTATCGGCTGTCTTTTGCGGGCTGTTTATTTGGTATTATTTTGTGCCAAATAGCACCTTGCTTGCCGTATTAATTAGCGTGGGGGTTACGCTCTACCATTTTGCAATGCGCCTTTTGGTGGGCTTTGTTATTAACCTTATTTTCAAAAATAAGATTGACTATAATTTATGGTGGTTCAGAGAAAGAAAATTCGAGGGCTGCATTTATAAGCTACTTAGAGTTAGGCGTTGGGGCAAGCATATACCCACCTACTCTCCCGACACCTTTGATAAAAGCAAGCACACCTGGCAGGAAATTGCTATGGCAACGGCGCAGGCAGAGATTGTCCATGAGGTAATTATTGTATTTAGCTTGCTTTCCATGCTATTTATAATTCCATTTGGAGAGCCTGCTGTGTTTATTATAACAGCTGTTTGCGCTTCACTTTTTGACCTAATTTTTGTCATAATGCAAAGATATAACAGGCCAAAGCTTGTAAGGTATATAGAAAGGCTTGAAAGAAAAAATAAAAAAGACTGCGAATAGCATCGCAGTCTTATTTTTTTATGAATTTAAGCCCTCGTAAATAAGGTTTCTTATAAGTGGCTGTAAAATAATGTAGGAATATGAACAGCTAATAACCTGCATGCCATAGAAGGCGGCAACCCTGTTTTCTCTGTCAACCATACCAAAGCAGCCTGCCATACCGTCCCAGCCAAACTCTCCAACGGCGGATTTGGAAAGAGACATAAAGGGATTGATATGCACTCTGCCACAAAGTCCCCAGCCGTAGCCGTGGAGCCTGCCGTTTACAAAGTCCACAAGAGCGTCGTCGCACAGGTGGTTCTCGCCCATTTTTCTTATGGTTTCGTCCTTAAGAATTGTGACACCATCCTCGGTTGTGCCACCGTTTGCTAAAACAGTAAGGAGCTTAATGTAGTCGTCAGCACAGGAGAAAAGCCCAGCCCCACCGCTATCGTAATTTGGTGCCATTGAAAAAAGATTGTGGTTTGGAATTGGCACACTGCTACCCTTTGCGTTGTTGTAGGCAAAGCATGCGGCGGTACGCTTTTTCTGCTCCTCGGACATAAAAAAGCCTGTATCCCTCATACCAAGAGGCTCAATAATATTCTTCTTTACGTACTCAGAAAATCTCATACCGGAGGCAACCTCAACAACGGCAGCAAGCACATCGTGAGAAAAGCCGTATTGGTAGTGAGTGCCCGGCTCAAAGTAAAGCGGAACTGTTGCAAAGGCGCTGACAATATCTGCTGTGTTAAGATTAGGATTACCCATTGCGACATAGAACTCGCGAGAGCTTTCGTGGTCTTGACCAATACCGCTGGTCATTGTAAAAAGATGCTCTATTGTCATAACATTTTTTGCAGGCTTTGGTCCACCCTGTGTCTGTCTAACCCTTAAATTTTTGAAGGCAGGCAGATATTTGTATACAGGGTCATCAAGGGAAATAAGCCCTCTTTCAACAAGCTGAAGCGCACAGGTGCAGGTAACAACCTTAGTGCCTGAATATAGCCAGTACAGGTCTGTCCTTTCAAGGGGCTTTTTGTTTTCGTAATCGGAATTGCCAACCAGATGTCTATATACCTCTTTGCCGTCCTTTGTGACAACCAAATCCATAAATGGAATGCCACGCTTTGGCATTTCGTCAAGTAATTTAGTTAGCTTTGAAAAATCCATTTTTTACTCCTTAGTTAGGAAATCTACATAGTTAGTATAACATAAGTTATACTTTTTTGCAAGATTTGTATTGAACATAGGGTCTTATATGTGATAAAATGATAAAAACGACTAAGGAGGAAGGTATGGCACAGGTATTTAATCCATTTTTACCACTTGATGAATATGTACCGGATGGTGAGCCACATGTTTTTGGGGACAGGGTTTATATTTACGGCTCTCACGACAAGGAAAACGGCACATCCTTTTGTATGCTTGATTATGTAACCTACTCTGCCTCAATATACGACCTTACAGACTGGAGATATGAGGGGGTTATTTACTCTGCAAGCAAGGACCCTCTTTATGAAAAATACAAGTACATGTATGCTCCCGATGTGGTTAGAGGAAACGACGGAAAATACTATCTTTACTACTCCTTGGCTAATGATTATCCGGATTGTAGCTTTGTTATAAGTGTGGCAAAATGCGACACTCCCTCGGGTGAATTTGAGTTTTTGGGTCATTTAAGGTGGCAGGACGGCTCACTATTTGACTACGGTATTTTGTTTGACCCTGCCGTTATGAACGACCAAGGCACAATAAGGCTTTACTATGGTATGTGGTGGCCCTTTGAGCGTGACTATTGTGGTAAGGAAATGTATGAAAGGCTATACTCGATTTCCAAGAAAACAAAAGAGGAAATTGACAGGCATCCAGACGGAATTATGGGTCCGTTTTGCGCTGAGCTTTGCTCGGATATGATAACTGTAAAGGCTGAGCCAAAAAGGATTTTGACAAGGGATTTTACAGGCACGGATTTTGAGGGACACGAGTTTTTTGAGGCAAGCTCCATGCGAAAGGTAGGAAATAAATACTACTTTATATACTCCTCATTTAACTGTAACGAGCTTTGCTATGCAACAAGCTCTTTCCCGGACAGGGATTTTAAGTTTGGCGGCACTATTGTTTCTAACGGAGATATTGGATATGGCGGCAGACTGCCTAAGGACAGGCTAAACCGAACCGGCAACAACCACGGCAGTATTGAGCTTATCAATGGGGAGTGGTATGTTTTTTATCACAGGCATACAACCAAGAGGGAGCTTTCTCGACAGGCTTGTGCTGAAAAAATTGAGATAAAAAATGACGGCACTATTCCACAGGTGGAGATGACAAGCTGTGGGCTAAATGGCGGACCACTTAAAAAAGGAGTGTTCCCTGCTATTATTTGCTGCAATCTAACAAACGGTAATATGCCACAGGGACAATGCACTGATATGTGCTTGCCACATATTATTTCCAAAAATGGAGAACGCTTTATTTGCGAGATTGGGGATAACACCTTAATTGGATACAAATATTTTCATTTTTTGGGTAGGACAAGGATAGGAGTAAAATACCGAAATTGCCACACGTCCCCCAACGGAACGCTAAAAATTATGTGTGGGGACACCTTAGCCGGCAGGATTGATATTGCGCCAAGTGAGGGCTGGAGATATGCTTACTGTGATATAGATATAAGTGGCAACTTTCCTCTTTATTTTATATATGTGGGAAATGGGCTTTTGGATATTATTGAATTGGAGATAAAGTAATGAAAATACCATATATTGGTGGAGATTACAAGATACTTTTTAAGCCTACGGAGCAAGGCAACTACGTAAACGACCATTCTATCGCTTATGACGAGAACGGGAAAATACATCTTTTTGGTATAACCAGCTTTCTTGGTGGTGCGCCAAATGAAAGATATTTTGCACACGGCGTGGGAGAAAATCTTGACGCACCATTAAAGGAGCAATGGCGAGTTATTGACAGAGGCGAGCTTGCATGGGCGCCCTGTGTTATTTCCGAGGGTGGATATTACTATATGCTATATGGTCCGTCCCCTACTAAGCTTTCAATTTCCTTTGATATGTATGAGTGGAATAATTACGCAGTTAGACTACACGGAGAACCACCGCTTGCCTCCTTGCGCGATCATTTTGTTTTAAGGCTTGATGACGGCAGCTTTCTTATGTATATTGTGGGCACTAAGGATAAGAAAAGCTGTGTTAGTCTTTACAGGTCTGAAAATTTACTTGACTGGTATTTTGAGGGCTACGCGCTAACCTCCGGACCCGACTCAGAGCTAAACCCTGCTTGGGGCGCTATGGAATCTCCCTTTATAATAAAGCATGAGGGGCTATACTACCTATTTATTACCTATACTGACTGTTCTAAGGAAAACTATCATAACACTATGGTTTTTGCATCAGAGAACCCACGAAGCTTTGGAATTTATAATGGAGAAAACGGGGAAAACAAGCCTATAACCAAGCTTTTTGCCCATGCGCCGGAGATATTTACCTACAATGGACAAATGTATATAACAACCTGTGGGTGGAACGGCTACGGTGTGCCACACGAGGGTGCAGTATCCTATGCTCCTTTGCTTTGGAAATAAAAAAAGCGACCAATTTTGGTCGCTTTTTATTTTAGCCCTGTGGAAAAAGCAAATCAAATATGCTTGCGTTTGAGGTGCCGATTTTAACATCTCTTTCGCCGGTTGCATATTCAAAGGTGCCGTTTGTTGTCTTAATGTTGTTTTGAGAGAAGTCCATAATGTCTTCACTTGCTATAATTTCATTCTTATAGCTTGGCTTTGTGTATTTCATTATTCTTCCTCCTTTTCGGGAACGAGTGCGTCTACAATTACAACAACGTCGTCATATGTAATTGCCTGTGCCTCGTTGTTTGTTGTACCGTTATGGATATAGTAAACCTGACCGTCTGCTATAACGTAAGCACCAAAGTAGAACTCTGTCGCTTGGTAATCCTCTGAAATGCCAAACAGGTTCATTTCAAATAGGTCATAGTCTCTTTCTGTGTAATCAACTGCTGCAACGTAGCCATTTGCGCCTACGCCGTTTGCATCAATAATTGATGCGCTTGCTTGTGCGCTCTTTGCTGCTGCAACAAGACCGTACTTAATGCCTGTAAAGTAGTTTCCATACTCGTCAAGCAG
>JAFVTH010000022.1 GCA_017503285.1 Clostridia bacterium | reverse complement strand
TGTCTGTGCCTATCATCTACGCACCAACAAGCCCTTGAGGGATGAGGATGGGTAGAGAAAAGGCGATCTCGTACACGTCGCTGTACTTGGTACTGCAGAGTATAGAGCGCCTTTAGAAAGGCAAAATAAAAGAAGAGAGCTTATTCAAAAAGCTCTCAACCTTATTTTTTATAAGCAGTACAGTAGAATAAAAGCCTAGGAAAAACCTTGCCTTTCGTTCCATGCCTATCATCTACGCACCAACAAGCCCTTGAGGGATGAGGATGGGTAGAGAAAAGGCGATCTCGTACACGTCGCTGTACTTGGTACTGCAGAGTAGAGAGCGCCTTTAGAAAGGCAAAATAAAAAGAAGAGAGCTTTTTCAAAAGCTCTCAACCTTATAATTTATGAAAAGTATAGTAGAACAAAATCCAAGCCTAAAACTGTGCCTTCCGTTCTATGCCTGTCATCATTCCTCAACTAAAGACTCCATAATTTGGATAGCATTAGTAGCCGCACCCTTGCGCACCTGGTCACCACAGCACCAAAGTGTGATAGCATTGTCAAACACAAGGTCCTCTCTGATTCTACCAACAAACACAAGGTCTTGGTCAGAGGTAACAAGTGGCATTGGGTAAAGCTTGTTTGCCGGGTCATCATAAAGCTTGCAGCCCTTTGCGTTAGCAACAGCCTCACGTACAGCCTCAACAGTAAGCTTATCTTCAGTAAGAACAGTAACAGAAATAGAGTGTGAACGAACAACAGGAACTCTTACACAAGTGCAAGTAACCTTAAGCTCCGGCAGATGCATAATCTTTCTGCCCTCGTTTTGCATCTTCATTTCCTCGGTTGTGTAGCCGTCGTCATTAAAGCTACCAATTTGAGGAATAAGGTTTTCGGCAATTTGATATTGGAACACCTTGTTTTCAATATCGCCACCATTTACGATAGCCTTCATTTGGCTTTCAAGCTCAACAGGACCCTCAGCACCTGCACCGCTTGTAGCCTGATAGGTTGAAGCAACCATACCCTTAATCTTGGAAAGCTTGTTAATAGCATTTACAGCAACAAGAGTAATAATAGTAGAGCAGTTAGGGTTAGAAACAATACCCTTGTTTTTCTTTGCGTCCTCTGCGTTAATCTCCGGAACAACAAGAGGAACATCGTCGCACATACGGAATGCGCTGGAGTTGTCTACAAAAACTGCACCAGCCTTAACAATGTGAGGTGCAAGCTCCTTTGCAACAGCGTTTGAAGCTGCGCCAAGAACAAAATCAAGACCCTCAAAGGCATTAGGCTCAGCAAGCTTAACCTCAATCTCCTTGCCCATAAATGGAAGCTTCTTGCCCACGCTACGTGGGGAAGCAAGGAGCCTAAGCTCGCCGATTGGAAAGCTTCTTTCCTCCAAAATTTTCATCATTTCACGGCCAACAGCACCTGTTGCGCCAAGTATAGCTACATTATATGTTTTCATTATTCTTCTACCTCGCTAAGATTATAAAGTACTCTGATTGTTTTCTTGAAGTTTGCATTGTCAACACCGATGATAATGTTAATTTCATCAGCGCCCTGCTCAATCATTTTAATGTTGATGTCGTTTTCGCCAAGAGCAGTAAAGATTTTGCCGGCAATACCAATGTTGGACTGGAGCTTTCTACCAACAATAGCAATCAAGCTAATCTCGTTGTCAATTTTAACGGAATCAGGCTGTAAAGCATTGTTAAGAGCAGAAATAAGCTCGTGCATATTTGTTTCGATGTGTGAGGAGCCAACCACAACAGAGAAGCTGTCAATGCTGGAAGGAATATGCTCAATCGGAATACCAAAGCGCTCAAACACCTCAAGGGCACGTCTTACATATCCAATTTCCTCATTCATTCTATTTTTAGCAATTGTAATAATAGAGAAGTTCTTTTTGCCGGAAATACCGGTAATAAAGTGTGCATTCTTATTTTCAAGGTCGTCATCAAAGGCTTCCATAATAAGAGTACCGCGTGCGTTCATATCGTTGGTATTCTTAATATAAAGCGGAATATTCTTTTGTCTAACAGGGAAAACAGTCTCCTCGTGAAGCACCTCAGCGCCCATATAGGAAAGCTCTCTAAGCTCGGCAAAGGTAACGTTTTCAATAGGTCTTGGATTGTCAACAATTCTTGGGTCAGCGGTCATAATTCCGGACACGTCTGTCCAGTTTTCGTACATATCAGCATTAACAGCGGCTGCTGCAATAGCACCTGTAATATCAGAGCCACCACGTGAAAATGTTTTAACATTTCCGTCAGGAGTTACACCATAAAAGCCCGGGATAACAACTCTTGCATTCTTTTCAATAATGGCAGAAAGTGCCTCGTAGGACTTTTCAAAATCAACCTTACCGTTGTAGTTAAAGTAAAGCCACTCGGTGCTGTCAACAAAGGTGTATCCGAGATACTCAGCCATAAGCCTTGCGTTTAGATACTCACCACGGGAAACGATGTAGTCAACGCTTGTTTTCTTGTTGAGCTTTGCGCTAATAGCCTCAAACTCACTCTCAAGGTCCTGTGTAAGACCACAATGCTTATGGATTTGACGATATCTGTCCTTAATTTCATTAAAGAGAGCATCAAAGTTTGCATTATATTTAATGTGTGCCTGGCAGAGGTACAAAAGGTCAGTAACCTTCATATCTCCGCTATATCTTTTACCTGGGGCTGAAACAACCACAATAGCGCGGGATGGGTCAGCCTCTACAATTTTCTTAACCTTTTCAAAGGTTTCGCCGGAGGCAAGAGAAGAGCCACCGAATTTTAATACCTTTAACATAATTTACTCCTCAATTCCCGCGCAGAATACAGCGGGATCCTTAACCGTAATAGATTTAATAAGGCTGTGTAGCCTTGTAACAGCCATAGGCTTTGTAATCACAAAGGACATACCGTCCTTGCGTATTGCGCTTTCAAAATCGCCATCAAGGCTTGCGCTTGTTCTGATGTAGTATTTTCTTGCCACAAGAGAGTTGTCAACCAAAGCCTCATTAAAGTCACAGCAAAGCTTGTAATCTCCGTTTACAATATCGCAAACGTCCTGCGCCAAGGCATTACCGGTTGGGTATTTGCCAGCGCCCTGCCCGTAGAAGGAAAGACGGCCAACGCTCTTACCAAACAAGGAAATGAGATTAAAGTTTTTATTTACATTTGCTTCAAGTGCGTCACCCGGCAAAACAACAGGCTCAACAAAGCAGGAAATAGCATCCTTGGTCTTTATGCCAAAGCCCATATAGCGAAGTGTCTTGCCCATAGCCTTAATAAAGTCTATGTCCGCCTTTGTTACGTTGCGCATAGAAAGGATTGAAACATTTTCTTCCTTTATTATAGTATTAAAGGCAATACTGCTGGAAATAGCAGCCTTTCTTGCCACATCAAGACCGTCAATATCGGCAGAAGGGTTAGCCTCGGCATAGCCAAGTGCCTGCGCTTCCTTAAGCACCTCATCAAAATCGCGACCATATGAAATCATATTGTCAAGGATAAAGTTGGTTGTGCCGTTCATAATACCCATAACCTTGGAAACATCGTCGCACCTTACAGCCCTTTTAAGGTTATAAAGCCAAGGGATACCACCACCAACAGCAGAGGTAAAGCGAATGGTAACACCGTTTTCCCTTGCAAGGGTGTGTAGCTCCTCGTAGTATTGACAAATCAAATGCTTGTTAGAGGAAACAACGTGCTTACCTGCCTTAAGCGCCTTAACAACAAAGGTGTGCGCAGGCTCAAGACCGCCAATTGCCTCGGCAACAACGCCGATTTCCTTATCATTTAATATATCATCAAAATTAGAGGTAAGAATATTACCAAGCTCTGGGTGGGAGCGAATGTCAAGAACCTTCTTAACCGTCAGCCCGTGATTTTTAAGCACCTCAAAAGCGCCCGAACCCACGACACCAAAGCCGAGAATAGCTATTTTCATAAAAAATTTTACCTTTCTGAGTGTTTTTCTTTCAAAAACACTTGTTTTTCTATGAGAGATAGTGTATCATATAAAATATAAAAAATCAAGGGGGATTTTAAAAAAATGTTGTATTTAAGTACAAGAAATAACAAAATTGAGAAAAAACCGTCTGAGGCGGTGCTTGAGGGCATTGCTAAGGATGGCGGATTATATATGCCAAAAAGCTTTGAGGGCGTTGATTTCCCAATGGATCAGCTTTCAAAAATGACAAATAAGGAAATCTCTGCACAGGTTATCGCTCTCCTTTTCAAGGGCGACAAGATGCTTGAGGACGAAAAGGGTGAGCTTGAGGGAGCATATAAGCTTGTATCCAAGGCATACGACGGAAAGTTTGATAATGAGGACTTTGCACCGCTATCCAAGGTGGCAGATGCTTATGTTATGGAGCTTTACCATGGTCCGACCTGCGCCTTTAAGGACGTTGCTCTTCAGCTTCTTCCACAGCTTGTTTCTGCGTCAAAGAAGGCAACGGGTATGAAGGATGAAATTGTTATCCTTACAGCAACAAGCGGCGACACAGGCAGCGCGGCGCTTTCCGGCTTTTCAAATGTAGACGGCGTAAAAATTATCGTTTTCTACCCAAGAAACGGTGTTAGCGCAGTTCAAGAAAGACAAATGGTTTCCGTTGATGGCAAAAACACCTGCGTTTGCTCCGTTGGCGGTAACTTTGACGATGCGCAAAGTGGCGTTAAAAGCATCTTTGCAAATCTCAAATTGCCACAGGGCGTTCAGCTCTCCAGTGCTAACTCTATAAATATAGGTAGACTTGCCCCACAGGTTGCCTACTACTTCAAGGCATACAGAGACCTTATGGCAAACGGGGAAATCAAAATGGGCGACAAGGTAAACTTCATTGTTCCAACAGGCAACTTTGGCGACATTTTGGCTGGCTACTTTGCAAAGAAGATGGGACTCCCTGTTGGTCAGCTTGTTTGCGCATCAAATACAAACAAGGTTCTTACCGACTTCTTTGAGGAGGGTGTTTACAACAAGAATAGAGAATTCTATCTTACAAAATCCCCATCAATGGATATTCTTATTTCCTCAAATCTTGAAAGACTTCTTTATCTTGTATGCGGCTCTGAAAGATGCGCATCATATATGAAGCAGCTTAAGGAAAATGGCGAGTATAAGCTAACTGAAAAGGAGCTTGCAACCATAAGAAAGGAATTTGACGCAGGCTTCTGCGACGACATAGAAACTCTAAAAACAATCAAGGACGTGTATGAAAAAGAGGGATATCTTATGGATACCCACACAGCCGTTGCTTGGAATGTTTACGAAAAATGGCTTAAGAAAACAGGCGATAAAAACAAAACAGTTGTTCTTTCAACCGCATCTCCATATAAGTTCTCCTCAAGTGTTATGAATGCTCTTGGCAAGGAGTACGACGGAGAGTTTGACGCAGTAAATAAGCTTTATGAGTACACAAAGGCAAAAATCCCTTCATCTCTTGTTAATATCGAAAGCAAGGCTATTGTTCATAACGTAACAGTAGAGAAGGATGAAATGCAGGACTTCGTTGACAAAATGGTAAATAAGAAGGTCTGGATGGACTAATGAAGCCAATAATGGAAAAAATCAAGGTACAGGTGCCGGCAACCTCAGCCAATCTTGGCTCCGGCTTTGACTGCGCAGGCCTTGCCTACGATTTATATAATGTGTTCGAATTTGAGCCGATTGATGAAGGACTGATTATCGACGGCTGTGACGAAAAGTATGCAAACAAGGATAATCCTGCCTATGCTGCATATTCAGCCGTTTGCAAGAAAATTGGCGCCCCTGTGTCTGTAAAAATCACAATTTTAGAGACAAATGTGCCCGTTTCAAGAGGGCTTGGCTCCTCTGCAACTCTTATTTGTGCCGGTGCCTATGCTGCAAACCGTCTCTATGGTCAACCCCTTTCTTGGGATGAGGTTTTTGAAATTTGCACAGAGATAGAGGGTCATCCGGACAATGTTGCACCTGCACTCTTTGGTTCATTCTGTACATCTCTTATAACAAACGGAAAGCCAAGGACAGTAAGGTTTGAGGTTAGCCCAAAAATCCACTTCACCGTGCTGATTCCCAATTTTGAGGTTAAAACACGCGACGCAAGGAGCGTTTTGCCCCACGAAATTGAAAGAGATGACGCAATTTACAATATGTCAAGGATTGCTCTGCTGCCGTATGCCTTTGAAAAGGGAGATTTCGACCTTCTCAAGGTGGTAACCAGGGATAGACTTCATCAAAAATACAGAAAAAAGCTGTTTAAGAATATTGACGACATTAAAAAACAAGCCTACGAGTGTGGCGCTATTTCCTTTATGATAAGTGGCGCCGGCTCAACCTGTCTTTGCCTGTCAGAGCGCTCCATTGAGAAGGAGCTGAATGAAAAAATTTCAGCTTTGCCTAATGGCTGGGTGGCAAAGGAGCTTCGCATTTCAGTAAATGGAACGAGAGAGGTATTATAATGCTTAGTAAATATTTACTTGTTGATAAGGAAATTTTGCCCTCATATTATGAAAAGGTTATTGAGGCAAAGGCGCTTCTTAGCGCAGGCCGTGCAAAGGACGTTTCCGAGGCAACCAAAATGGTTGGCATTTCACGCAGTACATATTACAAATATAAGGATTACGTTTTTGCAACAAATGAAGATACAGAGTGCAGAAAGGCAGTTATTTCCCTAACTCTATATCATAAATCCGGAGTTCTTAGCGAGGTGCTTAACACCCTTTCAAAAAGTGGTGCGAACATACTTACCATTACACAAAACCTACCGGTAAACAAAAGGGCGCACGTTGTTCTTTCCATAGACGTTTCCCATGTTGAGGGCGAGATAGGCGTAGTTAACGAAATGCTAACTAAAATTGACGGCGTTTCCAATGTAAAGCTTATAGCAATCGAATAAAAAAGGCTCGGCTGTAAAATCAGTCGAGCTTTTATTGTGCCATTTGCACAAAACTTCCTTTATTATATAAGTATATGTTGACAATTTATCTATAAAGTGATAGAATATAAGTGCAAATAAGTGTTTGAACACACTAAAATAAGGAGAATGTTATGAAAAAACACATTTTAGCAATATTAGTGGCACTTTTGTGCATGTCACTTTTAGTTGCTTTTGTTGCTTGTGGTGGCGGTGGCGACCCTGTTGACCCTGAAACCTGTGACCACGAGTGGTGGGATTGGGAGTACAACCCAGAGCCAACCTGTACAACCCCGGGCGATAGATCAAGGACCTGCTCAATTTGCTACAAGGTAGAGTCCGAGGCTGTTCCTGCTCAGCACGATTGGGACGAGTGGGATTATGATGTAGAGCCAACCTGTACCGAGGGTGGTAGAGGCACAAGAGTTTGCTTGGCTTGTGACAAGGAGGAAACCTCTGATATCCCTGCAAAGGGCCACGTTGAGGTTGTTGAGGTTGCTGAAAAGCTTCCAACTCTTACAGAAACCGGCTGCAGCAAGGGCACAAAGTGCGAAGTTTGCGACGAGCAGCTTCAAAAGTCCTATACATACGCAAGACTTTCCAATATAACCGGCAAGAGCACAGTTACTTCAAAAAATGCAACAGATTTCTGGGCGTTCAAGAAGGAAGCTCTTTATGACGGCAAGCTTGACGTTGGTACACACGCACTTAAGGGTAAGGATTATTCTTATGTATTTGATTTTGAGGACCCGGCATATGTAACTGACATTATTGTTGACATAAACGGCTCCGGCTCACTTATGGCTGACGGCACAAAGATAAACTCAGTTGCATACAACACAAAGGCAATCAACATTGTTATCTATACAATTAGCGAAATGGGTAGCGATGGTAATCCTGTTTACAAGATGTACTACGAAACAGGTAGAATTGATACAACAGCTCTTACACAGGTTAAGATTTCAACCCTTACAGGCGAGGGTCTTAACACATTTACTGAGCCAACATTCGCAAGCAGAATTGAGCTTCAGATTTTCGATGGCACAAATAGCGGTAGCGAATATATTTGGGAATTTAATGTTCAAGGCTCCATTCTTGAAACAGAATGTGACGTAAAGGGTCACCAATACGGTGGTGCTGAAATCGTTGAAGAGGCGTACTGTGAGGACGACGGTACTGACGATGGTGCTCTTCACGACGGTCTAAAGCAATGGACATGTACCGTTTGCGGACATAAGGAAACAGAGGTAATAAAGGCTTCTCATAGCTTCCCGGATACTTGGGAGGTGCTTGAGCCTGCAAGATGCGGTACACCAGGTATTGAGGTTAGAGACTGCACAAGCTGTGGCATTTCAGAGGATAGAGAAATTCCGGAAACACAACCACACGCTTGGGGTGACTGGGCTATTATAGGCACAATCACCTGTGAAAGCGGTGGCGAAAGAGAAAGACATTGTACCACACCAAACTGTGACGGCTACGAAAGGGAAACTGTTCCGGCTGGCACACATATGAATGTTGTAACAGAGGGCTACAAGGCACCAACAACTGAGGAAGAGGGTGCAACAGGTAGAACATACTGCACAGTATGTGAAGCAGAAATTTCCAAGTCATACGTAATTTCTAAGCTTGTTAGCGTAACATCCGGTGCAACCGTAACATCTCCGGTTCCATCAACTACAAACTGGTCATTTGCCGAAGGCTTATTGGCATATATGGTTGACGGCAACAGAGAAACAGGTGTATGTAACAACTGGAAAGACAGATCCACAATGTATACAATT
The DNA here is from genome assembly GCA_017503285.1 of Clostridia bacterium. Classification (GTDB taxonomy): domain Bacteria; phylum Bacillota; class Clostridia; order Oscillospirales; family CAG-272; genus RGIG2000. Next base: position 61,824 of record JAFVTH010000022.1, on the reverse strand, counting down.
GCACTTGCTTCTGAGCAGGGCGTTGACAAAATAGTTTTGGTTGTAAATAGCAAGGGTAAAACAAACGAAAATAACACATTCGATACACTTACCAACCACGACTATAAGATCACATTTATCCTTTATGATGGCAACGATCAGGTTGTTTATACAGCTGAAACCTACCAGACAGCTGACAAAACAGAAATTGTTGTTGAGCTTCCGGAAACAACAAATGTAAAGAAGATTAAGATTATTCGTGACGGTCATAGCTATTCAGTTAACGGCTACCTTTGGGAGGTTGAAGCTTACTCAGGTGGACTTGTAACTGATAAGTTGGTTTGCAACCACGAAATGTCAGACTGGGATGAGGTAGAGCCTGCAAAATGCGGTGTTGACGGACTTAAGAGAAAGGACTGCACACTTTGTGATTATTTTGTAGAAGAGGTTATCCCGATGCCAACACCTCACAGCTGGGGTGCATGGTCAAATAGCACAGGCTTTAGCTGCACAAACGGTGGCACAAGAGAAAGAACCTGTCAAAACACAGACTGTGGCGTTACAGAAACACAGACAGTTGAGCCGGGCGATCACATTGAGCTTGTTACAACAGGCGCAAAAGAGCCAACACTTGACGAGGCAGGCTCAACAGGTACAACCACATGTACTGCTTGTGGCGAAACAGTTTCTGAAGCAACTGAAATTCCTAAGCTTGTAAACGCAGCTCTAAATGCTACTGCGTCAGCAAATACTGATGCATGGCAGGTTGCTGGTAATGGTACAAATTGGGGACCAAATACAATCCCATCAATCAATGACGGCAACCTTGCAACCGGTTCAAAGCCAATGGTAGGATCATTGCGCGAGGTTACATACTACCTAACATGGGAAGAGGCTGTAAATCTTAGCGAGGTAATAGTTGTTTGTAACGGAACAGGTAATCTTGGACATTTTGGAGATGTAACTGATACAAACTATGGTGCTACAATTGATGTAAAGGTATTTGATGCAAATGGTAGCGAAATAACAAACACATCTGCAAGCTCCAAGGATAAGACAGAAATTACCATTGATATGAGCACATATAGCACAGCTGTTGCAAAAATTTCTGTAACAGTTTATACAAACTATACTCAAGCAGAGGGTGCTGTATTTGAAATCATAGCAGTTGAAAAGGCTCAATAATTTATAACAAAAAAGCAACCGATTTTTTTCGGTTGCTTTTTTATTTCACACAAAGAAAAAAGGCTATCCCAAATGGGTAGCCTTTTTATAATTACTCGCTTCTAAGTGCGATAACAGGGTCCTTTTTAGATGCCATGCTTGATGGAACAAGACCTGCAATAAGTGTAAGTCCCATGCTGATAAGCACAAGCACAACAGCAGATACAGGGTCAAGGGCAGCCTTTAGAGCAGCAATTCCTGTTAGTGAGTATAGAATAATATTAATAAGAACGTTAAGCAGTAGCGTTGCGCCAATACCAATCATACCGGCAACAAAGCCCACAATAAGTGTTTCTGCATTGAATACACGGGAAATATCTCGCTTTGATGCACCGATAGCACGGAGAATACCAATTTCCTTTGTCCTTTCAAGAACTGAAATATAGGTTATAATACCAATCATAATTGATGAAACAATAAGGGAAATTGATACAAATGCAACAAGCACATAGGTAATAGCGTCAACTATTGTTGTCACAGAGGACATAAGAGCAGCAACTGTGTCAGAATAGGTGATTTTGTCAGCCTTGTCCGTCTGCGCATCGTTGTATTTTGTAATCTCGTTGTTTACAACCTCTTTAGCATCAAAATCCTTAGGATAAATAAGGATAGCCTTAGGCTTATTAAGGTCAATGTAGCCAAGGTCGGTCATAACCTCGCTATATGTTTGGCTATCAAGCATATAGTTCATTATCTTAAGTAGGTTTTCATCGCTTTCATAAGGGAAAATTGCGCTTGTAAACATCTTTAGCATAGGTAGCTGCGCCTCGGAAAAGCCACCATATGGAGCATTATCAAGGATAGCGCCAAAGGCATCTCCAAGGGAAGCCTTTATAATGTTAATCTTTTGCGCAGTTGTCATTTGGCTAACATAAGGTGCAACCTGTGGGTTAGCAGAAAGCATAGCGTCAATATAAGTCATATCTGGCTCTGCCTTTTCAAATGGCAAGCCGGAAATAAGGCTGTTTGTCTTGTTTTCCTCTTGAGCCTTTATAACCTCGCTGTTATTTGAAAGATCCAAAACCTTGTTCATAAGAGCAGAGGTGTAGCCGATAGAGCCGATAACAGCAGAATCGTCATTTGGCTTAACGATACCGACAATCTTTACCTTCATAGCAGTTGAGTCCTCGGAAACAACAAAGTCGGTAAGATCCTCTCTTGGTACAATGTGGTCATTTTCGTCAAGCATATATTTTTCACTTTCCGGAAGCACCATAAACTCGTAGCCTAAAAGTGTTTCCGTAGAGTAAGAAGCCTCTGGAATTTTGTATTTTTCATCAGCTGGGATATCAGGGTTTTTCTGGTCAGCCACCCAAGAGTGTAGCTCTTGAATGTTTCTTATGCCAAGAATATAAAGGACAAAGTCGGAAACCTGGTTGTTCTTATCTACAATAAGCACAACCTCGTTTGCTTGACCCTCTTGACTTGGGAAGTCGCCTGCAATAAGCTCATATTGTCCCTTGATATAGTCAAGGTCACCAACAAGCTCGCTCCAAGCGTTTCCGCCAATCATATCCATAGAGGAGGCAGAGCCGCCGAACATTTCTCCAAGGTCAAGCTCGTTCATAAGGTCCCCAAGACCCTCAAGATTTTCAAAGCTACCAACAACCTCTCCGGTCTCGTTTTTGATAATGGTAAAGGCATTTAGCTTGGCATCATATGTGTACTTAATATCCGTGGAGTTTAGCTCAATAGTCGTATCCGTGTCGATAATGTTGCCATTTTCGTCCTTTTCAAGTCCCTCAATATAGCTCTTAAGCTTTTCAAGGTTATTCTTTGTTAGTCCTGCCGAAAAGGCGTTCATGACCTTAATCATAATATCGCTGGAGTAAATAGTGTCCTTGTCTACCTCATCTCTTTCTTCGCCACCCATAAATGAGCCGAGAAGAGTCATTGTATCCATAGAGCTTTCGTTTATCTGCACAGGGTAGGATGACATTGTGCTTTCCTCAACGCTGTTTATATAAGCGTTTACACCGGTAGAAACAGAAAGAATAAGGGCAATGCCTATAATGCCGATAGAGCCTGCAAAGGATGTTAAAAATGTGCGTCCCTTCTTTGTAAGCAGGTTATTAAGAGAAAGCAAAAGCGCAGTAAGGAAGGACATGGACGCCTTCTTTTTCTTAGTCTTAGAGGCCTTTTTAGGGCTTCTTATTTCCTTGCCGTCCTTTACTATAACAGGGTCAACATAGGTCTGCTTTCTGCCCTCAGTCTCAGAGCAGTATGGGTTCGAGTCACTTATAACATTACCATCAAGCAAATTAATAATTCTTGTAGAATATTCCTTTGCAAGGTCAGGGTTGTGTGTTACCATAACAACAAGCTTATCTCTTGCAATCTCCTGGAGCAAATCCATAACCTGTACGCTTGTTTCAGAGTCAAGTGCGCCTGTTGGCTCGTCAGCCAAAAGAATATCAGGGTCGTTAACAAGTGCGCGGGCAATAGCAACTCTCTGCATTTGTCCACCGGACATTTGGTTAGGCTTTTTGTTGATTTGATCCCCAAGACCAACAGTTTCAAGCGCCTCAATAGCGCGCTTTTTCCTTTCCTTGGAGGAAACACCGGAAATAGTGAGCGCAAGCTCAACGTTTTGCAAAACAGTTTGATGAGGAATAAGGTTGTAGCTTTGGAAAATAAATCCAACAGAGTGATTTCTGTATGTATCCCAATCTCTATCCTTAAATTCCTTTGTGGATTTACCCCTTATGATAAGGTCACCACTTGTATATTGGTCAAGACCACCAATGATGTTAAGCAGGGTTGTCTTACCGCATCCACTCTGACCCAGGATGGACACGAATTCGCTTTTACGAAACTCCAGAGAAACCCCACGTAGGGCATGCACCGTAGTGTCGCCTGTTACATACTGCTTAGTTATATTCTTAAGCTGTAGCATGTGAATACCCCTTTCAAAATAAAAAGATAATATAATTATATAACAAATATTACCCAAGTCAATAAAAAGTCTAAAAAATTCATCAAAAAAACACATAAAAGGATTATATTTCTTGATATTCAAAATATTATATGTTATTATATATTATAGAATAAACTTTACCTAAACGAGGGAAAAATGGATAGGACAAAATGGTTTTATGAGGCAGGCTATGGCATTTTTTGCCATTGGACCACAAAAACTCTTCCTAAAAACGGGGAGAAAAAAACCCACGAAAGGGCAGTTCTTGATTTCGATGTTGATACCTTTACGCAGCAAATTATCGACACAGGGGCGCGCTTTTTGTGCTTTACGATAACCCATTCCGAAATGAAGGTTCCGTTTCCGCTAAAGGAGCTTGATGATATAGTAGAGGGATACACCTCAAAGCGTGATTTGCTTCTTGAAATATATGAAAGGCTAAGCCCGCACGGCATTAAGCTTATGGTGTATTTTAACGGTGAGGACTCCGCTGGCGCATCTTGGCAAAATGTGACCAAATTCAATGAGGATCCCAAGGTCCACGCAGAGTATTGCTACAAAATTGCCGAGGCAATTTCCAAAAAATATGGAGATAAAATTTCCGGCTGGTGGGTTGATTGCTGCTATGAGCCGGGCATTTGCGGTGGCAGAGGCACAAGATACGACTACAAAAGGTATGCAGATGCTATGCGCGCAGGAAACCCTAACTCAATAGTTGCCTTTAACTTCAGAGGTGTTGAGCCTTGGGGTAGCACATGGGGAAGTGGTATTGCTGACTACCAGGCTGGCGAGGAAAACGACCTTACATTTTATCCAAACGGCAGATTTTCCGGCGAGGGTGGGCTACAATGGTTTGCCCTGTGCTGGATGGACAAATATTGGGTTCACGAAACAGAGGGGGACCCTGTGCCTGTTCACTCAAATGAAAAGGTGCTTGAATATGTAAAAAAGGTAAAAAAAGGCGGGGGAGTGTTTGCGTATAACGTTGCACCCTACCAAGAAGGACATATTTCCGAAAAGACAATGGAACAGCTTTTGTGGCTGAAAAATAACGGTATAGCCGATTAAAGGAGACAAAATGAAAAACAAGATTATTTCAATTTTGCTGGTGCTCATTATGCTGTTTTCCTTAGCTTCCTGTGCGCTACCACCGGCAGATAACGGCACAGGCGGAACAGGTGCAACAACTGGCTCAACTCCTACAACTGGTACGGGTGGCACAGGCACAACTCAAACACCACCGGTTGTCACCCCTACATATTTTCCTGATATGATAAAATATGAGGCAAAAACATCACCCGATGGTGAAAGAATTTACTACACAAACAACTATAATTTCTTTGCTCCGGAGCTAACTAAATATTATCACGGATACAAGGCAGCCCTTTCCATGACCTTTGATGACGGTTATGAGCTTACAACCGGCGACATAGTAACAGAGGAATTTGAAAAGTACGGTATTTTCCGTGGTACGGCTATGCTTTGGGTTTCTTGCATCAATAATGAAAACGCCATAAATAAATGGAATAGTGTTTTTGCAAGAGGCTATATGGACGCCGGCTGTCACAGCTGGAGCCACACGGAGCCTGTTGGACTTCCATCAAACGAATATGAGCATGAAATCAAGGATGCCATCGAGTGGCTCAGAGAAAAGTTCCCATCTCAAAGGGTTCTTACATATGCGACTCCACTTGCTCGCATTGATGATAACTATAAGGAATATCTCGATGACCTTGTAATAACTAATCGCTTAGAGGGCAACGGCACCAATGATATTGCAAGCGATAAATTTAGCAACTATCATATCACGGCTGTTTCCTATAATGTACGCACGTCAAATGAAACTATAAAAAGTAAAATTAACGAGGCTATAACAAATGGCAACTGGATGGTTGAGCTTTTTCACGGTGTTAAACCTACTGCAAATGGAGTTGACATTGATGAGGCAACCTTCAGAAACCACGTGTATTATCTATACAGCAACCACAGAGACGATATGTGGTTTGGCTCCTTCGAGGATGTTTCGATTTATCTGATGCAATATCAAAATGCTAAGGTTAAATATACAGCCTGCGACAGGGAGTCTATGTCATTTACAATAGATAGCCCCCTTGATGAAACAATCTACAACATTCCAATGTCAATAAGGGTTTATTTGCCAAACTTCGTTGACTCTGCTTATGCAACTGTAAACGGTCAGTATCAGGCGCTTGTCATCACTAAGGATTTTGAGCGCGGTGGTGCGCCATACGTTACAGTTCTTGATGTTCCCGTAAAGGATGCAGATGTTAAGGTTTATATCGGTGGTAATAAACAGTTCAGAAACGGTTGTGGCACACATACCTATGTCATTAACGAGGTTGTTGAACCAACACATGACACATGTGGCTATACAGAAAAAATATGCACAAGATGTGAGCATACATATAAAACCCTATACACCTCTGCAGGTTGCAATTTTGCCGGAGAGATTGAAGAGGTTTGCGAAACAACTCTTGATAAGATGGGATATACCAAGGTCTATTGCACAGAATGTGATAAATATAAGGTTGTAAAAACGTATACTCTTGAATAACAAAAAGCACCCAAACGGGTGCTTTTTTATTTTCTGAAAACAAGCCTTATAATTAAGGAAAATATAACTGCAACAAGGGCGATTATTAAGGCAAGAATTAAAAAGGCAGCAAGATAGGTGCCTACTGATAAAACTGCGTTTGTAAATACAGCAAGGGTGTCCTTTCCGATTATGGCAAGCACAAGGTCAGCAATAAACAAAAGCCCAACCAAAATACCGGCACCGGAAAGGGCAGATTTTATATCCTCAAGGGAAAGGTTCATATGCAAGCAAAGGAAAACACCGATAAACATAAGTATCCACCAGCGATAGTTACCTGCAAAGGAGAAAATTAGCTTGATTATCTCCCAAAATGACGCAAACACGCCATAAAATCCCGAATGCACGTCAATTGAGCTAACCTGTGAGATAATGCCAAAAAACATATCAGGCACAAGAGGCCAAGCAATTAAATAAAGAAGTGCGGTTATAATTAGTATAGGCGCAATACCTATAAAGAAGCAACCAATAAGGTGGTAAGGGTTTTTTCTGTTATAGCTGTGTAGCACGTAACCAAGTGAGCCACTTTCTTCATCAAACTGAAAAAGCTTGATTTCCTCTATTCTGTGCCCAAAGATAAGACAGAATAAAGCGTGGGAAAGCTCATGCACCGGAGTGCCAACCGCACCGGTTACAAAGCAGGCGATAAAGCCCCAATCTCCAAAGTTAGAGTAAAAGGCCTTACTGCAAAGGGAAATCAAAAAGCCAAAAAGCCAAAGTATACCAATTGTAAAAAGAAGCTGCATCAAAAAGGATAGCAGTAAATTTCCAATGTCCAAGCCCTTTTTCTCCTTCCTTAGAAAATACAATAGTATTTTACCACCACAAGGACAAAAAATCAATACTAACGCTATATATTATTATAATATAAGCAGAGCTATTTTCAAAAAGCGCCAAAAATCATTAAAAATCTACATTCTTCCCCCACCAAGGGCAAAAAGTAAAGAGAAGTATTATCCGTTAATTATATATTAATATATGCACAAGTGAACATATAATGAATATATAAACTAAAGAAAAAGCTCCGATTTTGTCGGAGCTTTTAATTTTATAATTACTTGCTGAGTCTTTCCTCAAGAGCCTTAAGCTCGTCGTACATAATAGCAGGAACTCTATCGCCAACCTGTGCGTAGAATGCTTTAATGTTTTCAACGTCCTCAAGCCAAGAAGCCTTGTCAACGGAAAGAAGATCCTCAATTGTATCAACGCCAATATCAAGACCGTCAATGTTGATATCCTTAGCATAAGGAACATAACCGATAGCTGTTTCTCTTGCCTCAACCTTATCCTCGCATCTTTGTAGGATCCAGTCAAGAACTCTCATGTTGTCACCAAAGCCCGGCCAAATGAAGTGACCCTCGTCGTCTGTTCTGAACCAGTTAACGTGGAAGATCTTTGGTGCGTTTGGAATCTTGTGTCCCATATCAAGCCAATGCTGGAAGTAGTCACCCATGTTGTAGCCAACGAATGGTCCCATAGCCATTGGGTCACGGCGAACAACACCAACTGCGCCTGCAGCAGCTGCAGTTGTCTCAGATGCCATGATAGAACCAACAAATGAGCCGTGCTGCCAGTTAAATGATTGATATACAAGCGGAGCAGTCTTTGCGCGACGGCCACCAAATACGATAGCAGAGATAGGAACGCCGGCAGGATTATCAAATTCCTTAGAAATGCAAGGGCAGTTCTTTGCAAGAGCAGTAAATCTGGAGTTAGGATGAGCAGCGGAGGTGTTAACCTTATCCTTCTTGTCATACTTAGCCTTATCCCACTTTTCGCCCTTCCAGTTAATGCAGTTGTCAGGAGCGTTGTCGTTAAGACCCTCCCACCAAACTGTATTGTTATCAAGAACGTGACCAACGTTTGTAAAGATAGTATCTCTCATTGTAGTAGCAAGAGCGTTTGGATTGGACTTGTCGTTTGTACCCGGAGCAACACCAAAGAAGCCGTTTTCCGGGTTGATAGCCCAAAGTCTGCCGTCCTTACCAACACGGAGCCAAGCAATATCATCGCCTACGCACCAAACCTTATAGCCCTTTTCTGTGTAAGCCTTAGGTGGAATAAGCATTGCAAGGTTAGTCTTACCACAAGCAGATGGGAAAGCAGCAGAGATGTACTTTGTCTCGCCATTTGGATACTCAACGCCAAGAATAAGCATATGCTCAGCCATCCAGCCCTCTTTTCTACCAAGGTAGGAAGCGATACGAAGAGCAAAGCACTTCTTACCAAGAAGAACGTTTCCGCCGTAACCGGAGTTTACAGACCAAATTGTGTTATCCTCTGGGAAGTGGCAGATATAACGGTTTTCCTCGTCAATATCCTTTCTTGCATGCAGACCCTTAATAAAGCCCTCGCCATTACCCATAGCCTTTGCAACGTGTGCGCCGGCTCTTGTCATAATAAGCATATTTAGTACAACGTAGATAGAGTCGGTAAGCTCAATGCCATACTTAGCAAAATCAGAGCCAACCTGTCCCATAGCGTAAGGAATAACATACATTGTTCTTCCCTTGTAGGAGTTCTTGTAAAGCTTACCAAGCTTTTCGTAGCATTCCTTAGGGTCCATCCAGTTGTTGATGTTACCAGCATCTTCCTTTGTTCTTGTACAAATGAAGGTTCTGCCCTCTACACGAGCAACGTCATTAATAGCAGTTCTGTGGAGATAGCAGTTAGGCAAAATTTCCTCATTAAGCTTAATAAGCTCGCCGGTAGAGCAAGCCTCCGCACGAAGAGCCTCTGTTTGCTCCTCGCTACCGTCAATCCAAACAATCTTGTCTGGGTTAACAAGCTCAGCCATTTCCTCGATCCAGTCAAGGATAAGCTTTGAGTCAGTCAATGCCTTGTTTTCAAATTTGATCATAGATCTATACCTCTTTCTTAGAATTACAACCTTAGTTAAAACCCAATTTTAACCATTTTAATTATAACAAAATACAGTAGCTTTTGCAATAGTAAAATATTAATATTTTAGAAAATTTTAGCCCAAAATCGCCTTAGCCAAACGCTCTGATAAAATTTTCTTGCTTTTTGGGTGTATATCGTCCCTTTCGCACACATCTTTGCACACAATAGTCTTAACAAATTTTAGCTCACCTTCCGCCAGCGCCTGCATTTCTTGGATTTTAGACCAAGCATAGCCTGCCCTTGGGTCATGGTCCGCAAGCTGAACAATATAGAAAGGAAGAGAGCTATCCCTAAAGCGTTCTCTCCAAGAGCAGGTAAGTGCTCTTAAAAATTCAAGATAAAGATCAGCCTCATTGTTGCTTGCGTTGCTTTCGCCTTGGTACCATAAGACACCTGCCATAGAAAATGGCAGTATTTTTTCTATCATATTTTCAAAAAGCACACCGTCGTCGTTCCAAATCGGATACCATTCGTGGTCGCAAAAACGATTTTCAATATTAAATTTGGGCTGCAAAGCAACCTCTTTCGGCAGCCAGCTTTGAATAACAGAAGCACCCTGATAGCAAGCAATAAGTCCGACTTTTTTGTCCGCCTTTGCCAGCTCATCGGCTACAAAATAGCCAATAGCGCTGATATTGGGGACATTTTCTAGTGTAAGCGGCACCCATCCGTCCCTTTCTGCAAAATACTCTCCGTCTTCCATCCTATCAACGGTATAAATGCAGGCATTTTTGTTCTCCCTGTACTTGCTTTTCGGCTCATTTGACTCCCATAGCTTAAACTGCATATTAGACTGACCGCCAAGCAAATAAACATCTCCGAAATATACATTTTTAATAAGAGAGAAAATGCCATCAAGCTCTACTGAAAATTGGTAAGGGCCGCCATATCCCACAGGCTCAAATTCTAAAAGCCAAGCACCGTCGGAGTATACTTCCTTTGTCACATCGTTGAAGGTGATTTTTACCTGACCCTTGCCGAAACCAAAAAGACGGACAGGCTTGTTTGCCTGCATAATCATATTTGATGCAAAAATTTGATTTAGTGTAACCATAAAAACCTCGCAAAAACAATATATTTCTATTTTATCATTAATTCTTGGATTTTCCAATACTTTGTGTTAAAATAATAAAGAGGTGATTATTTTGGAGATTGAAAGAAAGTTTTTGGTAAAGGAATTACCAAGCCTGAAAAACGCACCTGTCAGCCATATTGTGCAGGGCTATATTTCCTTAAATCCTGAGACACGTGTACGAAAAAGAGATGAAAAATACTATCTTACAATAAAGGGCGAGGGAGATATAATTCGTACCGAGGAGGAAAGAGAGCTTGACCCAATGGAGGGCGAAAATCTTTTTTCACAGGTAAGGAGCTATCTTGTTGAAAAAACAAGATACATTATAGATATAGGAAAGCACAAAGCAGAGCTTGATATTTACGAGGGCAGATTAAAGGGGCTTATCGTGGTTGAGGTCGAGTTTGAAACCATAGAGGATGCAGAGGCGTTTATTGCTCCCACCTGGTTTGGCGAGGATATAAGCAAAAATAAGGAGTATAGAAACAAGGTTTTAGCCTTCAAGCCTTGACAAATATGCATCTATTTGCTAAAATAACATATATTATATAACTTTAGAGGTAATATTATGAAGATTTATGACGAGCTGCTTGCCCGCGGACTTATCGCGCAGGTAACTAACGAGGAAGAAATAAGAGAAATGGTGGATAACGGCAAGGCGGTTTTCTATATCGGCTTTGACCCAACTGCGGACAGCCTTCATGTTGGCCACTTTATGGCGCTTTGCCTTATGAAAAGGCTTCAAATGGCAGGCAATAAGCCAATTGCGCTTATCGGTGGTGGTACAGCACATATCGGCGACCCATCCGGTAGAACAGATATGCGTTCAATGATGACTAAGGAAACTATTGACCATAACTGTGAGTGCTTTAAGAAGCAGATGTCCCGCTTTATCGAGTTTGGAGAGGGCAAGGCTATGATGGTTAACAATGCCGACTGGCTTCTTGACCTTAACTATATTGAGTTTATCCGTGAGGTTGGCTCCTGCTTTTCTGTAAATAATATGCTAAGAGCAAAGTGTTATGAGCAAAGGCTTGAGAAGGGTCTTTCCTTCCTAGAGTTTAACTATATGCTTATGCAGTCCTACGACTTTTTAGAGCTTTATAATCGCTACGGCTGTAATATGCAATTCGGCGGAGATGACCAATGGTCCAACATGCTTGGCGGTACAGAGCTTATAAGAAAAAAGCTTGGTAAGGATGCCCATGCAATGACAATCAACCTGCTCCTTAACTCCGAGGGCAAAAAGATGGGCAAAACACAGTCCGGCGCTGTATGGCTTGACCCTGTTAAAACCCCACCATACGACTTTTACCAGTATTGGAGAAATGTTAACGACGCAGATGTTCTTAAGTGCATAAGAATGCTTACATTCTTGCCACTTGAGGAAATTAATAAGATGGACTCCTGGGAGGGTAGCCAGCTTAATACAGCAAAGGAAATTCTCGCATATGAGCTTACAAAGCTTGTTCACGGTGAGGAGGAGGCAGAAAAGGCGCAGACCGCTGCTAAATCAATCTTCTCCGCAGGTGGCAGCGAGAATATGCCGGAGTGTAAGCTTGACGAGGCTGATCTTCGTGATGGTGCAATCGACATTCTTTCAATCCTTGTAAAGGCAGAGCTTGTTCCTTCAAGAAGTGAGGCAAGGCGCGCTGTTGAGCAGGGCGGAGTTACAGTTGATGGCAATAAGGTTGCTGATATTAGAGCTACTTATACAAAAGATATGCTCGCAAACGGTATTGTTGTTCGCCGCGGTAAAAAAGCATTCAAAAAGGTTACATTATAATAAAGAAGAAACGCACATAAATAAATGTGCGTTTTTTCTTATATATATTGATTTTTGTAACACAAAATGGTAAACTAAATTTAATGACCTATAATCAAAGGAGAACAAAATGAAATACGAAAATAACTACTATAAGGGCTATGACCTTGGCAGCTTGCCAAAGGATTCTGTTAAGGAGCTGGAGCTTTTATCCCTCGAAAGCGCAAAAGAGGGAATTGTAATGCTCAAAAACGAAAAAGAGACTCTTCCACTAAAAAAAGGGGACAGAGTGTCTGTTTTTGGCAGAATTCAGAGAGAGTATTACAAGAGTGGCACAGGCTCCGGTGGTCTTGTTAATGTAAAATATGTAACAAATATCGTTGATGAGCTTATGGCTTATGATGATATTGAAGTAAATAAGGAGCTTCTTTCCGTTTATGAGGAATGGAAAAAGGAAAATCCCTTTGACAAGGGTCAGGGCTGGGGTCAAGAGCCTTGGTGCCAAAAGGAAATGGATATTGATATAGAGCTTGTCAAAAAGGCAAGGGAGTTTGGCGAAAAGGCGATTGTAGTAATCGGCAGAACCGCAGGCGAGGATAAGGATAACTCAAAAAGCGAGGGCAGCTATCTTCTTAGCCGTGGCGAGGAGGAGCTGCTTAACAAGGTTAGCCAAATTTTTGACAAGATTATAGTTGTGCTTAACGTTGGCGCAATTATAGATATGAAGTGGGTAGACAAGTATAACATTTCCTCTGTGCTTTACGTATGGCAGGGAGGTATGTGCGGTGGCAAGGCGTGTGCTCAGGTGCTTATGGGTGATTCTCCTTCTGGTAAGCTTGCTGACACCATTGCCTATGATATTGAGGACTATCCATCAAGCCCTAATTTCGGTGGCAAGGAAAGAAACCTTTATAAAGAGGATATTTATGTCGGATACCGTTATTTTGAAACCTTCGATAAGGAAAAGGCTCTTTATCCGTTCGGCTTTGGCCTTTCCTACACAAGCTTTGAAATAAGCTCACAGGCAAGGGTGGAAAACGACAAAATTGTAGTTGAAGCGACAGTAACAAACGTTGGCAAAAAAGCAGGAAAAGAGGTTGTGCAGGTATACTTTGGCGCACCAAACGGCAAGCTTGGCAAGGCAAGCCGTGAGCTTATTGCTTATGCCAAAACAAAATTGCTTGAGCCTAACGAAAAAGAGACCCTGTGTCTATCTTTTAACATTGATGACATGGCTTGCTATGACGATTCCGGCGTGACAGGAAACGAATTTTCTTATGTTTTAGAGGCAGGACAGTACATAATTTATGTTGGTAATTCTGTAAGAGACAGTGAGCCTGTGTTTGCATACCTTGAGGACGAAACAAGGGTAGTAAGAAAATGCGTGCAGACTCTTGCTCCAAGAATGGATTTTGAAAGAATTAAGAACGAAAACGGCAAAATCACAACAGAGCCTGTTCCAACAGCAAAATATGACATTAAGGATAGAATAAACGAAAATCTGCCAAAGGAAATTCCATTTACAGGAAACAAGGGCATTACCCTTGAGGATGTAAGACAGGGCAAAAGCACGATGGATGAGTTTATTGCTCAGCTAACAAGAAGTGAGCTTTGCTGTCTTGTTCGCGGCGAGGGTATGAACAGCCCTAAGGTTACCCCCGGTACAGGCTGCGCCTTCGGTGGCGTTACAAACGAGCTTATTGCTTACGGCGTGCCTGTTATTTGTGGCACAGATGGTCCTTCCGGTATTAGAATGGACTGTGGTCTTTTGGCAACAAGCATGCCAAACGGCACCTGCCTTGCATGTACCTTTAATGATCAGCTTGTTATGGACCTTTATTCCCTTGAGGGCGTTGAGATGACCGCATATGAAATTGACGTTATCCTTGGCCCGGGTATTAATATTCACAGAAGCCCGCTAAATGGCAGAAACTTTGAATATTTCTCTGAGGACCCATATCTGACAGGTAAAATGGCAACAGCCATTTCCAAGGGTCTTAACAGGGTTGGCGTTTATGCAACAATCAAGCACTTTATGGCAAACAGCCAGGAGTGGTATAGACATACAAACGACTCTGTGCTTTCTGAAAGAGCGCTGCGTGAAATCTATGCGCGCCCATTTGAAATTGCAGTTAAAGAGGGTGGCGTTAAGTCAATTATGACTGCATATAACGCAGTAAACGGCTATCACGCTGCTTCAAACTATGACCTTACAAAAACACTTCTTCGTGACGACTGGGGATATGAGGGCTTTGTTATGACCGACTGGTGGGCACACATTACCAACCTTGACGGCACAACAAGCACCAGTGACTTTGCTTCCATGGTAAAGGCGCAAAACGACATTTACATGGTTATGGAAAACGCAAAAACCAACACAGATAACCTTGAGCCGTCTCTTGATAACGGCTATCTTACAATAGCAGAGCTTCAGACCTGCGCAAAGAGAATTTGTGAGTTTGCAATGTACACCCACGCATACGAGCGCTTTAAGGCAAATGGCTTTAAGTACGACATTGGCGACCTTGATACCTCTAATATGAATAAAGAGGCTCAAATAGAAAATGTTGAGCTTGGCGTAGCAACAGAGATAGAGCTTAATAAGGCAGGAAAGTTTATTCTTGAGGTTGAGTTTACAACAACACTTTCAGCCCTTGCCCAAATCAAAATTCCGTTGCTTCTTGACAGAACCGAGGCTGTTACACTTGTAGCAAAGGGAACAGATGGCAAAAGGGGAATAGTAAGGGCACCGATTTCTGTAATGGGTGGAAAGCACAAGCTTACCTTTAGCTCTGAGGCAGATGTTAAGCTCCTTTCTGTTAAATTCCTTATGTAAGGAGCTATTATGCAGGAAATTTTAGTTGTAGTTGATATGCAAAATGATTTTATTGATATGGCACTCGGCACAGCCGAGGCTGTATCAATAGTGCCAAATGTGGAAAGGCTTGTAAAGAGCTTTTCCGGCAAGGTGATTTTTACCAAGGACACCCACGAAAAGGGCTATTTACAGACACAGGAGGGCAAAAAGCTACCTGTTGAGCATTGTATAAGGGGCACTAAGGGCTGGGAAATAAACGATAGACTTTTGCCCTACGCAACCGACGTTATAGAAAAGCCCACCTTCGGCTCCTATGAGCTTGTTGCAAGGATGCTTGAGGAGAACCAAATAAATCCTATAAGCGAAATAACCCTTGTTGGTCTTTGTACCGATATTTGCGTTATTTCAAACGCAATGCTTTTGAAGGCTGCACTTTTGGACACAGAAATAGTGGTTGATGCATCAGCCTGTGCAGGAGTTACTCCAAGTAGCCACAAAAATGCCCTTGAGGCAATGAAAATGTGTCAAATTAATATAGTTTAAGGAGATAATTATGGCAGATATAAACGAAATCCAAGATGATGAGCTTATGCAGGATGAAGACGATATAGTGACCCTGCTTAGTGCAGATGGCGAGGAGATTGATTTTATTGAAATTGCCGGTATTGCCCACAAGGGTAGCTTTTATGCAATTTTACAGCCGGTTGAGCTTTTAGAGGGTATGGCTGATGATGAGGCGCTTGTTTTCAAGGTTTCGAGAACCGAAAATGGAGAGGACAAGTTTGAAATTGAGCTTGACGACGAAATTATAGACGCAGTTTTCAAGGAATACAATCGTTTACTTGATAACATAGAAAGCCAAGGTGACGAGGAAGAATGAAAAGTAACCACGTAACTATAAGGGCAGTTGGCGTTGCCTTTGGCATAATAGGCATTATAGCAACCGTTGTTTTTGCCGTCTTAGGCTTTAAGATGAACCCGGCACTTGGCTTGCTTGCAATTCTTTTAGGTGCATTTGCCACCGTTGTTGCCACTTGTATGTTCTTTGCTCTTGCAAACATACAGGAAAATCAGCTTATTCTTGAGGAATATCTAAATGCAAGAATTGACAGGCTTGAAAAGGAAAATATAGCAATCTTTGAAAAGCTAAGGGAAATGAACGGGGAGCCACCAATGGACCAGCCCCCCGAAGCTACCGAAGCGCCTGTTGAAGGTAATGAAGCCTCACAAGCAGAATAAAAAAAGGCACCTTTTGGGTGCCTTTTTAATATATCTATAAGAAATTAAGCCTTGTTTACAGAACCGAAAAGCTCCATCTTTTCCTTAACAGTAGCCTTAATAGCCTCAAAGCCGGGAGCAAGAAGCTTTCTTGGGTCAAAGCCCTTACCGCTAAGATCCTTGCCGTCCTCAACATACTTTCTTGTAGCAGCAGCGAAAGCAAGCTGACATTCAGTATTAACGTTGATCTTAGAAACGCCAAGTGAAATAGCCTTCTTAATCATATCCTCAGGGATACCTGTACCGCCGTGAAGAACGAGAGGCATATTGCCAACCTTTTCAGAAATAGCGCCGAGAACATCGAAGTTAAGACCTGCCCAGTTAGCCGGATACTTACCATGGATATTACCGATACCTGCAGCGAGCATTGTTACGCCAAGGTCTGCAACCATCTTGCACTCGTTAGGGTCTGCACATTCGCCGGCACCGATAACACCGTCCTCTTCGCCGCCGATTGAGCCAACCTCAGCCTCAAGAGAGATGCCAAGAACATTACAAGCATTTACAAGCTCGGTTGTCTTTGCAATGTTTTCCTCAATTGGGTAGTGTGAGCCGTCGAACATAACAGAGGAGAAGCCTGCATTGATACAAGCCTTTGCGCCCTCGTATGAGCCGTGGTCCAGATGAAGAGCAACCGGAACAGTAATGTTAAGGCACTTGATCATGCCCTTTACCATACCAACTACTGTATCATAGCCACACATATACTTTCCTGCACCCTCGGAAACACCAAGAATAACAGGGGAGTTAAGCTCCTGTGCTGTAAGAAGGATAGCCTTGGTCCATTCCATATTGTTGATATTGAACTGACCAACTGCATATTTGCCTGCTTTTGCTTTTTCAAGCATTTCTTTTGCTGAAACTAACATTTTTAATTTCTCCTTGAATATCAAAATTTTATCCTTAATATTTTACTACAAAATGTTTGCAAAATCAATATGTTTTTGAATTTTTGTGCATATTCACATATTTTGCGTGTATATATTGCAATTTATCCTAAAAAAGGTTAAAATATAGTTAGAATAAGACGAAAGGAGTATGTGTTATGAATGACAATATTATAATCACAATCGCCCGTCAATATGGCAGTGGTGGACACGAGGTGGGCAGACGTCTTGCCGATGCCCTTGGTTATGCCTTTCACGATAAGAGCCTCATTGAAAAGGCGGCAGAAAAGTCAGGCATTAGCCTTGAGGTGCTAAAAAGCGTGGATGAAAAGGCAACATCAAGCTTTCTTTACTCAATAGCAATGGGCAACTATGATATGTACCCGCTTTCGATTAATATGTCCCCATATGATATGCCAATTAATGATAGGCTCTTCAATTTGCAAGCGGATATAATCAGAGAAGAGGCAAAAAAGGGCAGTTCGGTTTTTGTCGGTCGCTGCGCTGACTACATTCTTAATGACCACCCAAATATTGTAAAGGTCTATATTTATGGCGGTATGGATTCCCGTGTGGAGCGCGTTTCAAGAATAGTTGGCGTTTCGGAGCAGGATGCCCGTGTGCTTATTTACAAAACCGATAAGAAAAGGGCGAACTATTATAACTACTACACCTCGCTAAAGTGGGGCAAAAGCGACAACTACAATCTTATGATAGACACCGGCAAGGTGGGCACAGAGGGTGCTGTTAAGATTATTTGCGAGTACATAAATCAAATGAAAAAAAGAGGCTAAAAAGCCTCTTTTTTTATTATAATTCTGTTTAATTATGCGTTAGCCTCTAAAAATTCAACAACGTCGCCAACAGTGATAAACTTGTGCATATCGTCCTCATTGAATTCTACACCAAATTCCTCCTCGCAGGTAAGAACAAGGTCAGCAAGCTCAAGAGAGTTAACTCCTAAATCGTTTGCAAGCTCAGCAGAAGGTGTGATATCCTCAGCGTTGAGAGCAAGCTCCTCTACCAAAATTTTCTTTAATCTTTCAAACATTGAAAAATCCTCCAAATATTTTTTTACCCATAGGGGTACTTGTGTACGGCACGTGCCGTAAAGTGTGAATGACTAACCTTGATAATTATACAGGCTTTTTTTGAATATGTCAATAGTCATATTGCACAAAATTAAGGTCGCCTTTTGTCAAAAGTTGTAAATTTATGACAGAAAATGTTGATTTAGTCGCCCTTTTTTTGCCTTTTTATGTTAGCAAGAGGATTGTTGTCGATTGCGTCCTGCATGCCCTTGTTAGACACATGGGTGTAAATTTGTGTGGTGTTTAACTGCTCGTGCCCTAATATTTCCTTAAGCACACGCACATCTACCTTGCCCGTTTGATACATAAGTGTTGCAGCTGTATGCCTTAGCTTATGGGTAGAGTAGTGCTTATAGTCAAGTCCTGCAAGAGTCAAATATTTGTAAACAAGCCATTGCACGGTTTTATTGCTGATGCGCTTGTTTTGCTTGCTTATGAAAAGAGCATTGGTGTTAATCTTATAATACCTTTCGCTTTTTCTTATAATAAGATATGTAGAAAGAGCGTCACGGCATGCATCGTTAAGATAAACAATTCTTTCCTTGTTTCCCTTACCGATAACACGCAAGGAGCGCAGCTCCCTGTCAAGGTCGTTAAGGTTGATTCCGCAAAGCTCCGAAAGACGCATACCGCAGTTTAAGAAAAGAGTGATAATTGCATAGTCCCTTTCTTTGGTTTTGGACTCGCTGTCATTTTCAACAGCCTCTAAAAGCAAAACACTTTCCTCCATTGACAAAAACTTAGGTAGAGATTGCTTTTTCTTAGGCGCTTCAATATCAATGGCAGGGTTTTTTTCCATAATCCTGCGCTTTTGACAAATGAACTTAAAAAACGCCTTAATAGCCGATAGCTTTCTTGATTTTGCAGAGGGACCGTTACTCCTTTCGTTTGAAACATATATAAAGAAATCATATATTTCCTCAGGAGTTGTGGCTGTAATAAAATCTGTATCAAGCCTTGAAATGTCAAGCCCCTCAAAAAAATCAGATGGGATTTTTACACCGTTTCGCTTAGCATAGATAAATTTGAAAAATAGCCTAAGGTCGGAAAGATACTCGTCAACCGTCTTTTGAGAGCAGCCCTGGATAGTTAGCTTATATGCTGCAAAATCACGTACCAAGGTAGGCATTGTCTCAATGGGAAATCTTTGTGCCATGGTGTCTCCTTCTAAAATTATTTTGTATAATAATATTGTAGCATACTTTTTATATGATTTGTATCAAATTTATTAATTTTCTAAAAAATATTGCATTTATTTTTTTTATAATATATAATTAGTTGTAAGAATGCTTAAAAAGAGGTAACTATCTTGGAAGAAAATATGAAGTTCGACCACGAGGAGACAGAGGTTAAAAACCCCATCCTCAGGTTTTTTAGAAATAACCAAAAGCAAATTGTAAATCTGATTTTGTGCCATGTTGCAATCTGCGTTTTCGGTCTTATAGTTGTTATCGCCTGTGCCGGCTTGGCTACCAAGCTGGGAGAGGGCTATGGCTGGATAACACACGTTGGTGGCACAATCGGCGCGCTTTTGTACCTTGCACTCATTTATGTTAATATGTGGGAGGCTGGTGCTGCTGATAAAATCAAAATGGACGGTGGCAGGCTTAAAAGAGATAATGCCCACGGCATTAAGGTTTGGCTTTTTGCCAATAGCCCCTTAATTCTTTTGACTGTTCTTAGCACAATATTTTACTTTGTATGGACAAACGGCTCCGGCGTTGTTGATATTATTTTAAGATTTGCAAACGGTATATATCTTAACCTTTTCTTAATTGATGGTATTCCACCGTTTGTTATGTACTGGATTATTATGCTACCGGGCGCACTTGTTGCAACACTTTCTTATATTTCCGGCATAGCAGGGCAAAGATGCATCTTCCCGGAGAAAAAGAAAAAATAATAAAAAGGCTGCCTCTAGCAGCCTTTTTTGTTTCTTTTTGATTCAATAATATTCTCAAGCCTTGCCCAAAGCTTAAAGGTCAGTGGGTAAACAACCACGGCAAACATAACCACAAGAGAATATCTTATAACTCTGCCAAGATACATAACAGGTATAAGATTGTCAAGGGGCAGCTTTAGAAGCTCCATAAGAGCAAGGCAAAGCGGCAAACCCACAATTATTTTGAAAATCTGTGTATACCATTTACCCTGGACCTTAAAGCCTATAAATTTGCTTTCAATAGGGTAGGCAACAAGCATGCCTAAGAGCGCGCCCAGCAGGGTAAAGCCGTTTTCAAGCCCACTTTCGTGGTACTCCTTTACAAAATCAAGTGGAGCAAAATACATAAAAAATATAAAAGCCACACAAAGGCTTACCATAACCCCAAGGAAAATCATCATATTTCTTAGCCTGTCGGTTGCCCAATAAACAACAGGGCGCAAAAGGAAAACAAGGCAAAGGGCAATAGCCACAGAAACCAAAACATCCTTAGGTGTATGCACCCCAAGATACATACGCGAAAACGGTATAAGCACGCAAAGAGCGATAAAGGGAATTCTTAAATACGGCTTTTTGTGTAAGTAAGCCATAGCGCCGAATGTGCCAACGGAGTTTTGTGTGTGCCCACTGGGGAAGGAGTAGCCCGTTGCCTCTGGGATAGCTTCCTCAACAGCCTTGAAATTCTTATCCAAAACCCAAGGGCGCTCAATCCTAAAAATAAACTTCAAAAACTGGTTTGCAATTGTACCGATAAAGCCAACTGACATAATATAGTAGCCATCACGCTTGGAAAAGCACCAAAGCACAATAATGGCAACAGCCAAAAAGGCTTCCTTTTCTCCAAGGGCGGTAATGATAAGGAAAAGCTTATCTAAAAATTCGCACCTGATATTTGAAAGAAACCATAAAAAATCCACGAAAAATCTCCTTTTTGTAAATTATTCGACAAAGTAAATATACCACAAAAAAAGAAAAAAATCAACGAAATATTGACAATGGTGTTAAGTGGTGCTAAAATATCTTTAATTTTTAATAAAATTAAGAGGAGAGAAATTATGTCAAGGGTAAAAACAATTCTCAAGGAATACTCACATAAGTATTTCGTTACTGCCATGGGCGCTATGGCTCAAGGTCTTTTTGCCACCTTGCTCATCGGTACAATTCTTAAAACAATAGGTCAGTATGTTCCATTTCTTTCGTTTTTAGTTGACGTTGCTGGCTTTGCTTCATCTGCAACAGGTATGGCAATAGGTGTTGCAATCGCAATTTCCTTAAAGTCAGATCTTTTGGTTGTGCTTTCAGCTGCGGTTGTTGGTGCAATGGGTAATGCCATAGGCGCTGTAATAAACAACGGCTTAATCTCTGCTTGGGCAGTTAGTGCCAAGGGGGACGCCGAGGGCGTTTTCTATTCAGCAGGCCCGGCAGGCGCATTCTTTGCAGTTATTATCGCTTGCGAAATAGGCAAGCTTGTTTCCAAGAAAACAAGGGTTGATATCCTTGTTACCCCTGTTACAACAATTCTTGTGGGCTTTGGCGCATCCTTTGTATTCTGCCCACTTGTAGCATATGTAATGTACTATCTTGGTATATTTATCTCAACAGCTACAACCTTCCAGCCATTTATAATGGGTGTTGTGGTTGCCGTGGTTGTTGGTATGATTTTAACGCTTCCAATCTCCAGCGCAGCAATTTGCGCTATGATCTTTTCAACCTCAGCTCTTGAGGTTGCAGTTGCCAATGGTACAGAGGAGGGCTTCTTGCTTGCCGGTGGCGCTGCCGTTGTTGGCTGCTGTGCCCAAATGGTTGGCTTTGCTGCCATGTCCTTTAAGGAAAACGGTTGGGGCGGCCTTGTATCACAGGGCATAGGCACCAGTATGCTCCAAATGGGCAATATTTGCAAAAACCCTGTTATTTGGATACCGCCAACGCTTGCAGGTGCAATATGCGGTCCACTTTCCACAATGCTGTTTAAGCTTAAATGTCAAGGCGTTAGCGCAGGTATGGGCACCTGCGGTCTTGTTGGACCTATCGGTGTTATAGCTGAGCCAAATCAAAACCCTGCTCTTATGTGGACAGGACTTATACTCCTTTGCATCGTTTTGCCGGCAGCAATTTCCGTGCTGGTTGGCTTGCTTTTCAAAAAGCTTGGCTGGATAAAGGAAAACGACCTACACCTGGAGGGCTATCGTGGCTTCAGCCTTAAGAAAAAGTCAGCCCCCGCCCCGGTTGAGACAGAGGAAACTGATGAGCTTGTACCTGTTGAGGTAAAAAAAGAGGAAAACAATGAATAAAAAATGGGTATGGCTAAATAACGGTATAAACGCCTTTGCCGCCGAGGCAAGGGGAGAGTACCATTCAAATAGCCTCACAGAAATCAGAATTTGCGCCGATTGTCGCTATATTCTTTATGTAAACGGCAAAAAAATAGGAAAGGGTCCTGTTAGTGCAGGGTCGGATTTCCTTAACGGCGTAGTTGAAAATACATATTTTGATACCTATGAAATTAAAGATATTGGTAAAATATCGCTTTGCATAGAGATACAAGCCCTGCCAACTGCACTTTGCCAAACCACCTTTAACAACCCCGGCTTATACCTGGAGGCTTTTGAAAATAGCAAGTGCATTTTTAGCGCAGAGGACTTAGAAATAAGAGAGCTTAATGAAAGGGTAGAGCCTCGCCTTACTGACTATACCAAGGCAAACGGCACCTTTCAAAATCCGGTGCTTATCCAAAATCCACCTAAAATGGAGCCAAGCCAAATTAAGCATTTAGTAGAGGAAAAAATCTGCCCGGTTAGCTTTAAGCCATTTGTGGTTAATCCACAGGAAAAAGGCACCCTGTGTCTGGAATTTGACAAAATTTACTCTGCATATTGTGTTATTTCAATAAAGGCAAAGGATAGAGCCACCGTAAAGCTTATTACCACCGAGCAAGGAAGCACAGGCTGGAAGGACGAAGCTATTGTAACTAACAAGGATGTTATCCACACCTCATATATTTTAACAAGCGTAGGTGAGGCGAGGGTTGAGGTTACAAACCAGGGAAACGCCCCTGTTATAATAGACGACTTTTACCTTATATATACTCACTATCCCGTGTCCAACGAGGCAGGACTGAAAACCTCAAATAAGCTTCTTAACGACATATACGATTTGTGTATTCACACCTTAAAGATCTGCAGGCAGGATATTCATCTTGACTCCCCAACTCACAAGGAGCATCTTGCATGCACAGGAGACTACTATATCCAAGCATTAATTGAATATTTGAATATGTATGACCCAACCCTAACCGCCTTTGACATCTATCGCACAAGCAAGATTTTAGAGTGTCAGGACGGTAGGCTCTTTCACACCACATATAGCCTTATTTATCCAATGTGGATATACGACTATTATATGCACACGGGGGATATTTCCCTTGTCCAAAAATGCGAAAAATCCCTAAGGATGCTCATAAAGCGCTTTGAGGGCTATGTTGCTAAGGACAATGGGCTTTTGGAATACGCACCGGACTATATGTTTGTTGACTGGGTTGTGGCATCAAGCAATGAGCCAGCCTTTCTTGACGGCGGCAAAATGATGTCCCACGGGAAAATGGAGGGCTTTAGTCTTCATCACCCGCCAAAATCCCTTGGTCAAAGCGTGCTTTGTATGTTTTACTATCAGTCGCTTTTATACCTTAGTAAAATCCTTTCCCTGCTTGGGGACGAAAATGCTGCCAAGGCATGTGGGGACAAAGCGCACAAAATAAAGGAAAGCATAAACACCCATCTTTTTGATAAGGAAAGGGGACTTTATATCGGTGGATTAAATACAGAAAACCGAGTAGAGGAAAATGCTTGGCTACCTAAAAACAACCAAACGGTTTACTATCTAAAGCAAGCAAACATTCTTGCCGTGCTTTACGATATTGCACCTAAGGAAAAGCATCAAGAAATCCTTGAATATGTGATTAAGGACCTAAACAAATATGAGCTTCAGCCATATTTTTACCACTTCCTTTTGGAAGCGCTTTATAAGGCAGACCTTTTCGAAAGGCACGGGCTTGAGCTGATTAGTCGCTACAAGGTGCTGATTGACAGGTGCAATAAGGGTCTTTCCGAGGCTTGGGAAAATATGGATTGTGACTTTTCACACGCTTGGGGCGCAACCCCTGCTTATATCCTTAAAAAAGCTCTTTCCGGGCTTGAAATTTTAGAGCCCGGCTATAAAAGGGTTAGGCTAAGACCTCAGCTTTTTGGCTTGGAGCTTGCAAAAACAGAAATTTCGACACCTTACGGCAAAATCGAAATTTGTCAGAAAAAGGGCGAGGGTGTGTCTATAAAAGCTCCAAAGGAAATAAAAATAGTAAAATAAAAAACGAGGCAAATGCCTCGTTTTTATTTATTCTTCTTTTTTCTTATCAGTAAAATTGCTGACATAATAGCAAGTGTAATTGGGAAGATAAGGGCAAAGACAAAGCCGGCACGCAAATCATCTCCGAAAAATGTGGAAATCTGTCCAGCCATAAATGGACCGGCAAGACAACCAAAGTCACCGGCAAGGGCAAGAAGACCAAAGAGCAAAACGCCACCGTTTGGCATTCTTGCGGCTGACATACTAAAGGTTGCAGGCCACATAATAGCAACACCAACACCGCAAAGGCTACATCCAATTAATGCCACAGCGGGAACAGGTGCTAAAATTGTTATAAGATAAGACACTATGCAAATTACAGAGGACACAATGAGCGAATGCTCAAGCGGAAGCTTGTCGGCAAATTTGCCGTGCAGCATACGGGTAACCGCCATGCAAATTGCGAAAAGACCTGGACCTAAAATATCTGTCAGCCACTTAAGGGAGCTATTATTTATTGCAGTTTCGGCAAAGGCTGATGCCCATTGTGCCATTGCCAGCTCGGAAGCGCCTGCACAAATCATCATAACTACCAAAATCCAGAAAAGACCGGATTTGAAAAGCTCCAAAAAGCCTGCTTGCCTTTCCTCGTCTCCCAGCTCGTAAATAGGCACCATTGTAAATAGAATCATACAAGCAAATGGGATAATTGTCCAAAGGAGCGCGATTATAATCCAGTTGTCAATTCCAAATAAAAGGAAGAACAGGGTGGAGATTATAACAACACCTGCCTGACCCCAGCAGTAGAAGGAGTGCAGAAAGCTCATAGAGCCGCCCTTGCTATCAGTTGGGCAAGCCTCGACAATAGGGCTGATAAGCACCTCCATAATGCCTCCGCCCATACCGCAAACAGCCATGGAAATAAGAAGAGCAATAAAGGTGTTAGAAAGCAAATCCGGCAATATTACCATGGAGCAAAGACCCACAATTGCCATTGCTGTTGCAAAAATCAAAAGCCTTCTTTGACCGATTTTGTTTGCAATTTTGAAACTATAACATCCACCACAAGTTCGGTTATAATGTTTGCCGAAATAAGCACGGAAACCTGACCCAGCGAAAGCCCCATTTTCTCTTGAAAGAAAAGATAAAGCAAAGGTGGAAAGTTTAGCATAATTGCCTGTGTTATATATCCAAGGCAACAGGTAAAAACCGTTGCCTTGTAGTTAGCTTTAATGTTCATTTTGCGCCGTCCTAGCAAAAGATTCGGGCTGGGCTGTCTCGGAGCGAAAATCGTTGAGCCTATGTCCGACTTTTGTATTGAAATTTTTTAACTTACAATAGCAAAGCTGGAAAAAACTCTCTACCGATTTATTCTACCGCTTCAAACCAATTCGGTTCGAAATTTTTTGCTACTAAATAAGTTACTTCCGTAATTTTAGCACAGCAAAATAGGAAAGTCAATAACTAAACAATATTTATATTGTTTTTCTCAAACCAATAGTCAAGCTGAATAAGCCAAGCTACAAGCTGCGGTGTGTCCATCAGCTGACCAAACCACGTTCCACCCGAGGCAATAACACTATCAAGCTTAGTCTTATCAAGTGTGTTTTTAAGATATCCACCGCTCAAAAGACGCTCATCAAGCATTTTAAGAACAGCGTCCATATATTTTGGGTTGTGTGTCTTTGGATAGGGGCTCTTTTTTCTGAATAAAATCTTCTCGGGCAAATACCCAACCATGCTGTTTCGCAAAAGTGCCTTTTCCACCTTACCCTCAAACTTAATTTCCCAAGGAACATTAAACAAAAATTCATAAATTCTATGGTCGGCAAAGGGAACTCTTATCTCAACACCGCTTGCCATGCTCATTCTGTCCTTTCTTTGCAGAAGAGATGTCATAAAGAAATTAACACTAAGATGGGAGGCAAGCCTTGAGGTTTTCATCTCTGCTGAGTCGTAGGATAGGGTGGGACAGCCCTTTAGTGTGTCGCTGTAAATACCCTTGACGTAATCAAAGCCCTCTTTACTGTTTGAAATATCGTCCTTGAAAAGCGATGGTCGCAGTCGTGGGGAGTGTATCCAGGGGAAAAAGTCGGAGTAAAGCATTTCGGGTCTGTAAAACCAAGGATATCCGCCAAAAATTTCATCAGAGCATTCTCCACTTAGCCCAACGGTGTGGCGCTTTTTAATTTCTTTGCAGAAATACAAGAGAGAGGAGTCAATATCTGCCTGCCCCGGCAAATCCCTAAAATCAGTAGATGGTATAAGATTTTGTGCAAGGGTAGAGGTCGGACAGGTTAGCACGGTGTGGTCTGTACCCAAATAATCTGCCAAATAAACAGCAAAATCATCGTCCTTTTCGGGCTGGAAAAGGCTATTTCTAAAGCTTTCCTTGTTCCCCTCGTATTCGAAGGAATAGGTAGAAAGCACCCTTTTATCTTTTTTATATTCCTCATTTGCTATTGCAGTTACTACGCTGGAGTCAAGTCCGCCGGAAAGCAAAACGCAAAGAGGCACATCAGCGCCAAGCTGCCTTTTTACAGCATCGCAAACTAAGTACCTTGTTTTCTCAATAGCATAGTCTCTGTCCTTAAAAAATGGCTTTGCTTCAATCTGCCAATATTTGCTTTTTGTGGTATGATTTTTGTCAAAAATCATACACTCCCCCGGCAAAAGCTCTAAAATATCCTTAAAAGCACTTCTGCCACCTACAAAATTCGGGCTTAAGTACAAAATTTCCCAAAGAGCCTCTTTTGTAATATTATGGCTGATTTTAGGATGGGCAAGCATAGCCTTGATTTCCGATGCAAAAATCAAAGAGTTTTCCTTAAAGGAATAGTATAAGGGCTTTACACCAAACCTATCCCTTGCAAAAAACGCACGCTCTCCATCATATACACAAAATGCAAAAATACCATTAAGATGCTTTGGCGCGTCCTGCCCAAAAAGGATATATGAGTATAGCACCACCTCGGTGTCGCAATTTGTTCTTAAAAATATCCCTTGCTTTCTTATCTCCCTGCGCAGCTCGTCGCAGTTGTAAATCTCGCCATTATAAACGATAGTATATTTTTTGTTTCCGTATATAACGCTCATAGGCTGCTTGCCGTTTTCAATGTCCACAACGCTTAGCCTGTTGTGGGCAAGGGTAGCGTAGCCATCATTAAAAATGTCACTTTCATCAGGACCACGGTGCTTCATTGTCTGGCTCATTTTCTTAACAATTTCTTGCCTGTTATTTGGCACCCAAAAATTAATTTCTCCACAAATAGAGCACATATAAACCTCCAAGAGTAAATCTCTTTTTAGTATATGCAGCCTATGGAAAAATAATACAAAAGGGTGGGCAGAAAAACTGCTCACCCTTTTGTATTATTCATTGTCCTTTTTTTTGAAAAGTGATAGCGCATCGTAAACGCTCTCAATAGGAATTATAGACACTCCCTTGGGGATTTTTATCTTTTCGTTCATAGACTTGTGTGGTATTGCAATAGTGTCAAAGCCAAGTCTATATGACTCGTTTAGCCTTTTTTCAATATGGTTGATGGCTCTTACCTCTCCGGCAAGACCGATTTCGCCCATAGCAAGCACGCTTTGTGGAATAGGAATATCCTTTATGCTTGAAATAAGGGCAAGAGCAACCGCAAGGTCAATAGATGGCTCATCAAGCCTTAAGCCACTAACAACATTTACATATATGTCGCATTGCGAAAACTTAAGCCCAAGCCTTTTTTCCAAAACCGCCAAAAGCAGACAAAGTCGATTATAGTCAACACCGTTTGAGGTTCTGCGTGGCGCAGGAAATGTGGTTGGCGTAACAAGAGCCTGTACCTCTGCAATAATAGGGCGTGTTCCCTCCATAACGCAAAGGGCACAGCTGCCGCTAACCCCAATAGGTCTTCCGGAAAGCAGCATCTCCGATGGGCTTGGCACCTCGGTAAGCCCTCTGTCCGTCATTTCAAAAACGCCAATTTCGTTTGTAGAGCCAAAACGGTTCTTTATGGCGCGTATAATTCTATACGACTGTATTCTTTCGCCCTCAAAGTAAAGCACAGCATCCACCATATGCTCAAGAATTTTAGGGCCTGCTATTGTGCCTTCCTTGTTTACGTGTCCTACAAGGACAATGGAGATGCCCTTCATCTTAGCCTTAGCAATAAGCTTTACAGCACATTCCTTAACCTGATTTATACTACCGGGGATAGATGTGCAGGCAGGGTCAAACATAGTCTGTATAGAGTCAATTATAATTACCTCCGGGCTTAGCTTGTCGGAGTATTCAAGCACAGAGTCCACATTTGTTTCGGTAAGAAAATATGTGCTTTCTCCGTCAATCTCAAGACGCTGACCTCTTAGCTTTAGCTGACCCTTAGATTCCTCTCCGGAAACATAAAGCACACGAGAGCCGATTTGCGAGCAAATTTGCATAAGTAGAGTAGACTTGCCAATGCCGGGCTCGCCTGCAAGCAAAATAACGCTACCGGAAACAATTCCACCGCCTAAAACCCTGTCAAGCTCGCCAATGCCTGTGTTTGTGCGTATGTATTCGGGCATTTCCATATCCTTAAAGAGCACAGGCTCGGAAAGGTCGGAAAGGATAGATGTGCGCTGATTTTTTACAGTAGCCTGTGGCTGTGGCTGATAAGTTTCCTCAACTAATGTATTCCATTTTTTGCAGGCAGGGCATTGACCGGTCCATTTTGGCGCTTGGTGGTCACACTCTGTGCAAACATAAACCTTCTTTTCCTTCATTTTAGTGTCCTTTCGACTAAATATCATAATTATTTTACCATAATATAATATTTTCGTCAACCTTTACCTGTCCCAATTTTGACTCAAAGGTCGCAAATTGATGCAAAAATAGTAAGCGCCAGACCGGAGCGATAGCTCTCGTCCTTTAGCTGGCTTAGCTCCTTTTCATTTGAAAGAAAGCCACACTCAACCAAAATGGCAGGTGCATTTATATTATTAAGAATATAAATAGAGGAGTCTGCCTTTTTTATATTTCTGTTGTTATCCCGCTGCAAATGTGTCTTGATAAGTGACCTAAGGTCGCCGGCAAGCTCCTTGCTTTTGTCGTTATTTGATGAATAGTATATTTGCGCCCCACTATATTTGCTTTGGGAAAACTTGTTCATATGTATCCCTACATAAACGGGATTTTCCTCGCTCTCGGTTATCTTTAATCTGTTTTTTAGGTCGTAAACCTTTTTTTGCCCTGTGTAGTCCGAAAGGTCGTTATAGTAATCATAAAGCAGAGTGTCCTCTGTTCTTGTCATTTTTGCATCTGTGCAGTTTAACTGACAAAGGGCGTAAAGAAGATTTGAAATTTCCAAATTCAAGTCCTTTTCAAGTGTTCCGTCAGAGGCAATAGCCCCTGCATCCTCTCCGCCGTGCCCCGGGTCGATAACAATCATGTATTCGTCGTTTTCGCCGAAAACAGGCAGGGAAGTGTCTGTTTTTCTGCTATTCAAGTGGCTTGTTATAGCAAGCCCCATTATAGCAATTGAGCCAATTGTAATAACGGCTAAAAGAAAAAATCTAAGAGAATATAAAAAGGGTCCTTCCTTGTTCATTTTTATCACCTCGATAAAAACTTATGTAGGAAAAACCCTGTTTATTCTATTTTATATGAAAAAGGCGCTTTGCGTTTTCGCTTGTGGCATTTCTTATTTCCTCAAGCGTTACCCCACGCTGATTTGCAATTTCAGCAGCCGTCAGCTCCACGTACATTGAGTTGTTCAACTGACCTCTGTGCGGTGTTGGTGCAAGATATGGCGCGTCGGTTTCTATAAGCAGCCTGTCAATGGGCACAACACGGCATGCTTCCTTTGGTACTCTTGCGTTTTTGAAGGTTACAGTGCCGGAAAAGGAAATATACCAGCCAAGCTTAACAAGCTCCTGTGCCATCTCGGCACTACCGGAGAAGCTGTGAAAAACACCCTTAACCTCTGGAAACTCCTTTATTACATTAAGGCAATCGCCGTGGGCATCTCTGTCATGTATAATAACAGGAATGTCAAGCCTTTTTGCCAGCTCCATTTGCTTTCTGAAGTAGAGCATTTGCAAATCCCTCGGTATGTCCTCGTAGTGATAATCAAGTCCTATTTCTCCAAGGGCAACAGCCTTTTCGTTTTTCAAAAGCTCCTCAATAACGGAAACAGCCTTATCCGCATCCTCGTAAAATACATCTGATGGATGTATGCCACAGGAGGCATAAAGCCCCTCATACATATTTGCCAGCTCAACGGATTTTTTTGAGTTTTCAAGATTAGTGCCTATGTTTATAATATGCTCAATATTGCTTGCAAAGCAGTCCTTAATCAGCTGGTGTGTACCACCCTCATACTCGTTTTCAAAGCGACTGTCATCACAATGGGCATGTGTGTCAAAAAATTTCATTTAATGTTCCTTTTGGGTCTAAAAATGCGACCCTGTGTCGATTTTCAAAAATATGGGGAGCAAGCGTCCCCATATTTATCAGTGTACTCTTTCGCCGTTTGGAGTGTCCTTGTCAAGGAAAATAACCCTTACAGTTTCCTCGCCCGATGCAAGGAGCATGCCCTCGCTCTCAATGCCACAAAGCTTAGCAGGTGCAAGGTTTGCAACTACAACAACCTTCTTTCCCACAAGAGCCTCCGGCTCATAGAACTTAGCAATGCCTGAAACGATTTGGCGCTTTTCGTATCCAAGGTCAACCTTAAGCTTAAGAAGCTTCTTTGCCTTTGGCACTCTTTCGCACTCTATTATCTCGGCTGTTCTTAGCTCAACCTCCATAAACTTATCAATGCCAATAATAGCACAGCCCTGTGGCTTTTCCTTTGCCTTCTCAGCCTCAAGCTTTGCCTGTCTTTCAGCCTCAACCTCGCTAAGCATCTTTTGCTCGTCAATTCTTGCAAAGAGAATCTTGCTCTCTCCAAGAGATTTGCCACTCTCAAGCTTGCCAAATTCCTCAATGGACTTGTAGCAAGCAAATTCCGTGTTAAGCTGTCTAAAGATTTCCTCGCAGGTCTTAGGCATAATAGGGCTAAGAAGCACAGCGCTGATTCTTATTGTCTCTAAAAGATTGTAAAGCACAGTGCCAAGCCTTGGCTTATTAGCCTCGTCCTTAGCAAGCACCCAAGGTGTAGTTTCATCAATATATTTGTTTGCGCGGCTAAGCATTGTAAATACAGCCTCACAAGCCTCGCTGATATGGTATGTGTCCATAAGCTGGCAGAAGTCTTCCTTTGCCTTTTTACAGGTTGCCTTAAGTTCGCTATCTACGCCCTCATCACCCTGTGGTACAGGAACAATACCGTCAAAATACTTCTTAGTCATTGCAATTGAACGGCTAACAAGGTTGCCAAGATTGTTTGCAAGGTCAGTATTAAAGCGATTAATAACAGCCTCATAGGTAATACTGCCATCGTTTGCGTAAGGCATTTCGGAAAGTGCGTAGTATCTTACACCGTCAACGCCAAAGCGCTTTGCAAGCTCGTCAGCATAAACCACATTACCCTTAGATTTTGACATCTTGTCCATACCAAAGTTGAACCAAGGGTGACCAAACACCTTCTTAGGAAGCTCCACACCAAGTGCCATTAGCATAATTGGCCAGTAAATAGTATGGAAGCGGACAATATCCTTACCAATAACATGTACATCACAGGGCCAGTATTTTTGGAAAAGCTCCGGCTGTACCTCATTGTCCGGGTCGTAGCCAAGACCTGTAATGTAGTTAGAAAGAGCGTCAATCCAAACGTAGGTAACGTGCTTAGGGTCAAAGGAAACAGGCACACCCCAGTTAAAGGAGGTACGAGAAACGCAAAGGTCCTGAAGACCCGGCTTTAGGAAATTGTTTATCATTTCCTTTTTTCTTGACTCTGGCTGGATAAACTCCGGATGGGACTCAATATGCTCCATAAGCCTGTCAGCATATTTGCTCATCTTGAAGAAGTAAGCCTCCTCCTTAGTCTTTGTTACCTCACGGCCACAGTCCGGGCATTTGCCGTCAACAAGCTGTGTCTCTGTAAAGAAGGACTCGCAAGGAGTGCAGTAAAGACCCTCATAGTAGCCCTTATAAATATCGCCCTGGTCATAAAGCTTTTTGAAGATATGCTCAACAGCGGTTTTATGATAAGAGTCAGTAGTTCTTATGAAATAGTCATAAGAGGTGTCCATAAGATTCCAAAGGTCCTTAATCTCGCCGGCAACACCGTCAACAAACTCCTGTGGTGTAACACCGGCTGCCTTTGCCTTGTCTTGAATCTTTTGTCCATGCTCGTCAGTACCGGTCATAAAGCGTACATCAAAGCCTCTTTGTCTTTTGTATCTTGCAATAGCATCGGTAGCAATAGCCTCATAGGTATTACCAAAGTGTGGCTTGCCTGATGCATATGCAATAGCAGTAGTTATATAAAATTTTTCCTTATTCATTTTCAACCTTCCTTCCGCCGACATAAACCTCATCAATTTCCGGGTTGCTTACATCAGTAAGCACAATAAAGTCAGCGCGATAGCATTTTTCAAGCTTACCTACAAACAAAGCACCAACCATGCTTGCAGGATTTATTGTAGCAAAGCGAATAGCCTTGTTAAGTGGCAAGCCGCAAAAGCTCATAAAGTTCTTAAGAGCCTTAAACATTGTTAATGTACTGCCGGCAAGCGTACCGTTTTTATCCATTGCACAGCCGTTTTTAACAATAACACCTGTGCCGGCAAGATCGTATTCGCCATCTTTGGCACCGGCAGCAGCCAAGGAATCGGTAATAAGCACAAGCTTGTCAGTAGGCTTTGCCTTGTAAATTAATCTTACGATGGCAGGATGTAAGTGCAAGCCGTCGCAAATAACCTCTGCATAAGCAGAATCAGTAGTTAAAGCACAGGTGGTCGCACCCGGCATTCGATGGTGTATTGATGTCATAGCGTTAAAGGTGTGTGTAAAAGCAGTAGCACCCCAGGAAAGCGCCATCATAGCTTCCTCATAGGTTGCGTTTGTATGTGCAACGCCAATGGTTGCGCCATATTCCTTAGCCTTTTTTATAAATGCCTCGCCACCCTCAAGCTCGGGAGCTATAGAGAAGTGTAACGGAGCGGGCATCATAGCCTGCGCAAGGGTGTCAAGCTCCTCAAGATTAGGCAGAGCCAAATATTCCGGATTGTGAGCACCCTTTTTTGTGGGATTTAAGTATCTGCCTTCCATATGAATACCGATAAGGTTTGCATATCCTGCCTTGCTTGAAAGCCTGTTAGGATTAATTGCAAAAATTGAATTCATAAGCTTGGAAAAGCCGGCAGAGGCAAGGGTTGCCATAACAGAGGTTGTGCCGTGCCTTGCATAGGATTTGCACATTTCTTCAACCTGCTGTTCATTTGCAAGGTTAAAGTCGTTTCCACAAATGCCGTGGGTATGCACATCAACAAGACCGGGGATTATGTGCTTGCCATCAAGAGAAATTACAGTATATCCATCCCTTGTTGTGTCCTGACACATATCAACAATATAGCCGTCCTCACAAAAAATATTTACTTTTTGAAAGCTTTCGGTGGTTGAATCAAAAACCAAGCCGTCAACAAATGCTACACGATGCTTCATTATAGCGCCTCCTTATTAAAATATCTCAAAATATATTATAACAAAAAAAATAAATATATCAAGTAATTTGGGGTATTTTCCCAAACAAAAATTCGACAAATTTTGTAAAAGAGCAGAGAGGAGAATAAAAAAGCGAGCCAGAGCTCGCCTTTTAAGTATTAATTATTTTATAAATTTCACTTTTTGAAACGCCTCTGTCCTTGGCAACAGCCTTAATTGCGTCCATCTTTTTTATTCCCCGGGAAATATAGTATTCCACATGGTCGTCAATGGACATGTCGCTCCAAAATGCGTTTTCCCCGGCTGGCGTCGTGCAGCCCTCAACAACCAAAACATACTCACCGCGTGGGCTTATTTCCTCGTAGTGCCTTAGTGCGCCGGAAATGGTGGTTCTTAAAATCTCCTCGTTTAGCTTGGTAAGCTCCCTGCAAAGAGTAATTTTTCTGTCGCCAAAGACACTTAGTAGGTCCTCAAGGGTCTTAATTAGCTTGTGTGGTGCTTCATAAAAGATGGTTGTGCGTGTGTCGTTCTTAATTTCGTTAAGCCTTTCATAACGCTCGTTTTTGTTGGTGCTTAAAAAGCCCTCAAAGCAAAATCTACCCGTCGGTAGTGCTGATAACGCAAGAGCATTTACAACGGCTGAGCAGCCTGGGATTGAGGTTACCGGCACACCGTTTTCACTACATAAAACTACCAAATCCTCGCCCGGGTCGGAAATGGCAGGAGTGCCCGCATCAGTTACCAAGGCACAGCTCTCTCCCGCCTTAAGCCTTTCTAAAATAACAAGCCCACGCTCTCTCTTGTTATGCTCAAAGTAGCTAACCATAGGCTTGGAAATACCAAAGTAGCTAAGCAGCTTTCCGGAGTTTCTTGTGTCCTCTGCGGCAACAAAGTCCACCTCTGAAAGCACCTTAAGGGCTCTTTCCGAAATATCGGACAGATTTCCAATGGGTGTGGCAACTAAATATAGGGTGCCGCCGATTATTTGATTTTTATCCTCGTGTGAGGCGTTTCTGTTTCCTGAGCTACGCATATTATTCTCCTAGCAATTCAGTTGGAATATTTTGTTGCTAAAAACTACAGCTTCTGTATATGTTTTCAAACTCTTTCGTGTATTCCTGTGTGCCATTCTTGTAAATGTAAACAGGCTTGTCTATCACCATTCCGCTTTTTGCGCCTAGCTTGGCTTGAATTAATAAAAGCGAGGGGGGAGTGTCTGTGCTTGAATGTATAAAGGTGAGCCTTTTTGGCTCAAATTTATTGTTTTTTAATGCAAAAATCAAGTCGGAAAGCCTGTCGGGTCTATATACTACATAAAAGTCGCCACCCTGCTTAAGCAGTCTTTTTGCACAAGCACAAAAGTCGCCAATATCACCAAGCATTTCGTGTCTTGAAATGCGCTTGCATTGATTTTCGTTTAGCTTGCCGCTGTCGTCCTTCATATAAGGTGGATTTGAAAAAACAAAATCAACCTCGCCCTCTGTGTCAATGGTGCTAACCTCACGTAGGTCCTTACCTATAACTGTAAATTCCTTATCAAGACCATTAAGCACTCCGTTGCGATAAGCAATATCTGAAATAGCCTCCTGCACCTCAATTCCGTACACGTGTCGGCACTTTTTCTTGCTTAAAGCAAGCAAAGATATAACTCCGCTGCCTGCACCAAGCTCTGCGCCTCTTGCACGGCTTCTTTTTGGCAGATAAGCAGAAAGGAGATATGCATCTGTGCCAAAGGTAAGGCTGTCCTTGTTCTCAATGAGCTTAAGATTTTCGTTTATCTCGTTTATTCTTTCATTTTCCTTAATCATAGCATCTCCTTAGAAAAAAGAAGAGACTTTTGCTCAAAAAAGCAGAAGTCTCAACCTATTTTATACTCTTCTTTCAAGGCTTTCCATAATATGTATTATGTAATATCTAAGTAGCTTTCCAACCTATTTAGATAACAGTCTTTTTAAGTATCTCTGAATTATTCCTCAACAGGAGCAGAAACAGGGCAAGAGCCTGCACATGCGCCACAAGAAATGCATTCGTCAGCATTGATAACATACTTGCCGTCACCCTCTGTGATGCAGCCGCAAGGACATGCGTCAGCACAAGCGCCACAAGAAATGCAATCGTCAGTAATCTTATAAGCCATGATGATACCTCCGTATATTTAGTATAACTTAATTTTATCACAAAAAATATATTTGTCAAGTAAATACCACAAAAAAGTGATAATTAATGCTCCATAACAATCGCATCAACAGGACAGTTAACAGCACACGAGGCACAGCCTATGCAACTATCCTTGTCAATTATAGCCTTGTCATCAATTTTAATAGCCCCAACAGGACAGCTGCTAAAGCAAGCGCCGCAGCCGATACAGCTCTCTTCGATAACCTTAAACATCTTATTCCTCACCTCCGTCATCCTTGTCGTCACTTGATTTCTTCTTTGGCATAGAAAGGATTTTTACATCCTCACGCTTATAGGTGCGTATGCTTTCATTAATCTTTACCTTGATTGTACCCTGCAAAGGATTAATCTCGGTAACCTCGCCAACACCGTCAGCAGTTCTTACAGTAGCATCAACAGGTGGGGTGTTCTTAATTTCCTGTACATATGTATCGTGCTCGAAGCGCAGACAGCACATAAGCCTACCGCAAGCACCGGAAATTTTAGATGAGTTAAGAGAAAGGCTTTGCTCCTTAGCCATCTTGATAGAAACCTGACAAAAGTCCGGGAGAAACGTGCTGCAGCAGAAGGGACGGCCGCAAATACCAAGACCACCCATAAACTTTGCCTCATCACGAATACCAATTTGTCTAAGCTCAATTCTTGTCTTAAAGGTGGAGGCAAGGTCCTTTACAAGCTCACGGAAGTCAATTCTGCCATCAGCAGTAAAGTAAAAGGTCAGCTTGGACGCATCAAAGGTATATTCAGCCTCGATAAGCTTCATCTCAAGCCCGTGTGCTGCAATCTTACCCTGACAAACTCGTAAAGCCTCAGCTTCCTTTTTCTTGTTTTCCTCGTTAGTTTTTATATCCTTAGGTGTTGCAACTCTGACAACAGGACGGAGAGGAGGCACAATCTCGCTTTCATCAACCATCTTGTTAGGGCAGGCAACCTTGCCAAACTCAAGACCTCTTGCAGTTTCAACAACGCAGTAGTCACTTGCCTTAGCCACATTGTTATTTGGAGTAAAGTAGTAGGTTTTTCCGCCATCCTTGAAACGGATGCCAATAACCTCTACCTGCTTATTTTCATTATTTGTTATATCAGCCATATTAAACTGCCTTTCATTTTGTCAAAATAGAAATTAGGGTGTTAGAAACAGACGCATTTGTGTTAAGGTCATCTATCGCCCTTGAAATAGAATCATAAAGCTCAAGTAGCTTTTTCAGATGGAAGCCGGTGCTTAGCTGTAACGCCTCATCTCTTGAGGAGAAAAAGCAAAGTGGTACATCCTTCTGTCTTTTCAAGACAGCAAGGTCGCGTAGTACGGTAAGACAGGTGCTAAGCAGCTCCTTTAGCTTTTCCCTGTTCATAGAGAAAAGAGAGGTAATGAAGGAAAGAGAATCAGAGTCAGCCTTTAGGAGAGAAACACAAAGCTCCCTTGCCCTTTCACGCTCCTTGATAAGCAGCTCTGCGCTTTTTTCATCAAGCATGTTAAGAGCATAGCCTAAAGACCCACCGGAGGAAACAATAATTTCCTTAAGCCTTTCATCAGAAAGAGAGGTTTTGCAGTTTTCCTTTATGTACTGAAAAATTGTATCGTCATCAAGTGGCTTGGTCCTTAGAATTTGCGCCCTTGAGCGTATGGTTTCAAGCAGTGAAGAGGCACTTTCGCAAAGGAGAAAGAAAACAACATTCTTAGGTGGCTCCTCAAGTGAAATAAGGAGAGCATTTTGCGCCTTGATACCCATCTTGTGGGCATCGTTCAAAATGTAAACCTTGTACTCACACTCAGTAGCGCTTTCGTATAGCGTTTCCTTGATTTTCCTAACCTCGTCAACCTTAAACGCATCAAAAAATCTAACATCAGCACAGTTGTCGTTTAATATTTTTTCACAGCTGTTGCATTTGCCGCAGGGCACATCGCCAATGCCCTTACACATAATAGATGCAGCAGCAAGCCTTGCAATAGTATGCTTGCCCGTGCCAAAGGGACCCTCGATAATGTATGCATGCAGAAATTCGCGATTTTTAATAGCCACGCCAAGGGTATTTTTAATATCCTCATTGCCGATAAGACCCTTAAAAAGCTCCATTAAGCACACACACCTTTCAAAAATTTAATACCACAATATAGTATAACAAAGAAAATTCAAGATGTCAAACCTAAATAAAAGTAATTTTATGAAAATTGCATAAAAACCGGAAATTTTTTCTAAAGAAAAGCAAAAAAGTTACAAAATTTAAAAAAGTACTTGTATATTTCCAAAAAATAGTATAAAATATGTAAATGGTAGTATAAGCTACACAATTATAAAAATTCGGAGGAATTTCAAAATGTCAGTTAAAGTTGCAATTAACGGCTTTGGCCGTATCGGACGTCTTGCATTCAGACAGATGTTCGGCGCAGAAGGTTACGAAATCGTAGCTATCAACGATCTTACCAGCCCAAAGATGCTTGCTCATCTTCTTAAGTATGACACAGCACAGGGTAAGTACGCTCTTGCTGATACTGTTTCCAACACAGAGGACAGCATCACAGTAGACGGTAAGACAATTAAGATTTATGCAGAAAAGGACGCTGCAAACTGCCCATGGGGTGAGCTTGGTGTTGACGTAGTTCTCGAGTGCACAGGCTTCTACTGCTCCAAGGAAAAGTCAATGGCTCACATCAACGCAGGCGCAAAGAAGGTAGTTATCTCTGCTCCGGCTGGTAATGACCTTAAGACAATCGTATTCGGCGTTAACGAAAATACACTTACTGCAGATGACCAGATTATCTCTGCTGCATCCTGCACAACAAACTGCCTTGCACCAATGGCTAAGGCTCTTAACGACACATACCCAATCCAGAGCGGTATCATGACAACTGTTCATGCTTACACAGGCGACCAAATGATCCTTGACGGTCCTCACAGAAAGGGTGACCTTAGAAGAGCAAGAGCAGGCGCTCAGAACATCGTTCCTAACTCCACAGGCGCTGCAAAGGCTATCGGTCTTGTAATTCCTGAGCTTAACGGTAAGCTTATCGGCTCTGCACAGAGAGTTCCAACCTGCACAGGTTCTACAACACTTCTCGTTGCAGTTGTTAAGGGTACAGATGTAACAAAGGATTCCATCAACGCAGCTATGAAGGCAGCAGCTTCTGCTTCCTACGGTTACAACACAGATGAAATCGTTTCTTCTGATATCATCGGTATGAGCTATGGTTCACTCTTCGATGCTACACAGACAATGGTAGCTAAGATTGATGACGACACATATCAGGTACAGGTTGTTTCTTGGTACGATAACGAGAACAGCTACACAAGCCAGATGGTTCGTACAATTAAGTACTTCGCTGAGATCTAATTAAACAAACAAAAAGAGGCTTCATTTTGAAGCCTCTTTTTTTACTGCTTTGAAGTGATTTTTGCTACATCCGCAAGCTTTCCTATTACAACTATGTGGTCGTCCTTTGTGAAAACATAATCAGCGCCGGGCACAGGATTTAGAGAAGTGCCTGTCTTTATTGCTATTATATTTAGTTGATAATTTTTTCTTACATTAACCTCAATAATAGTTTTGCCGATCCAATCCTTCAAAATAGCCAATTCGTAAATTGAATATTCTCCGGTAAGAGGAATATAGTCAAAGATATTTCCGGAATCGTATCTTACGGCAATTTTATCAGCCATTTCTTTTTCCGGGAAAAGAATTTCGTCTGCACCTATTCGCTTAAGCAAATCTGCCTGTATAGTTTGATTTGCCTTTGCAACAACGCATTTAGCACCGTACTTTTTCAGATATGTTGTAATAATTAGCGATGATTCAAAGTCCTCGCCGATGGTAACGAAGCAAACATCAAATGCGCCAACGTCAAGACTTTTCAAAACGCTTTCATTGGTGCAATCTCCAATGCTTGCGTCGGGACAAATATCAATTAATGTATCAACAATAGCCGGGTCCTTGTCAACGATCATAACATCATGCCCCATATCAATTAAACGGTGTGCAAGATGCTTACCAAAGCGGCCTAAGCCGATTATCAAAAAGGATTTAGTTTTCATATTATCTCCTTAGCCTATTAAAATTTTTCCGTAAGGTCTGTCTGCTGTTGGTCTTGGACGTGTATTGGTTAGTGCGAGAAGAAGTGTAAGACCACCTAAACGACCAAAATACATAGTAAAGGCAATTATGATTTTTGAGGCGATACAAAGACTTGGTGTAATGCCTCTTGTTAAGCCAACCGTGGCAATAGCAGAAAATACTTCGAAAATAATGTCCTCGGTAGCCATATTCGGTTCTAAAATGAGAAGGACAATAATTACTGTTATCGCAAGCGCAATATAAAGGCTTATAATAGCCGTTGCTTGCTTGATTACTGAATCGTGAATTCTTTTTTTGAAAATAGTTAGGCTGTTTTTGCTTTTTGCAAGAGCCACAGCATTTATTATGACTACGAAAAAGGTAACGGTTTTAATGCCACCTGCGGTTGAACCCGGGGAACCGCCTATTAGCATAAGCGCACAAGAAAATATAGTACCCGCAGGGCTTAAGGAGCCTTGATTTACAGCGGCAAAACCGGCAGTTCTTAGAGTAACGGATTCAAAAAAGGCATTTAACCATTTTTGCCACTGGTTAAGACCTGAAAAGGCATAGTTATACTCGGTTCCGTAGAGAACAAGCGTGCCGACAAGAAGAAGCATACAGGTAATTGACAGTGCAAGCTTGCTGTGGAGAGAATATCGCTTTATTCTTAATCCGTGCTTGGTAATGTCGTCCCAAACGAGGAACCCGATGCCACCTACAATAATCAATATCGAAAGCACCAGAAGGATGTATGGGTCGTTATAAAATTGCTCAACGGAGCTATCTCCAAAAACATCAAAGCCTGCATTACAAAAGGCAGAAATTGAGTGGAATATGCCATACCAAAGACCGTTTATAAAGTTATGACCGTAAGTCCAAAAACGAATAGAAAGCAAAATCGCACCTATACTCTCAACGATTACCGTTCCGATAACGATTTTTTTAAGAAATCTTGAAAGCTCGTTAATCTCAAGAGATCCGGAGGACTGCATTATAAGCTGTCTGTCCTTTAGATTTAATTTTTTCTTTGCAATAAAGGCGCTAAGGGATATAAAGGTCATAAAGCCGAGGCCGCCCGTTTGAATCAGTATCAAAATAACAATTTTCCCAAAAAGAGTCCAATGGGTGGCTGTGGTAAGAGTAACAAGACCTGTTACGCAGGTTGCGCTTGTGGCAGTAAACAGCGCGTCCGCAAAATGAGTATATCCGTCTGCCGAGGAAATGGGAAGGCATAAAAGCAAGGTGCCCAACAAAATGATGCCAAAAAAGCCAAGCGCCAAAACCTGAGGCGGAGATATGTTGATTTTTCGTTTCATTAAAATTCCTTATTATAAGTAAGCTTGAAAAACAAGCAATGTTTATTTAGACAAGTTAAGTGTAGCACAAAAATCAAAAAAAGTAAACAAAAAAACAAAAAAAGGAACGGCTTTTTGCCGTTCCCTTATGAAATTTTATACCTTTTTCCATGTTTTTGGAGTGAAAAGAATTAAAACGGGAAGAATTTCAAGTCTGCCCATAAGCATTACAAAGGTTAAAATAATCTTTGAAAACGGATTATAGCTCGCATAACTCAGATACGGGCCAACAGCCTCAAAGCCGGGACCAATATTTGAAATGCAGGCTAGCGAAGCGGAGAAGTTTGAGAAAAATCCATGACCCTCGTTTGCGTTTACAGGGTCAAAGGATAAAAGAAGCACAGAGCCAAGAATTATGAAAAGATAAAGGGTGATAAAGGCAAAAACATCATTAGTTGTTTTCTCTGCAAGGCTCTTGCCTTCAAATTTGGTTTTTGGAACATATCTTGGGTTGATTAGCTTTCTTATATTGACCATAGTACCCTTCATTGCAATAACTATTCTTGAAAGCTTAATGCCGCCGGCGGTGGAACCTGCCATAGCGCCGCCAAACATAAGAAGTATAAGCACGGTTTTAGCCAACTGAGGCCATAAATCAAAGTTAGCGGTTGTATAGCCGGTTGTGGTCATAATAGACGAAACCTGGAAAAGGGTGTGCCTAAATGCTTCCGCGGCTCCATACTGCTGATACTGCGTCATAAGGCTGATAAATACTATAGCTACAGCAGTAACAATGACAATTAGATAGCATCTAAACTCCTCGCTTTTGAAAACCTCCTTGATTTTTCCGAGCAAAATCAAATAGTAGAGAGCAAAGTTGCATCCAAAAATAAGCAGGAAAATTGAAATGGTATATTGTGCAAAAGGCGTAAAATATTCCATGCTGTTTGGAATGAAACCAAATCCACCTGTTCCGGCAGAGCCGAAGGCGGTAAGAAGGGCATGGAAGAACTTGTCGTTTTCGCTAACAATATGACCGGCAGCGGCTGCCATTTCATAGTCAATTAACGGACCGCAAACAAGGACAATAACCTCAAGAACAGTAAGACACAAATAAATGAGATAAAGTATTCGTGCAGTAACCTTCATTTTAGAAGCAATCTTACCAACCTGAGGTCCCGGGCTTTCTGCCCTCAAAAGGTGCATGGATGAGCCGTCGTTGCTTTCCGGAATGAAAATAAGCACAAAAACAAGTATACCCATACCGCCAATCCAGT
Source organism: Clostridia bacterium (assembly GCA_017503285.1). Lineage (GTDB taxonomy): Bacteria > Bacillota > Clostridia > Oscillospirales > CAG-272 > RGIG2000. The sequence continues at coordinate 18,615 of JAFVTH010000022.1, read as the reverse complement.
GGGAGAAGCTACGCCAAAAGAGAAGAGAGTGGGAAACCTGTGTAATGTCAGCAATAACACTGGCACCGGTCGTTGTAAAGCCGGACATTATCTCAAAGCAAGCATCAACATAGGTAAAGCCCTCAATATCGTTGCTTATAACAAAGGGGAGCGCGCCAAACAGCGCCATAACAATCCAAACCATAGCAACAAGTGCAAAGCCCTCCTTTTGGTAAAGAGAGGTCCTTTTTGGCTTGGGGATTTGCAAAAGAAATCCAATACCAACAAGGGCAACAATAGGAATAATAAAGCCGACGATGTTCATAATCGGCTCTTTGTAAATCAAGCCTACTATAAGTGGCGCAAGCATAAGCCCACCCTCAAGTATCATGATTTTTCCAAGTATTCTGCCCAGTGCCTTATAATTCATAAATAGCCACCTTAATCAAGAATATCATTTAAGTCATCAAAGCTTTTGTGTGTGGTAACGACGATAACATTATCTCCAAGCTGAATTGAAGAATTACCGTCAGGGATAATAACCTTGCCATCTCTGATAATGCAGGCAACAAGGCAGTTATCCTTTGTTTTAATAGTTCTAAGAGGCTTGTTAAAGAACTTCTCCTCTTTTTTAGCAAGAAATTCAAGGGCCTCAACCCGGTTGTTAACAAGACGATAAAGTGTAAGTATGTTACTGCCACGCTTGTTTGCAAGGGCGCGCACATAGCTTATAATTTTGTTTGCAACAATGTTCTTAGGAGAAACGTTGTTGTCGATATCAAGCTCGCTAAGCATATCGTAAAGGCTATCGTTCTTAATTTGAGAGATAGTCTTTTTTACCTTCATCTTATTTGCAAACATTGAGGCAATCATATTCTCCTCATCGATTTTTGTAAGAGCAACAAAGGCGTCCATAGCCTCAATGCCCTCTTCAATCAATAAGTCGTGCTGAGTGCCATTACCATGGATAACAGTAACCTTAGGCAGAGTTTCCGCCAGCTCCTCAGCCTCCTCAAGATTGCTTGCCATAAGCTTGATTTCGTATTTTTTAGAGGAAAGCATTTCGGCAAGATAAAAGCCGATTCTGCCACCACCAATAATCATAATTCTCTTAAGAGGGGAGCTAACAATGTTAACCTCTCTTAAAAAGTCGTCAAGAGAGCTTGCATCAGAGGTAAAGTGTACGCAGTCACCCTCTTCAAACACAAAGTTACCGGAAGGTATAACAACCTGGTCACCGCGCTGTACAGCACAGATAAGCACCCTTGTATTTACCTTTTTTGACATGGTAATAAGGCTTTCGCCGATAAGAGAGCAGCCCTTTTCAAGATAAATTTCAACCAAAAGTGCCTTGCCCTTAGCAAAACGCTCAACCTGCTCAATGGAGGGTAGGCTTATAAGATTAAAAATTTCCTGTGCTGTTTCCATCTCAGGATTTACAATCATAGAAAGGCCAAGGGTGTCCTTCATATCTATAATTTGCTGCTGATAGTCTGGGTTTCTTACACGAGCAATTGTGTTTTGCACACCAAGCCTTTTTGCAACAAGACAAGCAAAAACATTAAGCTCATCACTGTTGGTAAGAACAATAGCAAGGTCAGCGTTTTCAACACCGGCCTCCCTTTGAATATCCATACAAGCGCCGTTACCAACCACGCCGAAAATATCATACTTTTCAATTAGGGACTCAACCTTATTTTCGTTTCCGTCAATAATTGTTATGGTGTGTCCCTCGCCGGAAAGGCTTTTAAGGACTGTTTCGCCAATGGTGCCAAGGCCGATAATAACTATATTCATAAGTAAGCTCCTTTTTAGAATATATAAGGTCATTATAGCACCAAAAAACAAAAAAAGGAAGAGAAAAGAAAAAAATTACAACAATTTTACCGGTATAAATAAAAAGAAAGTAGAATATTGTCTTATTTTGTCATATGCTATTAAAGAGCCGAAAAGGCTCAGAATGGAGAACAATATGAGACTTGATTCTATGTCAAGAAGACAAAGAGAAGCAGATTTTAATGCCTTTTCTGCATTTATTGCTAAAGCAGAGTCAAAGTGCGAAAATCATACAAATTCAAACACAGGGTCGCCCCATCTTGCTATGGTTTACCCTGTAAGACAGGATTTTTGTAGTCTTTACGACCCTGAAATTGCATTAGTCAATGGCACAATCTTTTCCCAGCTTCACAAGCCCTTTATGCGCAGTGGCTGTGGCAACAAAAGACAAAATGGTGGGGAGGGGTGTCTGTAAATGATGAAAAATGACAGAACCAGACAAAGATGCCTAAGAGAGCTTCAAAGCTATTCCTTTGCTGTATACGAGGCGCTTTTGTATCTTGATGCCTACCCGGACTCCAAGGCTGCCTTGGACTTTTACAACAAGTACAAAAAGCTTGAGGCAAGGGCAAGGGCAGAATATGAGCAAAAATATGGACCTATTACAATGCCGGAGGATGCAACAAGCTGGCAATGGACAGAGGGACCATGGCCATGGCAAAACGACGAGGGGAGGAAATAATATATGTGGCAATACGAGAAAAAGCTTCAATACCCTGTAAACATTAAAAATCCAAACCCAAAATATGCTCAAATTATAGTCAGCCAATTAGGTGGACCTGATGGAGAAATCGGAGCATCGCTTCGCTACCTTACTCAAAGAATAGCAATGCCATACTCCAAGGTGGTTGGAATCCTAACGGATGTTGGCACGGAGGAGCTTGCGCACTTTGAGATGATATCCGCAATCCTCTATCAGCTTACAAGAAACCTAACCCCTGACGAAATAGTAAAGAGTGGCTTTGACACCTACTTTGTAGACCACACAACAGGCATATACCCGGTTGCAGCCAGTGGCTTCCCATACAGCGCAGCTCAATTCCAGTCCAAGGGCGATGTTATAACAGACTTAAACGAGGACTTAGCAGCAGATGGTGCATAGCTACAAATGCAAGCTTATGCAAAAAATAAAAAAAGTTGTTGACTTGTAAATATAAAAGTTGTATAATAATCATATTAATTATAAATATTTATGGGGGCTATGTTCAAAATGAAGCATACAGACATAAAAAAGCTTTTCCAAAACCCACAGGATTATATTGACCAAAGCGTAGTTATTTGTGGTTGGGTTAGAACAGCAAGAGATTCTAAAACTATTTCCTTTATTGAGCTTAATGATGGCACCTGCCTTAAGAATATTCAGCTCATTTTGGAAAAGGAAAATCTCCAGCTTGATGATATGAAAAATGCAATGGTGGTTGGTGCCTCACTCCGTGTTGAGGGCAAGTTTATCGTATCTGAAAAGAACGGATATGAAATCACCGTTACTGATATTAAGGTTTTGGGCGAGTGTCCACAGGATTATCCTCTCCAGAAGAAGAGACATACTCTTGAGTTCCTTCGTACAATCCCACATCTTCGTCCAAGGGCAAGATACTTCGAGGCTGTTTTTGCAGTTCGTAACCAGCTTTCCTTTGCTGTACACAAGTACTTTAACGAAAACGATTATAAATATGTTCACGCACCAATCATCACAGGTAGTGACTGTGAGGGCGCAGGCGAGATGTTCCGTGTAACAACTCAGCCTTGGACAACCGATTTTAAGAGCGAGGAGGAGTATTATCAAAACGACTTCTTCGGTCAAAAGGCAGGTCTTACCGTTTCTGCTCAGCTAGAGGGCGAAATGGCTGCTATGGGTCTTGGTAGGATTTACACCTTTGGTCCAACCTTCCGCGCAGAGCATAGTAATACAACTCGTCACGCAGCAGAGTTCTGGCAGATTGAGCCTGAGGTTTGCTTTGCTGAAATTGATGATATTATCGAAATCGCCGAGGACTTTATTAAGTACATCATCCGCTATGTTATGGACGTTTGCTCGGAGGAGCTTCAGTTCTTTAATCAATGGGTTGAGCCCGGTCTTATTGACAAGCTAAATAACGTTGTAAATAGCGACTTTGGTAGAATTACCTATACCGAGGCTGTTGAGGTTCTCAAAAAGAGTGGCAAGGACTTTAAGTATCCTGTTGAGTGGGGCTGTGACCTTCAGACAGAGCACGAGAAGTACCTAACTGATGAATACTTTAAGAAGCCTGTATTCGTTGTTGATTATCCAAAGGATATTAAGGCGTTCTATATGAAGCAAAATGACGACGGAAAAACCGTTGCCGCAACTGACCTTTTAGTTCCTGGCATTCGCGAAATCATCGGCTGCAGTGAAAGAGAATGGGACTACAAGAAGCTTGAAAGTGCAATGCTACAGCGTGGCATGCCGCTTGAAATGTACAAGGAATACCTTGATACAAGAAAGTTTGGCAGCGTTCCACATAGTGGTTTCGGTCTTGGCTTTGACAGAGCCATGATGTATCTAACAGGCGTACAAAACATAAGAGATACACTTTTGTTCCCAAGAACAGTAGGTAGCCTCTAATTCAAGAAACAAAGGGGGCTTCAAAGCCCCTTTTATAAAAATATTTCAAAAAATTTTAACGCCAAAGACGGGTTTTTTGTCCGTTCCAAAACTGATTCGTTTCACTCCCGTAAGGCATAAAGGACATATTATGAGCAAGATTATTATTCCCAAGGGCTACAAATCTGCCCTTACAATGTATGAAACACAAAGAGCCATCGGCACTCTTAAAAGGACCTTCGAGGATAAGCTTTGCCTTGCCCTCAACCTAAGGCGTGTATCTGCGCCATTGTTCGTTGACCCAAATATGGGTATTAACGACGATTTGAGCGGTGTTGAGCGTGCAGTTGACTTTGAAATTAAGGAAACCGGTAAAAGCGCGGTTATCGTTCACTCTCTTGCGAAATGGAAGCGTATGGCACTTAAGGAATACGGCTTTTCAGCAGGCGAGGGCATCTATACAGATATGAACGCTATTCGCCGTGATGAGGAAATGGATAATATCCACTCCATCTACACCGACCAATGGGACTGGGAAAAGATTATAACAACCGAAACACGCACCATAGAATATATGAAAACGGTGGTAAAATGCATCGTTGGCGCAATTTGCGAAACACTTGATGTTCTAAAATGCTCCTACCCACAAATTAATGTAAATCTCAATCGTGAGGTTTCATTTATCACCTCACAGGAGCTTGAGGATATGTACCCCGGCAAAACCTCTAAGGAAAGGGAGGACCTTTACCTAAAGGAGGTTGGCACAGCCTTCATTATGAAAATCGGTGGCAAGCTTAAGTCCGGTATGCCTCATGACAACCGTGCCCCCGACTATGATGACTGGGAGCTAAACGGCGACATTCTTTTCTATAATGAGCTGCTCGGCCACGCCTTTGAAATTTCCTCAATGGGTATTAGAGTTGATGAAAAATCACTTGACTACCAGCTTAGCGCATCCGGCAAGGATGAAAGGAGAAGCCTTCCATTCCACAAAATGCTCTTAAATGGCGAGCTTCCGCTTACAATGGGTGGCGGTATCGGTCAATCTCGTCTTTCCATGCTTCTTCTCGGCAAGGCGCATATTGGCGAGGTGCAGGTTTCCATTTGGGACGAGGAAACATATAAGGTGTGCAAGGAAAACAACATAGTTCTACTATAAAAAAGCGACCCCCGTGTCGCTTTTTTTCTTGCAATATGTGAAAAAAACCTGTATAATTAAGATAAGGACATCATTTGGAGGAATCTGTATGAAAACAATATTTGTATCAAGCACCTTTAAGGATATGCATAAGGAGCGCGATGCTCTGCAAAAAATCACTCTCCCTATTCTATATGAGGAAGCAAAAAAATGGGGGGAAAGCGTGGAAATATGCGACCTTCGTTGGGGCGTAAATACCGAGGATATGGAAAGTGACGCAGGCTCAACAAAGGTTTTAAATGTTTGCCTTGACGAAATCGACCATTGTCAGCCACCTATGGTTGTTATTTTAGGATATCGCTACGGTTGGATTCCAGATGAAAAAATCGTTGGCTCTGCTGCCAAAAGATATGGTATCAAGCTTGACGATTTGGAAAAGAGCGTTACCACATTGGAAATAGAATATGGCGCTCTTAATGAAAAGAGAAAAAACGGACGAACTCTTTTCTATTTTAGAGAAATCGAGGGTGATATCCCTGATATTTACAAGCAAGAGGACGACTATCATTATCAAAAGCTTAAGGAGCTTAAGCAAAGGATAATGAAAATTAGTGGTGGCTCTGTAAAAACCTACAGGGTAAAATGGGAAAATAATGAGCTTACACAAATAGATTCCTTTGCCAAAATGGTGGCAGAGGATGTTTTGTCAATCCTAAAATCAGACTGGCAGGCAACAGCCAGCCTGACTCCTATTGAAAAGGAACTAAGGGTGCATAGGCTATATGCCAAGGACAAGCTAACTCATTTTTACGCAAAAAGGAAAGAAGCCGATAAGCTATTTTCAAACATAAACGCAAATGATGCAGGCGCTTTAATTCTTGGCGAAAGTGGAAGTGGTAAAAGCACACTAATGGCATATTATAACGATGCTTTTGAGAAAAAGGGATATAAAACTATACCTGTTTTTTCGTCTCTTACCACCAAAACAAGTAATGCATATGGTGTTTTAGAGGTTATTGTAGAAGCATTGGAATTACAGCTTGGACTTACAAGAGAGCTAAAAATTAACACAATAGAGGAATTAAAAAATAGACTATACCTCTTAACAAACCAATGCCAAGTTAAAAAGCAAATGGTTGCTATTTTGGTAGATAGCCTTGACCAGCTTTCAGCAGACGAAAACCGTGACCAGCTTATTTTTGTTCCAACCAAAACATCAAAATATGTAAAATTCGTTTCAACCGCCACAAGCGATTTTAAGACAAGCACACACCTATCCAAATATACTTGGAAATGCGCAAGCGACGAAGAAATAGGTGAAATAATAGTAGGCATTGAAAAGGCAAGACGCAGAGAGCTTTCCAAAGAGGTAAAAAATGCCGTTATGAGAAAAGCAGGGGCAAAAAACCCACTTTATCTTGACTTGTTAATGCAACGCCTCGTTATGATGAACGAGGAGGACTTTTTGCGTATTCGTGAGGCTGGTGATGGTATGTCAGCCATAACGGAGCATCAATTATCCTTGCTTGAAAATGTACCACACACCCTTGAGGAAATGAGCGTTTGCCTGTTTCTTGATTCAGCTGAAAGAATCAACCCTGAGCTTATAGGAAAATGTGCTAGATATCTTGCTTTTTCTCGCTATGGCTTGAGGCAAGGCGATCTAAAGGCTCTCCTTAAGGACCAATGGAACGGACTTGATTTTTCTTCATTTATTCACTATTTAAGAGACTCACTATTTATTCGTGCAGATGGTAGGGTTGACTTTGTCCACCGTAGCTTTAGACAGGGCTTGTGCCATACCCTCGCAGAGGAAAAGAGTAAAATCCACGCCCAGCTTTTGAAATATATATCAAGCTTAGAAAACGATGATTTACTAAAGGCTCAAGAATGTGCTTATCACGCAATTTGTGCTGATAACAAATTATCCTTTGTGGAGCAAATTGTGTCAGCCACCAAGGAATCGCTTTCATATGTTGCATCTGCCTTAGCAGAAAAATGCTTGGAGGATGAGGGCGTATGGCTTGACGAGCTTTGCTCTTACATCAAAGAAAATCCAAGCTATGAGGTGTTAGAATTCTTAGTTAATACATTACCATCATATTTCGGACAAACAAAAAGCCAGCTTGAGGCAAGAGCGAGAAGCTTGTATGCAAGCATCAAGCTAATAGAATCATTGCCGCAGGATGACAAAATGCTTGAGCTTTTGATAAATGCCTATATTTTACTTGGAAATGTAAGTGCAGAAATCAGCCTTGGCTTTTCAATGGAGGATATGTGCATAAGCTATGAAACAGCTGTTAGCTATGCACAGAGGCTGGAAAATAAAACTGCCTTGGCAAGGGCATATACTGGGGTGGCAAAGGGCTATAACACCTTTAGTGGTACAGAGTATTGCTTGTGTGCAACGGAATATTATCAAAAGGCAATTGAGCTTTTAGAAGACAGCGACGATAAGGATACCTTGCTTGAGGCTTACATCGGTATGGGTGAGCAAAAAGCAGGTCAAAACGCAAAGGATTACTTTTTAAAGGCAGTGGCTTTGCTTGATGAAAAAAATCTGGAAAAAGAAAGTTATCTAATCAAAAAAGCGGAAATATATAGAAGATTGACCCTTGCCGAGCGTGCGATTTTGTCAAAGGAAAAGCAGTATAGTAGCGCGCTTGAAGTAGATTTTTCCAGCCAGCTAATCAAAGAAATTGAGGCGTATATGGACACAAAGCCTGTGGTAAGCTACGAGGTACAAGATGTGCTTGCCTCACTTTATCAGGATATAGTAAACACTGCGGTTGCAAGGTGCGGTATGGGTATGTTCGAGGAAAACGATTCCCAAGCTTCAATCTTTTCGTCAATTACGAAAATGCTTGGTGGCGCTATAAAGGATAATGATGCAAAAAAAGCCTATAAAAAGGCAAAAAGCCTTTATAAAAAAATAAGCGACGAAACCCAAACCTCTAAAAGCAAGCAGGCTCTTGCAGGCATAAATGTCATCGGACTTATGTATTTTGGCGACTTAAGTGGAGCTATGAATAGGGACCAGGCGATGATGGATGCCATGTCACCTCTATTTGAATATAGTCAAAATGAAGCTACTGAATGGTCGGTTTTTGGTCTTGACAAGGAAAAGAACTTTGAAAAGGATTATCAAAACTGCGATTATGAAAACGCTATTTTTGGCAATCTCAGCTTTCTTATGATTTCTGAGTGTAATGAAGGCAGAGAAATGTTAGAAAGAGCCTACAAAAGAAGAATGGCAATTTTAGAAGGTCAAAATAGCAAGGAATCAAGGCTTTCGAAATATTGTCTTCTTGCAAGATATATGGAGGCTTGCATATTTACCGACACTATGCGTGGCTATCTTCGTGCCCAAAGGATAGGCAAGGAGGCAAGGCAAGTTATAGACGGGCTTGTAAATGATTTTGATGATAATATTTACAAAAAGCTACAATATATAACATATTATCGTCTTGGATGCACATACTATGGCTCTTCAAGTTACATAAATTCCTATGATTATTTATCAAGGGCAAGAGAAATCATTAAAGCACTTGATGGTGAAGAGCCACTTGATATAGCACTTATGAATTATAAGCTTGCAAAAATCATTAGACTCTGTAAAATAACTGATAAATACGATTATAGCTTTGAGCTCATGAAGGAAGCTGTATCAATTATTGCCGAGAGGGAAGCTTTAGAAAATGTAGCAGACACTATGCTTAGCATGCTTGGAGATAAAAGCATACTTGCTCCAGAGGCAAAAAGCGAGATTTACAGAGAAATGATAGCTGCCGCTTCAAATGTAAAGCGCCTTGATGAGGCAGAAATGGCATTTGAAATAATAAACAACCTGGATTTTGCCGATGAGCAGGATAAAATTCTTTATCCATTACATGCAAGGATTGAGATGGCAACTGCATACACAAGCTCTGAAAACAAGGAAACAGCTCTACTTGGCATAGATATGCAAGAGGAGATTCTTGATCTTATAGGACAACTATATGAAATCGACGCAAGGGAAGAATGCACCTATGAGGATTTGAAGGTCTACGACATTCTTTTATCTATTGCAAACGGATATAAAAATGCAGGAGATAAGGAAAAAGAGTGGGAGTACTTAGAAAAAGCCTTTAATTTTGCTGTAACAACTGTCGAAATTATAGCTGAAAATGACAGAAAAATGTACTATCCTAACGCTCTGAAGCATGCAAGGCTTGCCCTTGAACAGGTGGAAAGCACTATAAACGCTATGGATGAGCAAGGGGCGGAGGATTACTGCAATGTACTTGCACAAACCTTTGATAAACTAAAGAACGCCTATGCTAAACGTAAATATTTCCACGACAAGCAAAAAAGACAAAGCTGTATAGCAAGCAAAGCAAGGGCAATGGAGCTATTGGTTATCAAAACAAATAGCGATAAAGCCTTAGAACAGCTTATAAATACTTACAACGAGGGGCTTGAATTTGCACTAAAGCGCGAGGAAATGCGTCTTGCTGAAAAATATGCTGTTAGACTTGTTGGCACAGCAGATAAATACGGTTTGCTAATAAAGGAAGATATAAGAACCAAGTCCTGTGAGGCTGTCATAATGCTTGCTAAGATGCATGCGCAAATAAACGAAGCGCAAAGCCACAATATGGTAATCGCTTGCGGGGAAATGCTTATTCAAATTTATGAAATAGATAGCGAAGGCACTAAAAAGTATCTACAATTGTTTAATAGCGAGGCTGAAGCTGTGCTTGAGCTTGCTTGTCAGGAGCAAAAAAAGCAAATCCAAGAGCTTATAGAGACGATAAAGGAAAAGCTAAATTAATTAAAAAGACAGGGTTTTCCTGTCTTTTTTCTTTCATATCTAACATAAAATGTAACATGGAAAAAGTAACAAACATCTTCAAGAATGAGCTAAAAAAGCAGGAGCTTACAAAATGGTATATTGAGCAAATAAAGGCGCTTGAGGAAAGAAAAAATGCAGGTCGCAATTTATTGTAGACTCTCCGAGGAGGACAGGAATAAAAGAGAAGAAAAGGACTCGGAAAGTATTATAAATCAAAAGCAAATGCTTAGGGATTATGCAGAAAAAAAGGGCTGGGGAATATATAAAATCTACAGCGATGACGACTATACAGGTGCAGACCGCAATCGCCCTGCCTTTAATCAAATGATAGAGGATGCCAAGAAAGGACTTTTTCAAATCATTCTTTGCAAGACCCAGTCACGCTTCACAAGGGAGATGGAGCTGGTAGAAAGGTATATACACTACCTTTTTCCCTTGTGGGGCATTCGCTTTGTGAGCATTGTTGATGGCATAGATACAGAAATAAAGGGCAACAAAAAGGCAAGACAAATAAACGGGCTTGTAAACGAGTGGTATTTAGAGGATATGTCAGAAAGCATAAAGAGCGTGTTTGATATTAAAAGGAAAAACGGCTTACACATAGGCTCCTTTGCACTTTATGGCTACCTCAAGGACGAAAACGAAAGAGGAAAATTAAAAATCGACCCGGAGGCAGCAGAGATAGTAAGGCTGATTTTTAATCTTTATATCAGTGGTTATGGCAAAAGCAAGATAGCAAAGACACTTAACGAAAAAGGTGTGCCAAACCCCTCATCATACAAAAGACAAAAGGGACTAAAATTTAAGACAAATAATGAAAAAAGTGGCACCCTGTGGCGGTATTCCACGATTTCATCGATTCTAAACAACCAAATGTATATAGGAAATATGGTGCAGGGTAAGTATGGCAGCGTGTCATACAAAAGCAAGATAAACAAGCCTCGTCCAAGGGACAGGTGGTACATAGTAAAAAACACCCACCCACCTATAATAGACAAAATAGTGTGGGAAAAGGCTCAGGCAATGCTTTCAGAAAAAACAAGACCGCAAAAAGCAGGAGAAATAGGTGTATTTTCAAAAAAGGTTTTCTGTGCCCATTGTGGCTATACCCTAAAAAGCTCCAAGTCAAAAGGCAAGACATACTTAAAATGCCCAACTCACTATATTTCTAAAAATGAATGCATAGGCTCGTTTATATCGGTTGATAGCTTGGAGAAAACAGTTCTTTCCGAGCTTAACAAAATATTTGACCGGTATTTAGACAAAAAAAGGCTGCTTTCGTTAAAAATAAAACCACTTAGCCATACCAAAACCACAGAAGAAAAAATTAAGAAAAACGAGGACAAAATCAGACAAATTTACGAGGATAAGCTAAACGGAATAATTAGCAAGGACTTGTTTTTGCAAATGCTTATAAAAATCGAAAACGAGCAAAAAAGCCTAAGACGTGTCTATAAAACCACCCAAAAAGGCGAAAAAGAGCTAAATTTGGATAGTTATATACACCCGACACATTTGACAAGAGAGCTTGTGGATATGCTTGTTGAGAAAATAGTAGTTGAAAAAAGGGTAAAGGGCACAAAAATCGTCCCCGTTACAATTTTTTGGAATTTTTAGGTTGCATTAGTAACAATGCACCGGAGCAAAAGGCAAGAACAACCTACGACAACATTTTAAGGCTTGTTGACGACCCGGATGTTTGCGACGCAATTAAGTTCCTTCGTGCCCGCGAGGTAGTTCACTATCAGCGCTTCTGTGACGCACTAAGAATAGCACAGGACAATATGGATTCAAAGAACTTCTACGGCTACAACCCGGCATTTGACAAATAAAATTGGCGGTTTATACCGCCTTTTTTATTTATATTATTTTATAATTGACAAATAGCATATAACGTGCTAAAATGTTTTTATTAATCAGTTTAAGGGGGATTTACTATGAAGAAGGCAATTATAGTACCCAATTACCTAAAAGAACAAAGCGTTTCCTTTTCTAAAATCGCAACTGAAATTTTAATAAATAATGGCTACGAGGTTTCCGTGCTAACCGAGCATGAAATGCCAAGGGAGGGCGCAGATTTTGCTCTTGTCCTTGGTGGAGACGGTACACTTTTGCGTGCCTGCAAAAAAATGTGTACCGTAAACACGCCTGTGCTTGGCATTAATTTTGGTAGCCTTGGCTATCTTACCGAGTGTAATCCGGATACAGCAATTGAAGCTATATCCAGCGTTGTTGAAGGTAAATATAACATTGAAAACAGGCTTCTTATTGAGGGCGAGATTGTAAGAGAGGACAAGGTGGTTTGCTCCTTCGTTGCACTTAACGAGGCTGCGTTTTATCGTTCATCCTTGCTCAAGGCATTTTCCTTGGAGATTTACATAAACGGTGCGCTTACCCAAACCGCAGTTGGTGACGGCTTTATTGTTGCAACCCCAACCGGCTCCACCTCGTACAATATGTCTGCCGGCGGACCTGTTTTGACCCCGACTGCGGACAATATGGTTCTAACACCTGTTTCTCCGAAATATTATCCGCGTTCATCTATTGTTATCGGTGGTGGCGACACTCTTGAAATCAAGGTTAGCGTAAACAGCATTACCAAGGTTGGCAACCCATCACTCCAAATTGATGGCGAAAACGCAATTGATATATACGACGGCGACGTGGTTAGAATTAGGAAGCATAGTAAATGCGCAAAAATTATCAAGGTGGCAGAAAGAAGCTTTTATCAGGTGCTTAGCAAAAAGCTTTCAAAGGCTACCTACGACCTATAAGGAGTAGATATGTACAAGATACTTAAGAAAAAGGTTCTCAACCCAACGGTTGTGCTTATGGATATAGAAGCTCCCTTGGTTGCCAAAAAGGCAGAGCCGGGGCAGTTTATAATTCTTCGTACTCACGAGGACGGTGAGAGGATTCCTCTCACAATAGCAGACTTTGACAGAAAGCGCGGTAGCGTTACAATCATTTTCCAAGTAGTTGGCGCAACAACCGAAAGGCTTGCCCATATGGAAAAGGGCGAGGCGCTTTGTGACTTTGTTGGTCCGCTTGGCAAGGCTACCCATACAGATGGGCTTAAAAAGGTTGCCGTTGTTGGTGGTGGTGTTGGCTGCGCTATTGCATATCCGGTTGCCAAAAAGCTCCACGGCTTGGGCTGTGAGGTTCACGCAATTTGTGGCTTCAGAAGCAAGGACCTTGTTATTTTAGAGGACGAGTTCAAGAAAGCGTCAAGCAATTTTGTGCTTATGACAGATGACGGCACAGCAGGCAAGCAGGGGCTTGTTACAAATGCACTTAAGGAGCTTATTGAGGCAGGGCATAAGTTTGATGAGGTTATTACCATCGGACCTTTGCCAATGATGAAGTTTGTGTGCCTGCTTACAAAGGAGTACGGCATAAAAACCGTTGCATCAATGAACCCGATTATGATTGACGGTACAGGTATGTGCGGTGGCTGTCGTCTTAGCGTTGGTGGCAAAACTGTATTTGCGTGCGTTGACGGACCGGAGTTTGACGGCCATTTGATTGATTTTGACGAGGCTATGTCCCGTTCAAATTTATATTACCATTCCGAAAGAAGAAAGCATGAGGAAACCTGCAATCTCTTCAAAAAGGAGGTAAAGTAATATGCCAAATATGTCACTTATAAAAAATCCAATGCCTACCCAAAGCCCGGAGGAGAGAATCAAGAATTTTGATGAGGTTGCTCTCGGATACACAGAGGAGCAGGCGATTGATGAGGCAAAAAGATGCCTTAACTGTAAAAACAGAATGTGCATAAAGGGCTGTCCTGTAAAAATTCAAATTCCGGAGTTTATAAAAAAGGTTGCAGAGGGAGAGTTTGAGGAGGCATATCAAATCATTCTTACCCAGTCATCCTTGCCGGCTGTTTGTGGCCGTGTTTGTCCGCAGGAAAACCAATGCGAGGGCAGATGCGTAAGAGGCATTAAGGGCGAGCCGGTTGCTATCGGCAGGCTTGAGCGCTTCGTTGCTGATTATCACAACAAAAACTTCAATGGAAATATCCAAATTCCACAGAAAAACGGACACAGGGTGGCAGTTGTTGGCTCTGGACCTGCCGGTCTTAGCTGTGCCTCTGACCTTGCTAAAAAAGGATATAGTGTAACGATTTTTGAGGCATTACATACCGCAGGCGGTGTGCTCGTCTACGGAATTCCGCAGTTCCGTTTGCCTAAGGAAATCGTTAAAAAGGAAATAGAGGGCTTAAAGGTCCTTGGCGTTGAAATTAAAACAAATATTGTTATCGGTAAAACTCTTTCAATAGAGGAGCTTATTCATGAGTACGGATATGAGGCTGTGTTTATAGGCTCCGGTGCAGGCTTGCCTAAGTTTATGGGCATACCGGGCGAAAACCTAAAGGGCGTTTTCTCAGCTAACGAATTTCTTACAAGAATTAACCTTATGAAGGCGTATAAGGACGAAAGCGATACACCGATTCAAGCATATAAAAGGGTTGCCATTGTCGGCGGTGGTAACGTTGCTATGGACGCAGCGCGCTGTGCAAGAAGACTTGGCGCAGAGGTTTATGTTGTGTACCGTCGCGGTATGGATGAGCTTCCTGCAAGACGTGAGGAGGTTGAGCACGCAATCGAAGAGGGCGTTATATTCAAAACCTTAACAAACCCCATAGAAATTCTTGCGTATAATAACCCTGATGATAAAAAAGACCTTAAAAACATGTCTGTCTGCGGTATGAAATGCGTTGAAATGACTCTTGGAGAGCCGGACGAAAGCGGCAGAAGAAGACCGGTTGTTAAGGAAAATAGCGAATTTATTTTAGAGGTTGACTCTGTAATTATGTCCCTCGGAACATCTCCAAACCCTCTTATCAAGTCCACAACAGACGGTCTTGAAACAGAATATTGGGGTGGAATTATCGTTGACGAAAATGGACTAACCTCAAAGGAAGGCATCTATGCCGGAGGCGATGCAGTTACAGGAGCAGCAACCGTTATTCTTGCAATGGGAGCAGGAAAGACTGCTGCTGCTGCAATTGACGACTATATCAACAGTAAGAAAAAATCCCTTGGATAAACAAAAAATGCGACCCTGTGTCGCATTTTTTGTTATCAACCTGTAAAATTTAAGCTCTAGAATCTGAAACGATTGCCAAAAGCTCCTCGTAGCTCATTTTCCCTGAGGCAACCCAAGACCGATTTTTATTATATCCTCATCAGCAAGACTTAGCCTATATCCGTTAACCTCTAAAAACACCATCATAACAAGAATACCAACGCGCTTGTTGCCATCAACAAATGCGTGATTGGAGATAAGGCTAAAGCCCAGCCTTGCACCCTTTTCCTGTATAGTAGGGTACAGCTCCTGTCCACCAAAGGTTTGATAAATGCCCTCTAGGGCACTATCGAGCAGGCTGATATCTCTTAAATTTGCCGAGCCACCGGTTTCATTTATCAAAAGCTGATGTAGCTCCATTGCTTTACTGCTGTTTATCCTTATCATTTTGCCAACTCCAAAAAAGCATTTTTGTGTGTTTTTAAGACACGCCTTGCCACAAAATCAATTTTTTCATCATCCGTCATTTCAATCTCGGGGCAAAAATCAAGGCTTACAATTTTATACATAGGCTTGTTGTTTTTGAAAACATAAACCTGCCCAACCTTGTCTGTTAGCCTTGCCACCTTGGAAAAGTTTTGGTTCGCCTCGGAAATAGGCACAATTTGGTTCGCTTTTATCTCCATAAAAATCCCCTTAAAAAACATTTGTCAATAAAATTATACACAAATTTTAGGATAAAGTCAATATTTTTTATTATTTACAATTTTTTAACAATTTACAAATTTAACAATTTTCAACAAAAACGTATTTTGCTTTGTTGTTAAAATTCATTTATTTA
Source organism: Clostridia bacterium (assembly GCA_017503285.1). GTDB lineage: Bacteria > Bacillota > Clostridia > Oscillospirales > CAG-272 > RGIG2000. Next base: position 2,387 of record JAFVTH010000022.1, on the reverse strand, counting down.
GTTGACTTGTCACCATATTTTTTAAATTCATTGTGAATAATAAACAAAGATTATTTGTTTTTTATATTTTTTGTTCAACTTGACAGTTTTCCATATATATGTTAATATAAATTAACATTATTTCGAGGAGAGAAACCATGAAAAAGAAAATTCTTTTGACCCTTGCTATGGTGCTTATGCTTGTATGCGTGCTCGCTTTTTCTGTTAGTGCGGCTAACAAAATTGGTAGCACTACCGATGCAAACGGATTGAATTATACCGTTTATGACGACGGCACCGCATCCCTTAAGGATAACCGTAGCTATTCTGCAAGCGAAACAGTTGTTATTCCAAGTACAGTTGTTTATAACGAAAATGTGTACACTGTAACAGCTACTGAAAACCATGCATTTTACGGCAGCACAACGATAAAAACCATTTATTTTCCAAGCACAATTACCGCCCTTGGTGAAAGAACAATTACCAATTGCTCCGTTCTTGAGTCAGTGTATATTGATTTGGAAAATTTGACGTCTATTAAAACCTGTGGCTTAACCAACAATGACAAAACTAATGACTGTAAGATTTCTAACTGGAACGTTAAATACTACCCAACAAGTGAGTATGGTAAGGAAGCACCTGTTGCTACAACAGTAGCAAAATTTACAAATATTGTAACTCTTGGTACAGCTTGCTTGCAGGGCGCACCGTTTACAGTTATGGAGTTTGGTGAAAACCTACAAACAATACCTGTTCAGTCCTTGAGACAATCATCGATGGAGACTCTTATTATAAAGGGCAACATCACCTTCATCGGTAACTGGTCCGTAGCACAATGTGCATCTCTTAAAACTGTTGAAATCCGTTCTACTGAAATACAAACCATTCAAAACACAGCATTTGGTGGCTGTCCTTTGATTGAAAGCATTACAATTGATCTTTCCAAGTGCGAGGATATAGACGACTCTGCCTTTGAGCTTGCAGGTAACTGCCAGGATGGAAAAATAACAAACACTATTACACAATGGTACAATCTTGACGGCAAAAAAATTGTTGACCTTTCAAGCTGTAAGCATCTTGGCTACGAAGCGTTCGGTGTATCAAATGTTGGTTCTGCAACAATCATTTGGCCAACAGCGCTAACAAATGTAGAAGACCAAGTGTTTAGAAAAGCAAACATAAGTGGTCAGCCTATGATATTTAATGCAGCAGCTGGTGCAAATGTTTCCATCGCTTATTATGTTCTTGACGGCAACGCACCAAGTCTTGTTGTTTTAGGTGAGGGCGTTTCATCTTACAATTATGAGCTTTCCAATGCGTCTAATCTCGTAATGCTCAATCCATCAACAAAAATCACAAGAAGCAGTCTTTTCAAAACTGCTGGTAGCAAACTATATTACGCAGGCTTTTCTGACGATTCAACATACACAAGCTTTGATAGATGCGAAATGATCCAAATTTCAGGTGGCTTTGCATCAAGCACAATTTGTGGTGTAGACTGTGCAGTGACACTTACAGCTGATAGCTCTAATGTTGTTCTTTCTCAAGCTGTTCATACAGATGACGCAGGTACAGTAGATGCTAACTATTGTCCTGTAGGCGCAGTAGTAAATTATACCTGTACAGCATGTAAAAGAGTAAAAGCTGTTGGCGAGGGTACAGAGCATAGCCATACAGTTACAGTTATTGTATATAACCAAGGCTTCTTAAATGCAGGTCTTGAAACATATAGATGCGCAGGAGCAGGATGCACATCCACTCTTGCAGAGGGCACAGCAACTTCTCCAATTTTCATCAGCCACGGCTATTCAGCAAGTGAAGCAAGTGGTAGCATTACACAAGGCTTTGTTGTAAACAGAGAAGCATACGAAAATTATGTAAACGCAGGTGGCAACCTTACATTCGGTCTTGTTGCAGCTGTATATTCAAACGCTACAGGCTTTGACACAACCGACGGCAAGCTCTTCGGTGCTGACGGTGTGAAGAAGCACGACAAGATTGCAGTTGTAGATTTCACAAGCCGTGAATATGATATTATGGAAATGGTAGTTACAGGTCTTAACAACTATCAAGACACACCAATTTACTGCTGTCTATACTATGTTTCAGATGGTCAGGTTGGCTACATCAACGAGGGTGTAGAGGGAGAGACTGCGACAGCTAAGACATTAAGTGGTGTTATCGGCTCAGAAATTGAAGCAGTAGTTCCAAATAAGGAGGAAGAATAATGAAATACACAAAGCCAAGCTACGTAAATGAAGTAGTAGCAAGTGAGGATATTATGGAATTTTCTTCCGAAAATATCAAAACAACAACAGTAGACTTTGATTATGGCGACGGCAAGGGTGTTCAAACCGTAACAAAGGGTACATCTACAGCAAATATTCAGGACTTACTATTCTAAAATT
>JAFVTH010000021.1 GCA_017503285.1 Clostridia bacterium | reverse complement strand
TTAATATAGCAGGTGGAAACCATTTCCATATCAATATTAGCATTTATTGCCTCATATGTGGCTTGCTCCTTATTTTCGCAAAATCCGTGAGATACAAGATTTTCAATTGAACCATAGTCGCTTATGCAAACGCCGTCAAAGCCCCACTCGTTACGCAAAATATCCTTTAAAATAAATGAATTTCCGTTTCCGGGAACACCATTTATTACATTTTGCGCCGGCATAGCTACCATAGCACCCACGTCAACAGCGCTCTTATAAGGTGGCAAATAAACCTCGCGCAAAGAGCTTTCGCTTATGTCAGAGGAGTCGTAATCCTTTCCACTCATAGGAGCACTATATCCTGCAATATGCTTTAAGCTTGCACCTATGGTGTATTTTCCTCTATCCCCTTGGAATCCTAAAACACTTTCTCTTGCCATTTCGCAGGTCAGGTACGTGTCCTCGCCACAGCTTTCCATACATCTACCCCATCTTGCATCTCTTGATACATCAAGCATGGGAGCAAAGGTTAGATGTATTCCGTCCACACTGGCTTCCTTTGCTGCCATAGCCGTGCATTCTCTTACTAATTGTCTGTCAAAGGAAGATGCAAGAGCCAAATTGATAGGATAAATAGTGCGATATCCATGTATTACGTCAAGCATAAACGCAAGAGGAATCTTGTTTTTGCTTTTTTCTAAAAACTCCTTTTGTATTGCAATATTTCTTTCTGCCCCGTATGAATTATAAACAGAGGCAACCTCATACTTATAGCGTTTATCGAATTGAAGATAAAATTCAGGACCTGTAATCGGCATATTTTCGTCTGCCATAAAAATATTTGAGTTAACCTGTTGAAGCTGATAGCATTTTTCAGCCAAGGACATTTTAGCAAGCAACGCAAGTAAATCCATATTTCACCCCTAAATGTAACACATAATTTTTTCTTCATTATACCTTTATAACAATGAGTTGTCAAGGCTTGTATTTAGTTCTCCTAATAAGATATTTTGGTGGTTTAGAGCTGATTAAATCAGTTTTACGAAGCAACAAATATTCACAACTTGTTTTTGCTTTGCTTCTGATTTTTATGAAATAATGTTTATATAGTTGCGTTTGGCATTGAAAAAGTCAAGGGGCTGTGATACAATTAGATTATCACAAACGAGATTCTAAGGAGCAACGAAATGGTTATAGACAGTAAAAAATACAACGGCATATGCGCCTGCGGTAAAAATCACAATATGACCACTGAGCTTTGCATTATTGAAGCGGGCTGTTTATCTGAAATAAACACCTACATTGATAATTGCGGCTTGAGCGGATATTGTGTTGCTATATACGATGAAAATACATACCGTGCTACTGAGGGAATGCATCCTGAGGCAAGCAAAGAAATTATACTCTGCCCCGATGGCTTGCATGCCGACAACCATGGCGTTGCTCTTGCTTTGGAGCAGTTACCCAACAAATGCGATTATTTAATTGCCATAGGCTCCGGCACTATTCACGATATAACGAGATATCTCGCTTATACTAAAAACGTGCCCTTTGTTTCCTGCCCTACGGCTGCCAGTGTTGACGGCTTTTGCTCTTCTGTTGCTGCGATGACTTGGGACGGATTTAAGAAAACATTTACCGCTGTTGCACCTAAAATCGTTGTTGCCGATCTTGATATAATCTCAAAAGCACCTGCCTTTCTTACCAGCTCGGGCTTTGGCGATATGATAGGCAAATTTATCGCCTTAGCAGATTGGAAAATTGCGCACGGATTAACAGGCGAATATTTTTGTCCTGTCATACACGATATGACATTAGATGCCACAAAAGCAGTAATGGAAAGCGCTGAAGATATAAAAAACCGTGATATTTCCGCTTTTGAAAAATTGATGTACGGGCTTTTAATGTCAGGGCTTGCTATGCAATTGCTTGGCAATTCACGCTGTGCTTCGGGTGCGGAGCATCACATTTCCCATCTTATAGAAATGCAACCCGACGGATTGGACGTTTGCAGTGACGCTTTACACGGTGAAAAGGTTGGTGTTGGTACGCTTATTGCTTCAAAAGAGTATCATAGAATAAAAAATAACCCTTCGCTTTTATGCGGAAATTATTTGCCTGCAAGTAATGATTATATTGAAGATATGTTTGGAAATAAGCTTAAAGAATCAATCATCAAGGAAAATGAAAACGACTGTGCTTTGGGTATAACCGAAAAAAATTTAATGAGCCATTTTGACGGAATATGTGAAATTATCAAGTCAATTCCAACCTATGAGGAGCTTATAAAAATTTATAAAACGCTGGGGGCAAAAACCTCTCTTAGGGATATAGACGTTTCAGAAAATAAGCTATGCGCCTTGCTTGAATATTCTCCTTTGGTTCGAAACAGATTAACTCTTATGCGTCTTCGCAGAATTTCTTTATAAGCTGTTACTTTATCATTGATGTCCAGACATAATTGGCTCAACTCAATCACAAAAACGACCTACTCCTCTGAGTAGGTCGTTCTTATTTACCGTTTTTAGAATTATTAGAACAGCGGTATCATAAATCTTTTTTCTCTGTATTCACTTGGTGTAACATTACAGATTGCTTTGAAATTTCTCATAAACGAATAAACCGAGGTATAACCACACTCTATGGAGCATTCCAAAATTGACATATCGGTATTTTTCAGCAAATAGCACGCCTTGCTTATTCTATATTGATTAACGAATGAATTATAAGAAATTCCGAAGCTCTTTTGAAAATGCTTTGAGATATAGGTATATGAATAGCCTAATTTACTCGAAGCATTCGATAGTGAGCAGTCGCCCTTATAGTTAGTTTGCACAAAATCAAGTGCTCTATCTAAAAAACGACAATTTAATCTATCCTTTTCACTATATTCGGCTATTTCATCAAATTCTGCCAAAAGTGTATACAACGCACCTTTTTTCTTCAGTAAAGAGTCCCCCTCGTTTGTACTGTAAAGCATATCTAAAACAGCATTTGACGGAATAAATTTATTGCTTATCGGTATTTTATATATAACCTGCGAGGAAAACGCCTTTATAAGCTCTTGGGAAAAAAGCCAATATGTATGCTTTGATTTTTTACTACTAAATGAATGCACCTGGTTTGGGAAAATCAAAACAGCTTCTCTATCTTTCAGCACATATTCAACCTCGTTAACAGTAACTACCGTTTCTCCTTCCGAAACAAAAAACAGTTCGAAGGAATTGTGCATATGATCGTAGAAAGAAAGGTTTTCCCCACTCTTGGTATAATATTCCTGTGTTGTACCGAAATTTGAAAACTCGTAAATCATAATTTCCTCACAATGACAAATTTTGCAAGTATATTATACAACAAATAACAAGAAAAATCAATCCCATTTGCTGTATAATTAAAATTGTAGTAGCATATAAATTTAAGGAGTAATTATTATGAACAAAAAAATAGCATTTTTCTTCATTATCGCAAGCATCATTGCCTGCTTTTTTGCTATTTCTGTTAGCGCGCAGCCTACTATCTTTGACAATTACGAGAAAAAAACCAATCTAACCTATGACGAAACAGAATTGGTTACATTTGATGACGGATTTTCTTACCCATCTTACTACATTTTTAGCGATTCTACTTCATTTCAAACGGATTATCAATGGCTAAATAATCTTACCCAAAAAAACTATAAAGATGAAAACGTTGTTGAACTTTGTGTTCCAACTGGTGTTATAGCCGGTGGATATTTCAAAAACGATTCTTCTTTTACCAAACTATTAAAGCTTGATACCGGTAAGACTTTAACAAAAACTAATGGCGACTTTTACCAAAACAAAACTATCACTCATCTAACATTTGGCGAAGGCTACACAAACAGTGGTCTTAGTACATGGTTTTTCAATGGAGCCAAAGTTGAGTATGTAATTTTTTCTGATAATTCAGCAGTTTCAACGTTGCCATCTGCTTTTCTTGCCAACCTAACGACGTTAAAGGGCTTATATTTGGGTAGCTCGATTACCAACATTAGCTCAGGTACATTTTCTAACATGGGCTCTTCGAATGTATTTTTAATGAACACGCCAAATGATACAGAGGCGCCGGAGGTTTATTATTTTAAGTCTACATTGGTTGAAGGTAATTTCTATAACCTTAAAACTAATTCAGCGACTAAGGTTTGGGTGTTTCCGAGCACGGTAACTGGCATTGGCTCCGGTTGGAACATTGACAATGCTGAAAACATACCAACGAGCTTTGTGTTTTTAACAAGCGATGCTAATGCTGTTGTAGTTAATGATGCCATTGGCAGCCACAAGTTCAACAGTACAAATTTTTATTTCCCAAATATCAGCTCGGAAAATGCCGACCACCTATCCGTTGTACCATCTACAACATATTTCTTTGGTGTAGACAAGAAAAAGGCTTACTTCAATGGTGCATGGGGTACATTTGCCGATATGGAGAATAGCGACCACTTGCACGATACCGAAAAAGATATAAACAAAAACGCTACTTGCTTAGAGGATGCCGTTTCGTATACATACTGCTTCTGTAATTTTAATCTTAGCACTGTACAAGATTATAATTCCGCCCTTGGACACAACCATAGCACTTTTCTCGGTTTGATATACGAAAGCTTTTTACAGGAAGGCTATTACGAATATCAATGTACAAGATGCAGTGACGTGAAGAAGGTTAAAGCGGATGCGCTGTTCACTTGTCTTGGCTATTCAGCCCCTGAATACGGTGATAGCGTAGGAATAGCAGTTGGCTTTGCAGCAAATGAAGCAGCTATTTCCGAGTATACGGAAGTAACAGGAAAGAGCGTTGGCTATGGCTTGTTTGCAGTATTGAAGGACAGAATAGGGGACAATGATATTTTTGCAAGCGATGGCACAGCTGCAGAGGGTGTAGTCAGCACAAACATTTCAAGATTTGGATATGAAATATTTGAGATAAAGATTTTAGGCTTTGAAGAAGAGCATAAGGATATGAAGATTGCAATGGGCGCATATGTTGAAGTAACAGATGGCGAAGCGACAGAATACTTCTATCTCCAGTCCGGAACACCTGAGGAAAACGAAAGGTACTGCTTTGTTTCATATAACGATATTTTTGGAGCATCTACAACAGGCAAAGATGAAAATAACGAAACACAAGACTCCTAACTATTGTTAAAGCAAAAAATTCCTTCATTTATTTAGATAAATAAAAAAGGCTATATGGATTTCACATCCATATAGCTTTTTATAATTTCATATTCTCAATTGCAGAGCTGCTTATCCATAATGTGTGCTATTTTCTTTATCTAACAACTGCGGTGTGGTCCATTTTGCACTTGCCTGCGTACACGGAAAGCAAGAAATAATAGTTATCGGCAAGGTAATTATAGCCACAGGCAACGCCGTTTTTAGTTCTCCGGTCTACACTACGGCAATAGCCCTTTTGTTGGTTATAATAATCTGTAAGCATTTGCGGTCCAGCAATATGCCTTGCACTTTAGTGACTCGCCTGTTATTGGGTCGTGATTTTCTGAAAATCCCGATTTTTCTATTGCTTTTTTGTAGCTTGATGCTATTTTCTCGCCAAGCTCAGTTTCTGACATATTTCTGAGTGCCAAGGTAAATATAATCTGGTCGGGTCCCCAAGCGGGTCCTCTCCAATAGCCGTTTTGTGTATAGAACGGGCTATGTACAGATTCACTTGCTAGTCCATATGGGCACAAGAAATCGTTTTTAAGCTTTACGAGTATATATTCCTTTATATCAGCAGGAAGCTTATCTTCCAAAACAATCATTCTAAGAGGCATTAGGCTTTGGGGTCTATATATTTCCTCGGTCATGCCGTTGCGTATAAAGATTTCTCCGTCCCAAAAATGCGTTACGCACTTCTCTAAAAGCTCATTTGACAGCATTTTGTATATTCTGGTGTCGTTACACAGGTTGAGCTTCTCTGCCATCTGTGACAAAACCTCACATTGAACCGACAGGTACGCAATCAAATCAGGAGACTCTATAATCTCTGTATTATCAAAGCATGTTGCATTATCGTTGCCCGAGTCGTTACCGTGATAATAGCAAGGGGTATTTCCACGATAGTTGAGCCACCAGTCTGTGTTCTTTTTCATAAAGTAATAAAGCTCGTCTAAAACCTCAATATCCTCATACCTTTTGTTTCGCTTTACAAGCTGCTTATAAATCCAGCCTTGGATAGGGGGCTTTACAAATGCCCACTCCATATTTACGGTAGTGACAGCATCGGGTGTTCTGCCGTGCTTATCCATAAATCTATAAGGATAAATGAACTGATTATACGAAAGCTCAAAATCCTTGTCTGCCAAATCAAGGGCGTTGAAGGTATTGTCCCAAGACCAAAGCTTGCACATACCAGACTTGCTCATTACTATGGCATCTCTGTCGTAATTGCCCTCGCCGGATATAATATTGCTCCACAAAACATATGCGCAGGCTTTATCAACCAGGTTTTGGCACTTCATTTTTTCTTCCCAAGCAAGATATTCATTTTTTCTGCATTCCAAATATTCATTATATGTTAAATCGGAATAAACAGAATGCTCGCTTGTGCTGAGGCGAAGGGTAAACTCATACTCTCCGTTTTCGTCCGGCAAAATTGTAATTTTTATGTATTCCTTGTATATTCTTCTATCGCTATCCTTTGTGTCAAGGAATATAGTGCCTTTGTGGATTTTGAAGGTGTGGAATGTATTGGTAAAGCAATCGCAAAGCTTTAAAATGTTCTTTCCCTCATAAATATAGTTTGCATTATAAACTCCCTTCATATAAATATACTTTATACAAGGCGAGCTTCCCTTTCCGTAAAAGCAAATTCCATCCTTGCCAAATAGGCACATTTTGTGTATTTTATCATTTTCGGCTATTTGAAGCTCCCAAGGCAAAAAGGTCTCTGTTATTGAGTCGGAATATCCAAGCTCCATAAGTGGCACCATACCACCGTTATGAAGCGAATGTAAAATCACATTTTCATTAACCTTTGCTACAGCAATCAAGGAATTTCTTGCACTAAAATGAAACTTATCAAGGCTTAACATATTTGTTCTCCAATCCAAATTGATTTATAGACACATTTTAACATATAATTAAGGTAATTTCAATTAAAAATCACATTTTTATAGGACAAAATTAGTCTTGTGCATATAACAAAAAGCCATATGGCTTTCCATATGGCTTTTTTTATTTTTATACGCTTCTTTCATTCCTCGTCATCTTGCCATATAAGGTCAAGAAGCTCAAAAATTTCGATAAAATCATAAAAGTTGTATGGCTCATCTATTCCGGAAAATGTTTTTTGCATACCGTCTGAATACGCAAATTTTATACGCCAATCCCATTTTTTTGTGCTTGACTCTTCATTATGGCTACAAGACTTATTTGGATAAGAGTTTTTCCATTCTCCTATATAAAGCTTTTCTATTTCCTTAATAACATATTCCTTGTCGATTACTTTTATTATTTTATTTTTTTCTGCTTTTCTTGTTGGTAGGTTTGTTGGAACATCGTAATCAATACAATGTATGATGTAATCATAAACATAAGCTTTTTGATTATCGAATATGACTGTATAAAGCCCTTTTGGTTCTTCATCCCCTGCTTCAATAGTTATTTTTTTAAGCATAGGAAGCTTTTCTTGGAATTCTTTTGCCTTAAGCTCCTTTTTGGTGTATTCATAGGCTATTCCACGGCTTTCAAGCTCCCTTATTGCCTCCTCCTTGAACTCTCTATTTACCCAAAGGGAAGCCTCCGCATCTTCGATATTTATTAGAATACAGCTTATTGTTTCAAGAGTTTTCTTTGCTTTGTTAATTTCTCTTATGCAGGAGCGAATAGTAGTTTTTAATTGTTCCACCGTCAAATCCTTATACTTAGGCTCGATAAAAAGCATTTTTCTTCTCCTTTGTTGTTTTTTATTGTTACAGCTACATTATATCATTTGATTTTTTGCGTGTAAAGTACCGAGGTGTACCGAAAAGCTGACAGCTTTTGAAATATTGCAGCAAAAAAGCACCCGTTTGGGTGCTTTTTATTATAGGTTGTAGTATTTATCAAACTCTGCCGGGTGTGGGATTTTTGAAAGCTCACTACATTCTGCTCTTTTTGATTTGATAAAGTTATCAAGAAGCTCCTTTGGAAATACTCCGCCAGCGGTTAGGTAATCGTTATCCTTTTCAAGAGCGTCAAGTGCCTCCGGCAAGGATGCCGGCAAGTGTGTAAGCTTTGCCTTTTCCTCATCGCTTAGGTGGTATAGGTTGCAGTCGTATGGACCCCAGCCCTCCTTGTGTGGATCGATTTTATTCTTAATACCGTCAAGACCTGCCATAAGAATTGCTGCGTAGCAGAAATATGGGTTACAGGTTGCGTCCGGGTTTCTAAGCTCGAAGCGACGCTTATTTGGAGTTTTTGCGTACGCAGGGATTCTTATTACTGCGCTACGGTTTGATGTAGCATAACCAACTGTAACAGGTGCTTCAAAGCCCGGAACGAGGCGCTTGAAGGAGTTTGTGCTTGGGTTGGTAATTGCGCAGAGAGAATCAATATGCTTAAGAAGACCACCCATAAAGTAGTGCGCCTCCTTGCTAAGATGAGCATAGCCGTTGTCGTCGGAGAAAACAGGCTCTCCATCCTTGAGAAGAAGCATATGAACGTGCATGCCGCTACCTGCCTCGCCATAAATTGGCTTTGGCATAAAGGTTGCGCTCATACCGTGCTTAAGAGCTGTATTATGAATGATATATTTTATCATCATTGTATTGTCTGCCATTTTTGACATTTCGCCCAGCTGAGGCTCGATTTCAAACTGGCCGGAGGCTGCAACCTCTGGGTGGTGGTAGTTGATTTCTATGCCCATTTCCTTCATAAGCAGGCACATTTCGCTACGGCACTCATAGGAAATATCAAATGGCTTTGCAATATGATAATTCTTTTGCTTTGGAACAACAACGCCTTGTCCCTGTACTGCACTATTCCAATAGGACTGCTTTGCATCAACTGTGGCGCTGATATTCTTGCCACTAATCTCCCAGCCAACATTGTCAAAAAGATAGAACTCAAACTCCGGAAGGATAAGCATTGTGTCGGCAATGCCAAGCTCCTTCATATAATTTTCTGCTGCCTTTACAATGTTTCTTGGATATTGTGGAAGTGGGCGGTTTTCAGGTGTGTCTATAATCATAGCATTACCTGTCATGGACAAGGTAGGAACCTGGCAAAACGGATCGATAACAGCTGTGTCCGGGTCCGGTATAAATACCATATCGCTTTTTTCAACAACTGCGTAGCCATAGTTTGAGGCATCAAAGCCGATGCCCTCCTTCATTGTCTTTTCGGAAAAGTTTTCTGCGAGGATGGTAACGTGTCTATATTGACCGTTTATGTCAACCATCTTAAAGTCAACCATTTTAATGTTGTTTTCCTTGATCATGCTTAGAACATCTTTTACTGTTTTTGCCATTTTTCTCCTCCTTGTGCTTTTTGCACTTATTTTTTATTATCTAACAACTGCGGTGTGGTCCATTTTGCACTTGCCTGCGTATACAGAAAGCAAGAAATAATAGTTATCGGCAAGGTAATTATAGCCACAGGCAACGCCGTTTTTAGTTCTCCAGTCTACACTACGGCAATAGCCGGGCATAAGTCCTGAGTGGGTAAGCTCCTTTTCGTAGGTGTTAAGAATTGCAAACAAAATCTTGTCTGCCTCCCTTTCCATACCTACATTATACATAGCTGTAAGGAAGTGGAAGCCGTTCATACCGTTAAGTCCACCGTTTTCGTACTGACCCCAGTCACTCATGCAAGGCCAGTCAATTGTATCGCTGGGGGCAACAGGCATAACATTGCCGGGAATACCAAAGCGAAGGTCCCCATATCCCTCTTTTTTCATAATTGCAAGAAGCCTTTTAAGCATTTTCTTACCTGTTTCCTTAGGAATAAGACCCTCGTTAATGCCCATGGATACTGCAAAGGTAAAGCCATAATCGTGCATTTTGCCGTTTCTGCTTACCCAACCAGCCATAAGCTCTGTTTCTGGGTTATAGAAGGTGTCAAAGAACGCTTTGTCAAATTTTTCAAGCTGTTTTTTGTATTTTTCCCCTTCTTTTCCTTTTCCAAGCCTGTCAAGAAGCTGACAAAGACCACGCAAGGCACGGTGACAAAGGTAGTTAAAGTAAATATCCTTATGTCCAAAGGCAAAGTTGTCCCACCAGTTGCACTGCTGTCCAAACTCGCACTTTTGGAACATATAGTCTCCCGGAAATTCAACCTCAAAAATACCGTCGCCGTCGGTATCACGGGACATTAAATAGTCAGCAGCCTTTATTGCGTTTGGAAGCAGTTTTTTTGCAAATGGAAGATTCCATTTTGAAATACCAACTAGGGAAATTATAGCGCCCGGTGTTGAGTCAACTGCGCAGCCAAAGCCCCTTTCCTTTTCCTTGTCGAAGTAGTTAACGCTAACCTCTCCATCGTGGGCTTGGCACCTTTTGAAGCTTCTTTCAATCTGTCTTTCAAAGGTGCGACGAATGATTTTATACTGCTCTACATCCTCATCCATCACTTCTAGCATATCAGACTTCATTTGCATAGCAAGGTGTCCTGTACCGTGGAAGTAGATATTGTCGCCCATATCAAACAGCTCTCTATTCATCGCGAAGCAGTTAAGCCAGTTTCGCTTTAAGCCGTTATATCTTTCGTCATTTTCGTATGGGAAATGAGGATAGCACTCGTCTAAAACCTTGATTGTTATTTCAAGGCTTTCAAGCTGCTTTGTTGACTTGAATTTCAAGTAAGAGCTACCGAAGTGAAGGGCATGAAGCCTGTTGTGGTTGTAGCTATGGTTCTTGTAGCCAAGGTCAAGACCCACAAAATCGCCGGAAAGCATAAGCTCCTCAACGCAGAAAACACTATCGTCATTTGCGGAAATTTCAATTCTGCCAAAGTCCGGGAAATGTATAATAAGTGGCATTTCAAACCTGGTTTTATAAATGGTTAGTGGATTTGTGCTTTTTAGCGCCCTTGGGGGCTTGCTTGTCCAAATTGTGGGTGGGGCTGTTTTAATAGCAAGCTTAGTGCTGAAAAGATTGCTTTTTATTGGCTTTGTTAAATCAACCCTTAGAGTGTGGTCGTCTAGCATATTATAGGAAACAGCACTTCCTTTTGCATTTTCAAAGTAAGCCCTGCTTTCTGTAATTTCAGATTTTGTTGGCAAGGCGCTATCAAATGAGCCAGCCATTGCACCATATGCAGGGAGCATAAGGTTATAGCTTGCGTGCTTGTCTCTGTCACGTCCACCGGATTCAATGCCGAAGAATGCGATTTTTCCCTTTTCGTTATCTATTGTATAGGAAAGAAAGTCACTTCCGTAGGGAGTATATTTGCCCATATCTTTTCTCCTTTAGATTGCCTTAAGAATATATGCAGAATATGGCTTCATCTCTACTCTGCCACTTACTGCCTTATCGTTTAGAATATCGTAGTATTCCTTATCAAGTTGGATATAGCCGTCCTTGCCCTCAATTTCCATAGCAATAATGCCATTTTCCTTGCCTGTTCTTTCAACAAGGTCGATGTTTGAGGATGCCTCCAAAATTGGCTTTTTATTAACTAACCTTAAAAGCGCCTTAGGGTCCGGCACGGTGCCAAGAAGGATAACCCTACCCTTTCCTACCTGACGGCTTGCGATTGCAGTTAGGTTATCAAGGTCTTCAATATTGTAGGTTGCAAGGCTTTCTGCGCCATTTAGTGTATATGCATCACAGCCCATTGCAACATCAAATTTCTCCCCATCTGTCCAGCTTGCGCTAAAGCTTTCATCCTCCATAGGAAGCTGATACTTGGTGTACACACCGCAAAGCTCCTCAAGGAAGGAATATGGCTTATCTGTATACTTGGTGGTATTTTCATTCATTATATCGCTAAGTGGTCCAACTATCCATGTACCGCCGTTTTTAACCCACTCTACTATTCTTTCCTTAAAGCCGTCGTACTCTGTGCAGGCAAGGAATGGGGACATAATTGTGTCGTAGCCACTTAGGTCTCTGTCGGTTTCGATAACGTCTAGGTTATGGTGTCTGAACACCTTGTGGAAGTGGTCTATGAATTTAATATCAACATCGTGGTCGAATTTTTCAACGATTGGTGCATGTAAAAACGCATTAAATGCCTCGCCTGAATATGTAAGTGCAAGTGTTGATTTAATCTTACTGTTAAGCAAGAAGTCCTCGCTTTTTGTCAAGGTATCGGTTATCATTTTTACGCTCTTTGCCACATTGTTTGGTCTGCCGCTGGAGCTTAGGAATGAGCCATGACCCATTTCGTGTCCGTTTGGATGGCTACGGAACAGCCAATACAGGTTCATTTCCGCACCGTGGGCAATTGGCAAAAGTGAGTTTATATATGTATATCCAACATTTCTGTAGCCGTTGCAAGCAGCGATTGAGCCGTTCCAGCCAAGCAAGGTTTCTGTAACCCAGAAGGGTCTTTCCTTAAGGGTACGATAAAAGTCAAAGTTGAATATTATCCTATATAGATCGTCAACTGTGTTATAGTGGTTGTGCTGAACAACGTCCAGCGTTTTATTCATCTCCTTGTAATCAAGGAAGTCATCTGTCATCATATCAGTGCCGATAGGGGCGCTTGAATACTCTCTTATAGCATCGGCCTGCTCGTTCACATAGGAGTATATAAGGCTGTTTTGGAAACGAAGCCACTCAACCATGCGGGACGGATTTTCCCAGCTCTGCCAGCTTGGCGGCATAATCTCATCAAAGCTCTGATAATCAAGTGACCAACGATACATGCCCCAGCTTTTGTTAAGATTTTCGATAGTGCCGAATTTTGCCTTAAGGTAGTCTCTGAAGCCTGCCTTACATCTGTCACAATAGCATCCGTAATCATAAGCCCAAATTTCGTTATCAATTTGCCAACCGATAACACCGGGGTGGTTTGCAAAGGTCTTTGCCATTTCCCTTGCTATTCTTGCATTCTCGTATCTGACGCCCGGATTGGACTTGCAAAGATGCACACGAGAATGAACATCCATTGTTGAAACCACGTGGTTTTGAGAACGTACACGCATAGCATCCGGATATTTTGCAAAAAGCCATCTTGGCGGTGTGCAGGATGGTGTGCACATAACTGTATATATTCCGTTTTCGTATAGCTTATCTACCACGTATTTGAAGAAATCGAGATTAACCTCTCCCTCTCTCGGCTCCATGCTACTCCAAGCAAATTCACCAATACGCATACAGTTCATACCGTATTCCTTCATTTTGGCAATGTCCTTATCAATTTCACTCTTATCCCATAGCTCCGGATAATATGCCGCACCTATATAAAATCTTTTCATTTCTATGCTCCTTGACTGTATTTACAGCTTATAGCTGTAATTTTAGTTTACCATACATATATAAATATTTCAAGTGGAGTTTGGTAATATATGCTTGTTTTTTCATTTTAATTGACATTGTTTTTTTCACGTGTTATAATACTCACGAATACTTTTTTAAGAGGTCTTTAATGAGTAAATTTTTTGCAAATGATATTGAGCTTACAATTAACAAGGAGCAAGGTGCTGTCTCCTCTCTTTTGCTATGGGGCAAGGAGCTTTGTATGGGCGCATTACCCCTTTTTGTTATTAGGCTAAGAAGCAAGTGTGGAGATTGCTTTTATATAAGCTCTGATAAGGCAAGGCTTATCAGTGATAACGATGGGTTTGCTTATTCAGCCTTTGGTGGTGCATTTGATAATGCTGTAGCCACCATAAATATTAGTGGTGGGGAATATATTTCCTGGGGAATAGATATTTCTTCTGTGCCAAGCGGGTATGCAGTTGAATGGGTGGAAATGCCTAAGCTTTGTGTAAGAAGGCTAAGGGACAACGACCCACAGGGAGGTACGATTTTGTTCCCATACGATGAGGGTATTCTTGTTTCTGATGAAACGCTGCTGCCGCGATATGAGCCGGAATTTCCTTCCTCCGGTGCTTATTTTACATTTCCGAATAAGCTATGCTCTCAGTTTATGGCATATCTTTTTGATGACTTTGGTCTTTACATTGGCGCTCACGATAAAAAAAGAGGACTGAAGGGTGTGGATTTCTACCCATGTGAGGGCGGTCTTTCCTTACAAATGCGCCTTTATACCGGTGGGGATTTTGGAAGTGGTTTTAAGACGGATTTCCCTATTATTTGGCAAGCTGCCAAGGGAGATTGGAAGGATGCTGCCCACATATACAGGTCCTGGCTTGAAAAAAATCTGCCGGAAAATTTATTGCCTATCAAGGAAAATAAAATGCTACCTGAATGGTACGAGAATATGCCGCTTATTGTAACATACCCTGTGCGAGGAGTGCACGATATGGACAAGATGGAGCCAAACCAGCTTTTTCCTTATACAAACGCCTTGCCTGTGCTTGAGAGAATTAAGAAGGCGACAGGCGCGCAAATTATGGCTCTTCTTATGCATTGGGAGGGTACTGCGCCTTGGGCACCGCCCTACACTTGGCCTCCTTACGGTGGGGTTAAGCTCTTTAATGAGTTTAGAGATGCCCTCCACAAAAATGGCGACCTTTTGGGTGTTTACTGCTCCGGCTTTGGTTATACACTAAGAAGCACCCTTATTGAAAGCTATGATTGTGAAAAGAAAATTGAGGAAGAAAATGTAAAGGCAGGGGTATGCCACTCTCCACAAAACAAGCCGGAGCTTGGTATAACCTGCACACCATATCAAAGATATGGCTATGATATTTGCCCTGCATCACAGCGTGGAAGAGAGATACTTAATGAGGCTTATATGCCGATTTTTGAAAGTGGAGTTGACTACGCACAGATTCTTGACCAAAACCACGGTGGGGGGCAGTATTTGTGCTATGCAAGGGAGCATAACCATCCACCTATGCCAGGGGAGTGGATGACCTCTAATATGGTTAAGCTGCTTTCGGAGTGGAATATTAAGGCGGAAAATATGCTTTTTGGCTGTGAAAGTGGTGCTGCCGAGCCGTTTATTGGCAACCTTTTAATGAGCGACAACAGATTTGAATTAAACTATCCATATGGTACACCTGTGCCTGTGTATGCATTTTTGTATCATCCTTATGTAAGAAACTTTATGGGCAATCAATGTGGCTGTCCCTTTGATACCAAGCGCGATACCTTGCGCTATCGACTTGGCTATTCCTTCTCTATCGGAGATATTATGACTCTTGTGCTTGAGCCAAGCGGGCAGCTTATGACCCATTGGAGTACACGGGATTTTGAAAATCCGCCCGATATGGAGCTTACCCTAAAATTTATTAAGAATTTGATGAATTTTTACAGAAATGGTGCAAAGGAATATCTGTACTGCGGAAAAATGAGCATCGACCCTTATATTGAGTGCGAGGAGATTGAAATTCCTTTAACAAGAGGCAAGGAAAAATCTGTTTTACCAAGGCTTCTTTGCTCCACCTGGGAAAGCAAGGACAGCACTGCCTATATTGTAATTAACCCGGAAAACCAGCCTGTAAGCTTCACGCTTGACGGCAAGTCCTATGTTGCACCTGCCCTTGATGGTATGTTGATTTTGAAATAGAAAAAAGACCCATTTTTGTGGGTCTTTTTTCTATTTTAGCATTGAAATTTATATCTACTTGTAGTAAAATATCCATATCAACAAAAAATTGGGACTAGGTCGTGTCGGAGCGATAAATCGCTGAGCCTTGGTCCGACTTTTATATTCAAAATTTTTAATTTTACAAGGGCAAGGATACTCTAAATGGTACAGGAGATTGTAGCGCAGGCATTTGGCATTATCGGTATGATATGCAATATCATTGTTTTTCAGCAAAGGACCCATAAAAGGGTTCTTATTTGGCAGTTTTTTGCTGCCTCTGTTTTTGCTGTAAACTATTTTATGCTGGGCTCCGTCGTTGGGGGTATGCTTAACGTGGTGGGGGCTTTGCGTGCTGTTGTTTTCTTCTTTAAGGAAAGGACAAACGCAAACCATGTTGGCTGGCTGATTTTCTTTATTATCGCCTTCTCTGCCTCTTATCCTCTTTCCTTTTTGGTGTTCGGTACAGAGCCAACGCCAATGAACCTTATCATTGAAATTTTGCCGGTTATTGCTATGATTGTTGCAACAATAAGCCTGCGCCTTGGCTCAGCTAAGGCGGTAAGGTCCCTTGGGCTTGTTAGCTCACCACTTTGGCTCACCTATAACTGCTTCAGCGGCTCATTTGGTGCAATTGCCAGCGAGATTTTGAACCTGATTTCAATTATTGTAGGTATTATCCGACTTGATATCAAGAAAAAGCAACCAGACCAGGAGCAAAATACAGAGAAAAATGACTAAGGAGAGCCTTTATGCAAGAATTTATTGAAGAAAAAAATCAAGTGCCCTTAATATATGATGTAGATGTTTTGGTTTGCGGCGGTGGCCCTGCCGGTATAGGTGCTGCAATCCGTGCTGCGCGACTTGGCGCTTCGGTTTTAGTTGTTGAAACACAGGGCTGTCTTGGCGGTATTGCTACTGCAGGTATGATGTCCCACTGGGGTGGACGCTCCTCGAGCAAGGTTATGCAAGAAATTTTTGAGCTAACCTACGAAAAAGCAAAGGACATCGGCTGGACAGATGAAAACGGGTGTGGACACGATGCTATTTACCATGACATACAAAAAATTGTCCTTGAACAAATGTTTGCAAAGGAAAACATTAAAGTCCTTTACTACACTATGTTCTGTAAGGCTGTGGTTGAAAACGGCAGCATTGTCGGAGCTATTGTTGAAAATAAAAGCGGACGTGGCTTTATCAAGGCTAAGCGTGTTGTTGACTCAACAGGTGACGGTGATGTAGCTGCCTCATCCGGCGTTCCGTTCTTCAAGGGACGTGAAACAGACGGCAGGATGCAGCCCTCAACAATTATGTTTAAGATTGGCGGAGTTGATTACAAAAGAGCCGTATTTCCACCATCCTTTGAAACAACAATAGAGCTGCCAAAGGGTGAAATTCAAGCCCTTGGTAAGGAGCGTTTACCATTCCCTGCCGGACACGTTTTACTATATAAGCAGCCAACCCCGAACACGGTATGCTGTAATATGACAAATGCGATTGAGATTGACGGTACTGATGCAGAAAGCCTGACTAAGGGTGTATTTATATGCCACTCTCAAATTGTACCAATCATCAAGTTTCTAAGAGAATATGTACCGGGCTATGAAAATTGCTGGCTTATGAGTGTAGCGCCCTTAATCGGCATTCGTGAAACGCGACACTTTGAGGGAATTGAGTCTATTTCTGAAAATGATATTTTAGAGGCTAAATACTACGAAAACTGGGTGGTTAGACGCGCTTGGTTCAATTTTGACGTGCATAATCTGACCGGTGCCAGCCTTGATAAGACAGGTGTTCAAAAGAACTGGAAGCAACAAAGCGATTACACAATCCCCTATGGTTGTCTGTTACCTAAGAATGTTGAGGGGCTTTTGCTTTCAGGCAGAAACATAAGCGGCTCCCACCTTGCACATTCTAACTTTAGAATTATGTCTGTTTGTATTGCTCTTGGTGAGGCTGCCGGAGCTGCGGCTGCAATTTCAATAAAGCAAAACAAGAGGCTACGTGATGTAGATGCAAAAGATATCCAAGCAATCGTTGGCGAATAATAAAAAGGCACTCGTTTGAGTGCCTTTTATTTATACTCCTGAGTATGCGGAAAATCCACAGTCGATTGGTAATACAACGCCTGTTATTGCAGATGCAGACCTATCATCGCAAAGGAACAAAGTTGCACCAAGAAGCTCGCCTGCGTCAACGTAGCGATCCATTGGTGTGCCCTTTAGGATTTTTGCACTTCTTGCGGTTGGTGTGCCGTCCTCGTTAAACAAAAGTGATCTGTTTTGCGCAGAAACAAGGAAGCCGGGGGCAATTGCGTTACAACGGATGCCTGTGCCTGCAAAGTGTGTTGCAAGCCACTGGGTAAAGTTGGAAATGCCTGCCTTGGCAGCTGAATATGCAGGGATTTTTGTAAGCGGTGTATACGCGTTCATTGAGGAAATATTTAAGATGCATCCCTTTTGCTTCTCTACCATATCCTTAGCAAAGGTCTGTGTAGGAAGTAACGTACCCTGGAAGTTTAGCTTAAACACAAAATCAACGCCTGAGGGGTCAAGGTCAAAGAAGGATTTTTTGCCCTCAATTGCCTCGTGCTGATACTCGTTATCTGTTGTAGCCCTTGGATTGTTTCCTCCTGCGCCGTTTACCAAAATATCGCATTTTCCAAGGTCATTTATTATCTGCTTATGTACGTCTTCAAGCGCCTGTGGGTCTAAAACGTTTGCCTCGTAGCCCTTGCATACAAAGCCCTCGTCACAAAGCTCCTGTGATAGCCTTTTCACAGCGTCTAAATTCAAGTCAAGGGCAGCAACCTTAGCGCCGGACTGTGCAAAGGCACGTGCCATAGCGCCGCAAATTAGTCCGCCTGCACCTGTTATTACAACCACCTTGCCTGTGTAGTCTACATTTAACGGAAGATTAATCATTTTTCTTCTCCTTTTGCTTATCAAGAGTGTCCCAAACGCCAAGCATATACATAATGCCAAGCGCACGGTCATAAAGTCCATAGCCCGGACGAACATTTCCGGGACCCTCGTCCCACAAATGTCTTCCGTGGTCGGGGCGAATGTAGCCCTCAAAGCCACCGTCGTGATATGCCTTCAAAATTTCAATAATACCTGTATCGCCATCGCAATCTCTATGGCTTGCCTCACTAAAGTCGCCGTTTTCAAAATGCTTTACGTTTCTTATGTGGGCAAATGCAATTCTTTTACAATATTTACGAACTATATCCGCAACATTGTTTTCGGGATTGGCGTTTAAGCTGCCGGAGCAAAGTGTCAGGCAGTTATACTCATCGTCTACCATTTCAAGGAAGCGACCTATGCTCTTTTCATCAACCAACAGCCTTGGCAAGCCGAAAATGTCCCACGGTGGGTCATCCATATGGATTGCCATCTTTATGTCGCACTGACGGCAGGTTGGCATAATTGCCTCAAGGAAATACTTGAGATTTGCCCATAACTTTTCGTGGTCAACACCCTCGTAGGCACGGAAAAGCTCATCAAGCCTTGCCATACGCTCCGGCTCCCAGCCCGGGAAGGACATACCGTATTTTTCTGTAAAATCAAGAATGTACCTTGCCATGGCATTGTAGTCATCCTGAATCATATTTTTCTCGTAGAAAAGGGCTGTTGAGCCGTCGCCAACCGGGTGGAAAAGATTGCTCCTTGTCCAGTCGAAAATAGGCATAAAGTTGTAGCAAATAACCTTTACACCGAATTTTGAAAGGTTGCGAATGGTCTTTTTGTAATTCTCTATATATTTGTCTCTTGTGGGAAGCCCTATTTTAATGTCGTCGTGAACATTTACAGATTCAACAACGTCCATATTAAAGCCGTACTCGTCAAGCTGACGCTTAACCTCGTTAATCTCCTCAATTTCCCAAACCTCGCCGGGCATTTTATTATGTAGTGCCCAAACAATGCCTGTAACGCCGGGAATTTGCTTTATGTCGGAAAGCTTAATCTTATCATTGCCCTCGCCGTACCAACGAAAGCACATTTGCATTGGCATATCATTTCTCCTTATGAAATTACTCTTAGTTTGATTATACTACACTTAATCTTTTTTGTCGATAGCTTTAGTTAATTTTTTTATAAAACTTGACTGTGTTTTTCTATGTCATTTTGCTTGCTTTGGCATAGGCTATAAGTGAGGGAATTTCCCCTCATGAAAGGAATTTATATGGCAACTTTTACTAACCAAGCCCAGCTGACCTACAGGGACACCACAACCAACTCTAATATTGCTGTTGGCGAGATTTTAGAGGTGCTTTCTGTTAGTAAAACTGCGGTTTCTAATGTTTATGGCGCAAATGACACCATAACCTATATTATTAGCATTGTAAACTCCGGTGGCACAAATATAGCCGGTCTTACTCTTACTGATAACCTAGGTGCTTATGCATTCGGAGATGGCGTGCTTGTTCCTCTGACTTATACAGACGGCACAATAAGGTACTACGTTAACGGCGTGCTTCAGCCTGCACCCACAGCTACAGCAGTAGGTAATTTAGAGGTTAGTGGCATTTCTGTGCCTGCAAACGGTAATGCAACCTTGGTTTATGAGGTATCAACAAACGCTTTTGCTCCTTTAGCGCTTGACTCAACAATAACCAACACGGCAACCGTTTCAGGAAGTGGAATTGGTCCTGTTTCAGATACTGAAACAGTTAACGCAATTAATGCACCAAGCCTTACAATTACTAAGTCTATCAGCCCTGTACCGGTAAATGACAACGGAACGGTAACCTACACCTTCGTTATCCAAAATACAGGTAATGTACCGGTTGTAGCAACTGACAATGCGTTTATAACTGACTTGTTTAACCCAATTTTAACTAATGTAACTGCAACCTTCAACGGCGTTTTGTGGACCGAGGGCACAGAATATAATTACAACGAGACTACAGGTCTATTTGAAACTGTGGCAAGTAATATAACTGTTCCCGCGGCAACCTATACACAAGACCCACAAACAGGTGTATGGAGTGTTACTCCGGGCACAAGCACTCTTGTGGTTACAGGCACTATTTGATAAAAAATGCGACCCCGTGTCGCATTTTATCAAAAAAAGCAGGGCTCTGCCCTGCTTTTCTTATTTAAGCATTACTGTTTTTCCTGCCGGAATTTTTATAGCTTCTCCATATCTTGACATCCATACATCAACATAGCTTGGATTAAATACCATTTTGCCGTTTGCTGAATATTCAAGCCCACGATATGCCTCTACGTAGTCGTAAATTTCAATGTTTGTTGCGTACCAAACGTTTTCCTTGTTTGCGAGCATTTGACAAAGGCTTTCCATCCTTTTCCAGTCCTCTTCTGTTCTATATTCGTAGGAGTGCCCCCAGATATAGAATAACGGACCCTCAATGCTCATCCAGCCTTTTTGTGGGTCGTAGTCTAAAAATTCCTTTGCTAAGTCAAAGATTTTTTCATCTGCTTGATGACAGGTTGTATCCATTTCAAGCCACTTATGAGATTCCGCAATTGTAAATTTGTGATGTGCGCCAACGCCTCTTGAATATTTAATGCCACAGTCCTTTACAATTCTAAGCACGCTTGGACCGTATGTGCCAAATGGGTATGCCATACCACGTACAACATAGCCTGTGTACTTTTCAAGGCGCTCCTTGTCGTCTATGATTTCCTTGACTATAAGTGTTTCGGAAAGCTTTTCAAGGAATGGGTGCGTAAACGAGTGCACTGCAACCTCGTGCCCCGCGTAAACCTCCGGAATTTGCTCAAGAGCAACCTTTGAGGATTTTTCGTCAATTTTCTCGCTCATAAGACCGCTATTTAGGTTAAATGTACCCTTTAAGCCATACTTGTTAAAGAGCTGTGCAAGCCTTATGTCGTTCTTTTCTCCGTCGTCAAAGCTAAAGGTAAGAGCCTTTGCCTTGCCGTTTTTAAAAAGCATTCTGTTATTCATATTCTTCTCCTTAGTCGGGATTTCTTTCCCCTAAAAACACATGGTATTTATCGTAAAACTCTTGGAATTTGCCTTCATCAAGCGCCTGTCTTATTTTTTCCATAAGCTCGTTATAGAAATAAAGGTTGTGAAGAACGCAGAGGCGCATACCAAGTACTTCCTTTGCCTTTATCAGGTGTCTTATATATGCCCTAGAGTAGTCACGGCAGGCAGGACAGCCACAGCCGCTATCTATCGGACGAGAGTCATCTCTATACTTCTCGTTCATTATGTTCATTTTACCGTTCCAGGTAAAGAGGTTGCCGTGGCGCGCGTTTCTTGAAGGCATAACGCAGTCAAAAAAGTCAACTCCACGATAAACTGCCTCAATGATATTACAGGGTGTGCCAACACCCATCAGGTATCTTGGCTTATCCTTTGGCATATGAGGCTCAACAACATCTATAATGCGATACATATCCTCGGTTTTTTCGCCAACGGCAAGTCCACCAATTGCGTAGCCGTCAAGGTCTAGCCTTGCAATTTCCTTCATATGCTCTATTCTTAAATCCTCGTAGGTGCTGCCCTGATTAATACCAAAGAGCATTTGGTGCTTATTAATTGTTTCCGGCAAGGAATTTAGTCTTTCCATTTCCGCCTTACAGCGAACAAGCCATCTAACGGTCCTTTCGCAGGATGCCTTTGTATAATCATATGGTGCCGGGTTTTCAATACATTCATCAAAAGCCATTGCAATGGTTGAAGCAAGGTTTGACTGAATCTGCATAGATTCCTCCGGACCCATAAAAATACGCTTGCCATCTATATGAGAGGCGAAATATACGCCCTCCTCCTTGATTTTACGGAGTTTCGCAAGAGAGAAAACCTGAAATCCACCACTATCGGTAAGCACAGGCTTGTCCCAGTTGAAAAACTTATGTATACCACCGAGGTCGTGGATAAGCTTGTCCCCCGGACGAATGTGAAGGTGGTAGGTATTTGAAAGCTCCACCTGACACTTAAGCTCCTTTAGGTCAGAGGTGGAAACACCACCCTTGATTGCGGCACAGGTGCCAACATTCATAAACACGGGCGTTTCAATTGTGCCGTGGACGGTTTCAAGGCGTGCGCGCCTTGCCCTACCCTCCTGCTTTATAACTTCAAACATTATTTAATCCTTTCGAATTGCTTTTCTAAAAAGTGCTTTGTAATTTCAAAGGCAATAGGTCTTCCGTGTGGGCAATATTTAATATTGTCAAGGGTTAGAACCCTGTCGCAAATCCATTTTATATGCTCACTATCGTAAATTCTGCCTGCCTTAATTGCAGCCTTACAGGATGTTTGATATAGCGCCCTTTCAAAGCGCTCATACCTTGACCTTTCCGTCTCCGCCTCGCCACTTGCAAGCTTGCTTGCCAGGGTCAAAAATGCGTCTGTGGCAGCTGATATTTCTATTTCAGCAGGGATTTCATCAATGAAGACACGATTGTCCTTTATCTCGAAGCCAAAGCCTGTTTTCTTAATTTCCTCCTGCCACTCTATAAGTGCGCTAAGCTCCTCGTTGCCTATAATAACGTCAAGAGGTAGAAGAAGCATTTGAGAGGTCCTTTCCTCCATATTAAGCTTTGCCTTCAAATCCTCGAAAATAATTCTCTCGTGGGCTGCGTGCTTGTCTATAAGATACATAATATCTCCAAACTCTACAATAACATAGGAATTAAACGCCTCACCTATAATTTTATAGTCCGGAACTATGGCTTTTTTAGACACGTCCCCTGCTTTTTCCTCTTTTTGTACGGTTACAGGAGCAGATATTGGTTCTGCCCTTGTTTCCTGCTTTTCTGCCCTTGCATTAGGAAATTTTAATGAAAACGCATCCTCAGATGCATAGGAATCTACAGGCAGCTGAGTGCTTGGGGTAACCTTTTTTTCCTCTTCCTTTTTATAAAAGGCAGAATAGTCTATGGTATTGTTTTGACGAAGTGTGCCAACATTTGTATTGGTATCAAACACAATCCTTTGTGGCTTTGGAGCATCCTGGCTTCTATCTGTAACAGGGAAAGGTGTATTAACAAGCCCTTGCGCCTTTATGGATAGCCTTTCCTCAGGCTCACTATACAGGCTTGGCCTTTCAATTTCACTTGTTAAGGCTGTTCTTACTGCATAGTAAACTGCATCGAAAACAAGCTTTTCGTTGGAGAATTTAACCTCCAGCTTAGCAGGATGCACATTAACATCTACTGTGCTTGGGTCAATTTCTATATTCAAAATACAGAAGGGGAATTTGTCGCTTGGTATGTAGGAAACAAACGCCTGCTCAAGAGCAGCCATTGCGGTTTTGCTCTTTACGAAGCGAGAGTTAATATAGAAGTTTTCCATATTACGGTTTGCCCTTACAAGCTCCGGTGTGGAGATAAAGCCACTAACCTTAATGCCGCTTTCTTCTCTTTCTACCTTGATAGATTTTTTAGCCACGTCCCTGCCCAAAATGGCATAAATGACGTCCTGCAGCTTGCCGTCCCCTGAGGTAACATACTTAACCTCTCCATCAACGATATATCTAAAGGAAATGTCCGGTCTTGACATTGCCACCTTTTCAACTATCGCTGAAATTGACGCTGTCTCGGTAGCATCCTTTTTCAAAAATTTCTTTCTTGCGGGAACATTATAAAATAGATCCTCAACAATAACGGTTGTCCCCTCGGCACAGCCTGCCTCCATATGATTTATAATGTTACCGGCATGGGCTTCAAGCAAGGAGCCGAGCTCCTTACCCCTTTGCCTCGACATAATCCTAAGCCTTGAAACAGAGGAAATGGCAGCAAGCGCCTCTCCTCTAAAGCCAAGGGTCATAATACTGTCAAGGTCGGTGGCGTTCTTTATTTTACTGGTTGCGTGACGAAGGATTGACACAGGCAAATCCTCATGCTCCATGCCACAGCCGTTATCAGCAATTCTAATAAAGGTAGTGCCGCCTTTTTTTATTTCTATAATAATTTTATCAGCCCCTGAGTCTATTGCATTCTCAAGAAGCTCCTTAACCACAGAGGAAGGACGGTCAACCACCTCGCCTGCGGCTATTAAATTGGCAACATCAAAGCCTAAAACGTTGATTTTTCCCATTGTCCTTCTCCTTTTCTTGGTTTTTAGCTATTGAAGAGCTTTTTAAGCTCAAAGATAAAGTTCATCGCCTCAATTGGGGTTATAGTATTTAGATCAAGGGTCTTTATCTTGTCGGCTGCCTCATATATGGCAATATCCTCAAAGCTCATTGAGGCAGAAATCTCCGGTGATTTTTTAATCGGAGCTTTTTCAACTGTGCCGTTTTCTATCATTTCGGCAAGGACAGCCTTTGCCCTCTTTACAACCTCGTTTGGTACGCCTGCAAGCTTTGCAACCTCTATACCAAAGCTATCGTCCGTCGGACCCTTTACTATTTTGCGAAGGAAGGTAATGTCCTCTCCCCTCTTCTTTGCGGCGATATTGTAGTTCACAATGCCATCTATTTCGTCCTCAAGCGCTGTTAGCTCGTGATAGTGGGTTGCAAACATAGATCTTGCCCCGATTTTCTTGCCTGCTGTATATTCCGCAATGGCGCGCGCAATACTCATACCGTCGAAGGTAGAGGTGCCTCTGCCGATTTCATCATAAATTATAAAGCTCTTTTTGGTTGCGTTTGCAAGAATATATGCAACCTCGGTCATTTCAAGCATAAAGGTGGACTGTCCCGATGCAAGGTCGTCCGATGCGCCCACTCTTGTAAAGAGCTTATCTACAATACCAATCCTTGCACTCTTTGCAGGGACAAATGAGCCGATTTGCGCCATAAGCACAATGATTGCGCTTTGACGCATATAGGTTGATTTACCTGCCATATTTGGACCGGTAATAAGTGCCATTTTGTCGGTTGTGGTGTTAAGATAGGTGTCGTTTGGCACAAAATAGCTATCCTTAACAAACTTTTCAACAACCGGGTGTCTGCCGTCCTTAATATCAATAACATCGCTCATATCAACATCCGGACAGGTATAGTTATTCTTTACCGCTACGTTTGCAAGGGATACATAAACATCAAGCCTTGCAAGCATATTTGCGCTACGCTGTATCCTCTTCAAATTGTCAGCAACAGTATCACGAAGGCGAACAAACAGGTCGTATTCAAGGGCGCAAAGCTTGTCCTTTGCACCAAGAACGGCGGACTCCATTTCCTTAAGCTCCTCGGTGATATACCTTTCGCAGTTGGAAAGGGTTTGCTTTCTTATGTATCTGTCAGGCACGCTATCAATAAAGGACTTTGTAACCTCTATGTAGTAGCCGAAAACACGGTTGTAGCCGATTTTCAAGGTCTTTATGCCTGTCTTTTCTCTTTCGCTTTCCTCAATCTTATCAATCCAGCCCTTGCCGTCTGTCATAATGTTGCGAAGTCTGTCAACCTCGTCATTAAAGCCGTCCTTAATAAAGCCGCCCTCTCTTATGGAAAACGGCGGTAGGTCGATAATCATACAGTCAATAAGGCTACAAATATCCTCAAGTGGGTCAAGCCCCTCTCTGATTGTAGAAAGCTCCTTAGTGTTTACTGTATAGAGGAGATTTTTGATTTCCGGAATAACCTTTAGGGTTGAGTAAACTGCCCTCATATCCTTGCCGTTAGCTGTTCCGTAGACAACCCTTGTCATAAGACGCTCAAGGTCCAAAACGTTTTCTAAAAGTGTGCCGATTTCCTCTCTTAAAACGAGGCTGTCAAAAAGCGTTGCAACAGCGCCCTGTCGGTCTAAAATCTTCTTAACATCAAGAAGCGGATGCTCCACATAGCTACGAAGCATTCTCGCACCCATTGAGGTCTTGGTTTTATCAAGCACCCAATAAAGTGTGCCACGCTTTTCCTTGGAGCGCATGGTTTCGCAAAGCTCCAAATTGCGCCTTGTGTTAAGGTCCATTTCAAGATATTGTCCCTCCCCATAAACATTGATTTGGTTTATGTAGGAAATATCCGTTTTTTGCGTCTTTAATATATACTCTAAAATGCCACCTATTGCATAAATGATGGCAGTATCGTTTACATTTTTATCAAGGAATTCCACCCCAAACTGAGCAAGAACCCTCTCGGTGCATTTTTGATAATCGTAATATGGCATTTCAAATTCAAGGAGCGCACCAAGCCTTGATTTTGCAAATTCTGAAAGGAATTTACCGTTTTGTAAGCTTAGGTTTGTGATAATTTCTTTTGGCGCGTATGTGCCAAGCTCATTTAGCACACGGCTTGCCTCTCCGTCTAAGACGGTGGCACAGATTTCGCCTGTGGAAATATCGGCAAAGCAAACACCCACCTTGCTCCTTTCAAAATAGAGTGAGCAAAGGTAGTTGTTCTTTGTTTCTGTAAGCATAGATGCCTCAACGATGGTACCGGGGGTAATTTCCCTAACCACCTCACGCTTAACTATGCCCTTTGTTGTGCTTGGGTCCTCCATTTGCTCGCAAATGGCAACCTTATAGCCCTTTGATACAAGCTTACCAATGTAGCCCTCAACACTGTGGTAAGGAACGCCACACATAGGTGCGCGCTCCGCCTCTCCACAGTCTCTACCTGTTAATGTAAGCTCTAGCTCTCTTGATGCTGTAATTGCATCCTGAAAGAACATTTCATAAAAATCTCCAAGACGATAAAACAGTATAAAATCCTTATATTGTTCTTTTATCTCGAGATATTGGAGCATCATTGATGTCATACGGCTTTATCCTCCTTTGAATTTAGTTAATTATTCCTCGTCGTCGTGGTGATGGTGGTGTCCACAATCGGAGCCACAGCTTGAGCAATCGTGTGTGCATGGACGCTGACCTGTGATTTGGAACTGAAGCTCAGTATAAACCTCGTTCATAAGCGCGTCAAATGCTTGCTGAGCCTCTGCAGCCTCAACATAAATTTTAGATGTTGTAATAGCCTCGATAAGAGCATTTAGTCTTTCCTCGATAGCCTCAATAACAGCCTGATCAACATTCTCCTTCTTGTACTCCTCGCCAAGAGCAGTTTGCTGAACATTGTATTCAAGAACAAGCTTTTGAAGCTCCTCGTCCTTGTTGTAGGCAGCCATTGCCTCGTTCATTTTTGTAAATCTTGCATCAGCCTTAACTGCTGAACCAAGCTCCTTTACAATTTCCATTATTTCCATGGTTTTTTCTCCTATGATTTATATTTCACCATACAGATTGAAGGTTTCTGCACGTGTGATTTTAACATTAATAAACTTGCCTGTGTAGTCTATATCCGACTTGAAATGCACTATTTTTCCACCATCTGTGCGAGAGGTGTATGTATTTTCATCGCCCTTGCTTTTTCCGTCAACCAAAACTCTTACGCTTTTACCGACAAGAGCTTGATTTTTTTCAAGGGTGATTTGATTTTGAACCTGACAAAATCTATCGTATCTTTGGTGCTTTATC
Organism: Clostridia bacterium; assembly: GCA_017503285.1. Lineage (GTDB taxonomy): Bacteria > Bacillota > Clostridia > Oscillospirales > CAG-272 > RGIG2000. The sequence goes on along the minus strand of JAFVTH010000021.1, from coordinate 12,475 downwards.
TCCTCGGGCAGCTGCTCCATTGAATAAGCAGGTGTACCCTTTCTTGGAGAGTATATAAAGCTATATACAATGTCAAAGCGAACCTTTTTCATAATTTCAAGGGTCTTTTCAAAATCCTCATCGCTCTCCCCCGGGAAGCCAACGATAATATCCGTAGTAAGCACCACATCCGGATTTTTTGACCTTAGGCTTTCTATGATGCTAAGATATCTTTCAATATCATAATGGCGATTCATACGCTTTAGCACATCGTTTGAGCCGGACTGAAGTGGCAAATGGAAGTGCCCCCTTGTCCTTTCATCCCTTGACATAGCAACAAGCATGTCCTCAGAGGCATCCTTTGGGTGCGAGGTCATAAGGTGCAGGGTAAAATCCCCTTCTATTTTTGAAATTTCATTAAGTAAATCGGCAATTGTGGGCTTGCCCTCTAGGTCCTTGCCATAAGAGTTTACATTTTGACCAAGGAGAGTTATATCCTTGTAGCCACGAGCTGCTAAATCCTTAACCTCGTTAAGAATATCGCCCATATTACGGCTACGCTCTCTGCCGCGCACGTATGGCACGATACAGTAGGTGCAGAAATTATTACAGCCATACATAATGCTGACCCAGGCACGATATGTGCTGGACCTTAATGCGGGAATACCCTCGGCAATGGGGGGCTTTTCTGCGTCTGTATCAAAGTGGCGCTTACCTTTCATAAGCGCGTTATATACAAACTCCGGTAGGCGATGGAGCGCGCCTGTGCCAAAGGTAAAATCGACATAGTGGTAGGAATGCTTAAGCTGCTCACGGCGATGCTCCTGCGCGCTCATACAGCCACAAACGCCGATGATAATATCAGGGTTTTTAGCCTTGTAGTGCTTGAAGCGACCTATGATTGAAAGGGCGCGCCTTTCCGCATGCTCACGAATGGCGCAGGTGTTGACAATAAGCACCGATGCCTCCTCTTCATTCTCTGTGGGAATGTAGCCCATTTGAGAAAGAGTGCCAAGTATCCTTTCACTATCTGCCTCATTTTGCTGACAGCCCAAGGTATAGACAAACGCCTTCAAGCCTTTACCCTCAACCAAGGCACGGGCAAGACCAATATATTCGTGCTGTTTTTTCGCTTCCTCTAAGGACACAAGCTCTGCCATATTGAACCTCCCGCTTTGCAAAATAGAATTACATTATATTTTAACATATTTATCATTAATATGCAAGATTATATTATATAAAATTTGCGCGAAAGAGTATATTGAAAAAAACTAAATATTTTTTCAAAAAGGTATTGACAAACAGAAAATGTTTTAGTATAATATGTTGGCAAGGTTCGAAAGACCTCTATATGCGAGAGTGGCGGAACTGGCAGACGCGCACGTTTGAGGGGCGTGTGATTTGTTCGTACGGGTTCAAGTCCCGTTTCTCGCACCAAAAAAAGAACGGCAAAAGTCGTTCTTTTTTTATTTTGTGTGAAAATGGGGCTTGAAGGGGAGGCGGGGTTGAATGGTCTTCCTGTGGACGACCAGATCCGCCGACTGACCGAGGACCGCAGTCCGAGAACCAGTCCCGTTTCTCGCACCAAAAAAGAACGACAAAAGTCGTTCTTTTTTTATTTTCTGTGTAAAATGAAAAGGAGCACGGCTGTGCTCCTTTTTGTTTATTAGTCTTCCTCTATAGAAGGAAGCGTCACAATTATGTAAAGCGTTATTAATTTATGAAATCGCGATTGCGTAGATAAGACCTGAAACAGCACTAACTGCCATAACGCCGATAACGACCCAGATAAGAACCTGCATCCAAACAGATCTTCCGTTATTGTTCTCTTTCTTCATTTTATATCTCCTTAGAAATTATTTTTTGCCCTTTTGCATCAAAACACCTGTTGCGGGGATTTTGATTTTACGATAGGTTGCCATCGCCTCAGGATACTTATCCTCAAAATCAGTAAGCACCTTTGTTATTTTTTGCTTTTTCTTAAGGTTCATAGCAAAGACGGTTGTACCGATTGAAGTCCTTGTTGTCTTTACAGGAATTAGTGAAGGTCTTATAAGAATTGCCTTCTTTTCAGAGTTGATCATCATAAAGTAATCATCACTCTGCTCGTAGATAATGCCGGCAATCGGTGAAGCGTCTGAAAATGCCTTTTTAAGCTTTTTTCGGTTACCCTGTGTCGCATATTGGCACATTGGCACTCTTACAGCCTTACCGTTTTCGAACACGAAAATAACAAGCTGCTTTTCGTCAAAGCTTGGGTTGATAATCATTTTAGCCACCTTTTCATCCGGCTCAAAATCAAGCTGCTTTGGAACGTAAACACCAAGGTCGGAAGCCTTAGAAAGCTCAAAATCGGACATTTTAGCAAAGTATAGCTGACACTTGTCTGTGAAAAACACAACCTCATCCTTGTTGCTTATATCGCCCTCAAAGATGAGTTTATCCCCCTCCTTAAGCTTTTGCTCCGCATTGCCGCGAAGCGACTGTTGAGTAATTTTCTTAAGGAAGCCATCCTTTGTAAAGAACAGTCTTGCCTGATAGTCCTCAATCATAATTTCATTACTGAAGGACTTAACCTCTTCTGCGCTTATAATGTCTGTTTTTCTTGGCTTGCCGTATTTTTTCTTTATATCGGTAAGCTGTTTAATCATATACGCCTTCATCTTGATTTCGTCATCAAGTATTGCCTTGATTTCATTTATCTCCTGACGAAGGTTGTCTATATCAGCAAGACGGTTCATAATGTACTCGCGGTTTAGGTGACGGAGCTTAATATCAGCAATGTATTCTGCCTGCTCCTGGTCAACGGAAAAGCCAACCATAAGATTTGGCACAACCTCGTCATCCTTTTCTGTTTCGCGCACGATTTTAACTGCCTTGTCAATATCAAGTAAAATTTTGCCAAGACCAAGAAGCAAATGGAGCTTCTTGTTTTTCTTGTCAAGGTCAAATGTAAGCTCTCTTGTTAGACACTGGGTCCTGAATTTTATCCATTCCACCAAAATATCCTTAACGCCAAGCTGGTGTGGCGCGCCGTTTATAATAACGTTAAAGTTACATGGGAAATTGTCCTCAAGAGGAGTAAATTTGAACAGCTTTTGCATAAGCTGCTCAGGGTCGGTGCCCTTTCTTAGGTCGATTGTAAGTCTAAAGCCCTTTAAATCGATAGCATCACGGAAGTCGGTAATTTCCTTTAGCTTACCCTCCTTGAACATATCTGTAATTTCCTTCATTATAGCCTCAATAGAGGTTGAATAAGGAATTTCCAAAATTTCAATGGAGTTGTCATCCTCGTTATACTCATATTTAGCTCTTAGCTTAATAGGACCCTTTCCTGTTTCATAAACCTTACGCATAGCTTCTCTGTCGTAAATAACAGAGCCGCCACCAGGAAAGTCCGGTGCCTTTAGAATGTCAAGGAGCTTTTCTGTGTCGCACCTTGGGGAGCGAAGCACGGCAATTGCAGCATCGCAAACCTCTGCAAGGTTAAAGGAGCAGATTGAGGACGCAAGACCAACGGCAATACCAAGATTTGGGGAAACCAAAATATTTGGGAAGGATGTAGGCAGCAGCCTTGGCTCCTTTGTAGTGCTGTCGTAGTTATCTACCATATCAACGGCATTTTTGTCAATACCGTTGAAGATTTCCTGGCAGAATGGGTCAAGCTTTGCCTCTGTATATCTTGATGCGGCAAACGCCATATCTCGGCTGTATTGCTTACCAAACGAGCCTTTGGAGTCCACAAATGGGTGCAAAAGCGACTCATTACCTCTTGTAAGACGAACCATTGTTTCGTAAATGGACATATCTCCATGAGGATTCAGCTTCATTGTTTCGCCAACAATGTTGGCACTCTTTGTTCTGTGGCCGTGCATAAGTCCCATTTTATACATAGTATAAAGGAGCTTACGGTGTGAGGGCTTAAAGCCGTCAATTTCCGGAATTGCACGGGAGACCATAACGCTAACTGCGTATGGCATATAGTTTGTCTCTATTGTTTCAGTAATCGGCTGAAAAATAGGATCACTTTCTACATAATCAATATAATTTTTTCTTTCTTGTTTTTTCTTAGTCTTCGCCATTTATACCTCCTATTACGTGATGAGCACATGCACGTATCATTCTGTTATAGATTGCCAAGGACTCACCCTCGTCGCTGGGAAGATGAGCATAAACGGTATCAACTAATAGGTCGTCCGCCTTACGCAAAAGAATAAACAAATTATGTGTCTGTTTCTTTATGTCCTCTCTTTTACCAACCGGTAAAAGGTTTTTATTTTCAAGAAGCTCTATTTCCTCATCGTAGCACATTATTGCACAGGACTCGGTCCTTTGCTTCTCTTTTACAAATTCAATGAAATTTACTTTACTGTCGTCTATAAGAAATAGACTTGCCTTAGGGGCATAGTGCTTATATTTCATACCCGGGGAAAGCGGCTTTTCGTCAGCCCTTAATTCTGCCTTTACTGCGCCTGCAATCTCAACGCTTTGACAAACCTGACAAAGCATTTCAACTGTAACAGCTCCGGGGCGAAGAAGTATTGCAGAGTCCTCGGTTATTTTAATAACCGTTGATTCAACACCGACCTGCGCCTCTCCACCGTCGAGTATCATAGGTATTTTGCCGTCCATATCATCAAAAACATGCTGTGCTGTTGTCGGGGACGGCTTGCCTGAGCTATTGGCAGAGGGGGCTGCAATCGGCACACCTGCCAGCTCAATCAGCTTGTTTGCGATTTTGTTTTCAGGGCATCTTACAGCAACGGAATCAAGCCCTGCTGTAACCTCGCTTGGAATAATGTCCTTTTTAGGTAGTATGATTGTAAGAGGACCCGGCATAAATTTTTCAGCCAGCTTATAATAAAGGGGACTTGTGTAGGCAATTTTTTCAGCATCCTTAGGGGAGCTTACATGAACTATTAGGGGGTTGTCGGCAGGTCTGCCCTTTGCCTTAAATATTTCAAGGCACGCGCTTTTATCGTACGCATTTGCCCCTAAGCCATAAACGGTTTCGGTTGGAAAGGCGACCAAGCCACCCTCTCTGATTATAGACCCTGCCCGTTTAAGTATTTCTACACTTTGGTCGTCTACCTTTATTAATTCTGTCCTCATTTTTTCTTGCCCTTTAGTTATTTTCGCCCTTAAGCTTCTCTGCTGCGTCTGCAGTTGCAAGCTTATCAAGCATTTCTCCTATGTCGCCGTTCAAAAACGACTCAAGTGAATAAATTGTAAAGCCTATACGGTGGTCGGTAACTCTGCCCTGCGGGTAGTTGTAGGTCCTTATTCTTTCGCTACGGTCGCCTGTGCCAACCTGGCTCTTTCTTTCAGAAGCAATCTTGTCGCTTTGCTCCTGCATTTTCATATCGTAGAGCTTTGCTCTTAAAATTTTGAATGCCTTGTCCTTGTTCTTGAACTGGCTTCTTTCGTCCTGACACTCAACCACAATGCCCGTGGGCTTATGGATAAGACGAATGGCAGATTCGGTTTTATTAACGTGCTGTCCGCCTGCGCCACTTGACTTACAGGTTTCAACAACAACATCTCCCATATTAAGCTCAACCTCAACATCCTCTGCCTCCGGTAAAACAGCAACGGTTGCGGTAGATGTATGAATCCTGCCTTGGGTTTCGGTTTCGGGCACTCTTTGTACCCTATGAACGCCACTTTCAAACTTAAAGCGAGAGTATGCACCCTCTCCGGAGATTAAGAAGGTAACCTCCTTAAAGCCACCAAGCCCTGTTTCGTTAACACCGGTAAGCTCAGTTTTGAAGCCTGCTGTGGCGGAGTACATTGAATACATTCTATAAAGCACGGAGGCAAAAAGCGCCGCCTCCTCTCCACCTGCGCCGGCACGGATTTCAACAATAACGTTTTTGTCATCATTTGGGTCCTTTGGAATAAGAAGAAGCTTTAGCTCCTCTTCAATGACTACAATTCTTTCCTTGCAGTCCTTATATTCCTCAAGAGCCATATCATAAAGCTCTCCACCCTCGTCCATAAGAAGCCTTGCGCCCTCCATATCAGAGCTTACCTTTTTGTATTCTCTGTACTTTTCAATAATGGGGGTAAGGTTCTTATACTCCTTCATAAGCTTTGTAAATTCAGCTTGGTTTGAGGTGGTTTCCGGGTCGGCAAGAGATTTTTCTATTTCATCAAATCTTTTTTCTGCTTCGTTAAGTCTATTAAACATACTTATGCTTTCTTAACAAGATGAATTGCAAAGCCACAGATTTCGTCCTTTAGGTAAATAACCTTAAGGTTGCCCTTTGCATCATAGCCTGCTGTTTCCTCATTAAACTTAATGCCCTGCTTTTCAAGGTATGCCTTGGCTCTGTCCGGGAAGTTGGTTGCTATTGCAATATGTCCGTTCTTACCAAGATATGGCTTATGCATAAGCTCAAAATCACTACCTGCAAAGGTGGATTTGTTACCCTCCTTGTATTCAAGGCCGAAGAGTGTGCAAAGAAGCTTAGCGCTTGATTTTGCCTCCTCGTCATTTTCACAGTTGATGCCAACGTGTGCAAGCTTGAAGCCAAGCATTTTCATAACTGCGTTTCTTGTAAGGCGTGTAATTTCAGCAAAGTTGCCGGCATCAATAAGAGCATCCTTTACCATAAAGCTACCACCACAGGCAATAATCTTGTTAAAGGACAAGTAGTCAAGCATATTGTCCTCGTTAATGCCACCTGTTGGCATAAATTGAACTGCGCCATATGGTGCGCTCATCGACTTAATCATATTAAGTCCGCCTGCAGCCTCAGCCGGGAAGAATTTAACAGCCTTTAGTCCAAGCTCCATAGCTGCCTCAACCTCTGATGGAGTTGCGCAGCCCGGTAAAACAGGAACGCCCCTTTCAATACAATGCTTTACAACCCTTGGGTTAAAGCCGGGGGAAACGATAAACTTTGAGCCAGCCTCAATAGCCTCATCAGCCTGCTCCGGTGTTAAAACCGTGCCGGCACCAACCAGCATATCCGGAAGCTCCTTTGTGATTATTGCAATTGCTTCCTTTGCGCAAGCTGTACGGAAGGTGATTTCCGCACAGTTAAGTCCGCCCTCCTTGAGAGCCCTTGCAAGCGGGAGTGCGTTTTCAACGTTTGTGATTTTTATAACCGGTACAAGACCAAAATCGTGTAATTCCTTTATGATATCCATTTTCTACACCTCAATTATTTGCAAAATGCGCTAAGTGCCTTGTGTGCCTCATAGAGGTCGTTCTTAGAAATAACCTCCATTGGTGCGTGCATAGAAAGCACAGCAACACCAAGGTCAACTGTATTGATGTTTTGATTTGCAATATACATAGCAACGGTTCCACCGCCACCAACGTCAATCTTACCAAGCTCGGCAGTTTGCCATACAACGCCTGCCTCCTTGAACACTCTTCTGATATGTCCAACATACTCTGCACTTGCGTCGTTTGTGGAGCTTTTTCCACCGCCGCCGGTGTACTTATTCATAACTACGCCACAGTTGATAATAGCGCTGTTTCTCTTTTCGAACACCTCCGGGTACATTGGGTCGTAGCCTGCGCTAACGTCAGCAGACAAGCACATTGAGTTTGCTCTGACTACATTTGGATTTCCACCAAGATTCTTTGCAATCTCCTCAATTAGGTCAACGATAAGACGGCACTTCATACCACTAACGCCCTCAGAGCCGATTTCCTCTTTATCGGCAAGAATACACATAATTGTGTTTTTGCTATCCTTATTTTCGATAATAGCTGTAAGTGATGGGTATGCGCAAACTCTGTCGTCGTGGCCGTATGCTGCAATCATAGAACGGTCAAGGCCAAGGTCTCTTGCCTTGCCGGCAGGAACGGCTGTAAGCTCTGCACTAACAAAATCGCTTTCGCAAATGCCATACTTGTCGTTAAGAATCTTTAGCATATTGAACTTAACCTTATCCTCGGTTGCGCCGTCAAGTGGCTGTGAGCCGATAAGAAGGTTAAGGCTCTCGCCTGCGTGTGCTGTGCCAAGAGGCTTTTGGGACTGCTCTCTTGCAAGATGTGGCAAAAGGTCGGTAATGCAGAAAACAGGGTCCTTGTCGTCCTCGCCGATAACAACCTCAACGCTGCTACCGTCAGCAGTTGTAACCACACCATGAAGCGCCAAAGGAATTGTAACCCATTGGTACTTTCTGATGCCACCATAATAGTGGGTCTTTAGATAAGCAAAGCCCTCGTTTTCAAACATTGGGTGCTGCTTAAGGTCAAGACGTGGGGAGTCAACGTGTGCTGCGCAAATTCTAATACCGTTTTCGATATTGTCAGTACCTGCAACAAATGCAAAAAGGCTCTTACCCCTGTTGTTAAGATAATACTTGCCACCAGCCTTGATTTCACCACCGAGGGTGTACTCAACGAAGCCAGCCTTTTCAAGCATCTTGATACCCTCAACCACAGCCTCGCGCTCGGTTTTCGCGTTATCCAAGAAGCTCATATATCCCTTAGCATAATCGCTAATTTTCTTCTCGTCCTTTTTTGTGCGTGTGTCAAAAACATTTTCCTTTTTGTAGAAAAGCTTTTCCTTTAGTGCTTCAAGCTCTGTTTTTTTCATATTTGCTCCTATTCTGTAGCTATGCTACCAAAAAATTATTTACTAAAATTAAGCTTGGAAAGGATTTTTAGAATTTGCTCCTCTAAATTCTCTCCGTCGCTGTTTTTTATGGTAAAATCACAACGATAAGCAAGCTCCTTGTCGGTAAGCTGATTGTCCAGCCTTTTTCTTGCCATTTCCTCTGTGATATTATCCCTTTCCATAATGCGCTGAAGCTTAAGCTCAGTTGGTGCAACAACGCAAATTGTGTAATCACACATTTCGTCAAAGCCGCTTTCGAAAAGCACAGGGGCATCAATTATGGTTGCCACCTTGCCCTGCGCCCTATATTCGTCAATTAGGGCATTGGTTTTCTTCCTTATGTGCTTGTGTGCGATTCTGTTTAGATTTTTAAGTGCGTCCTTATTGGAAAACACACGCTCAGCAAGTGCGCGCCTGTCAATGCCACCGCATTCCCTCAAAATTTCCTTACCAAACTCAAAGGCAAGCTCAATTGTGCAGGGGGATGATTTATCTATAAGCTCATGATACACAAGGTCGGTATCAATATATGCAACGCCATATTTCTCGAAGGCGCGGCATACATAGCCCTTACCGGCACCACTGGAGCCACAAAGACCTATAACTAGCATACTGTAATCTCCTTGCCTGTTTTACTGGACTCATAGGCTATTTCCATATATTTTTGGATAACAGCACCGTCATCAAATGAAGGGCAAGGCTGTTTTTTGTCCTTTATTGATTGGAGAAAGCTAAAATAGCTTCCAACATGACCACGAAGCCAACCGATTGGTGCTTTTACCGATGGGAAAATGCCCCCTGGGTGCGGATAGCGATTTACACATTCCACCTTGGTGTAGCCACAAAGTCCTCCAAGGGCGGGCACCTCTTTTTCTCTTTTATAAACCTCAAGGAAGTTAGGGTCCATAAGGCTAAAGCGCAGGCTACCCTCCTCGCCGTGAATTTCAAGAGTCAAATCATCGTTTGAGCCTGTTATAATTTTGCTAACCTCAACCGTGCCCACAGCACCGTTTTCTAAGGTTGCTAAGATATAAAACGCCTCGTCTGCATTGGTATGCCACTCCTTGCCGTCAACACCAAGCCTTTTGGGGAAAGCGATTTGGCTTTTTCCATAGATTGACTTGATATTGCCCATCAGATAATACACAAGGTCAAGGGCGTGTGAGCCAAGGTCAAAAAGCACGCCACCACCACAAATGTCGTGGTCCTGCTTCCACCCTGCCTTTTTATCTGTGTCAAGCGCGCTGGAGTGAAGGTATCTTACACTAAAGGAAAGGATTTTGCCAAGATATCCCTCTGCTGTAAGCTCCCTTGCACGCATAATTGCAGAAAGGAAGCGATTATTGAAAACGATTTGGCAAAAAACATTTTTCTCCTTAGCAAGCTTGACAAGGGTAATTGCCTCATCATAAGAAATGCCAAGTGGCTTTTCGCAATAAACGTGCTTTCCAGCCAAAATTGCTTTTTTTGCAGTTTCAAAGTGACATATATTTGGAGTGCAAATATCTACGATATCAATTTCGTCGTTGTAGATTATATCGTCCTCGTTGTCGGTGCAAGTGGGAATGTCATACCTTTGGCAAGCCTGTCTTGCCTTTTCTATGTTACGGTTGCAAATAGCCACAACCTGCGGCTTAATGTCCGTATCGAAAAAGAAGGGAATATTTTTTACAGAGTAAAGATGGGTTTTGCCCATTGAGCCAAAGCCAATAATACCAATCCTCATAAAAAAGCCCCTTTCTTAATAGAATAATGCGCCACGCGCCTGCAAGCGTACATAGTTAAATTAATTATAACATTATTTTTATATTATTTCAATATATAAAGAAGAAATTTTTGGAACGAAAAAACGGCACCGTTTCGGTGCCGTTTTGCTTATTTTTGAGGGAAAACAGGTTCTTTAAGATTAAAATATGATAGGTCAAGGCCTGTTGTAGAGCCATTAAGAGTTGTATTTAGCTCATCAATAAGCATCATATAGCCTTGGTAGGACAGGGACTTTATGTATTCAGCCTCGTCGATATACTTAAGAATGCTAACATCCATAACGTCATCTCTGTTTGTGCCATTTGCTTGAACAGATGGGTCAACAACTGCCTCAAGACCATACTGACCCATATTGTAGTCAAAAAGCTTTAGCTCGTAGCTGTCGCTAACGTCGTTTATGATAAACTGAATTTCAAATCTGTTAGCACCTGAGCCTGAGTTGTTTAGAAGGTATAATGTTAGAGTTGTTGTGCCTGTTACGCTATCATAAACAAAGTAGCAATCAAGGCCATATCCGGAGTCTGTAGCCTCTCTTATGCGCTTATAAATGTAGGATGAATTACCGTTATCCATAGTGCCGTCCTTATGGGTGCGGATATAGTCGGTAAGAACCTTGTATGCGTTTGCAGAAAGCTCCTTGTCGTAAATTTGGGCAACTGTTTTTGGAGCTGTTGTATCAAGCTCTGTAATTCTTTCGCTCATAACTGCGAAGTTTAGGTTTTGTCCGTCGGTGGCGGTTTTGGTGTTAATACCGATAACCTTACCCTCGGAGTTAACAAGCGGACCACCGCTGTTACCTGCAGAGATTGGAGCTGTAAACGCAATAGACCAAGTACCGTTTACAAGCAATGCAGGGTTAGAAATAATACCTGTTGTGAAGATATTATCAACGCCCAGTGGGCTACCTAAAGTATACACAGGGTCGCCTGTTTTGATATCTTGAGTGCTTGAAAGCTCAAGGTAAGGTGCGTTTTCCGCTTGAACATTTATAACAGCAACATCCTCTGTTACGTTGTAGCCGAGAACGGACTCCACAGCGTATTCTCTGCCTGCGTAGTTTTGTACCTTTACAGAATATGCGCCCTTGATAACGTGGTAGTTTGTAACCACATTTCCGTCGCCGCTTATGAAGAAGCCGGAGCCGATGCCAAGGCGATTGCCGTCCTTATCATATATCTCAATTCTAAGCATAGAGGCAGAGATAAGCTCGTAAATTACGGCAGGGGAAACCGTTGAAGAGTGGTCAAGGGTTTTTGAGTGTCCGCAGAGTGCGCAGGTGTATTTTGTATATCCACCGGTGCCCTGTGCATTTTCAAAGTATTCTGTTGAAAAGTCGTGAACGGAAATAGAAATCGTTGCAGACTCAAGCTCCTTTTGGCATACGGTACAATACTTCTTTTGTACGCCTGTTTCAAGGCAGCTTGCCTTCTTTGTTACCACCCAGTCGCCTTCCTTATGCTCATCAGTTACCGGGATAAAGTCCTTTTTTTCCACGAAGCCACAAAGGGTGCAGGTGTTCATCACATAGCCCTGCTCCTTACAGGTTGGGGACCATTCTGTTTGAACAAAGGAGTGGGGCTTTAGGCTTTCCTCCTTCGTTTCCACAACGTTAAAGCAGGTTAAGCACTTTTTAACCTGTGTGGGCTTGACGGTACAGCTACCAGCCTCGCCAACCTCCCACTCGCCAAGGGTGTGTCCCTTTGGCTCTGTATAATTGGAATGTGTTTCCTTTTGACAAATTGTGCAAACACCAAGGTCGTAGCCCTTTGAGGTGCAGGATGCGGGAACGGTTGTAGTTTCGTACACGTGAACGTGGTCAGCATCTCCGTCCTCGCCATCGCAGGAAACGAAGGCAAAAACAGACACAAGTACAACCAAAAGCGCTAAAAGTATAAATTTAAGCTTTTGCATAGAATTCTCCATAACTATTTAATTAACTATCTTATATTTTATCATAAACTTAACTTATAGTCAATATAAAAAGCGACCTTTTGAGGTCGCTTTTTAATTTTAGAATAGTAAGTCCTGAATATTTGCTGTAGATGTACCCTTTGTTACGGTTTGAACACCCTTGCCGTCGCCATAATCAAAGTCTACTGTTGTTGTTTTGATATTTTCGGAAGAAAATTCCATAATATCCTCACTTG
>JAFVTH010000020.1 GCA_017503285.1 Clostridia bacterium | reverse complement strand
CCTATACGTGAACCCCCAAAGCTCATACTTCGCTTCGGGGAACCCCTACACAAGCAGAAAGAGCAAACACGCAAGAAGAAAATCTTGTATGTCTGCTCTTTTTCTGTTCGTTTTAGTTTAGAGTTATGAGGTTCGCTTTCGCTCACCGTTATGAGTTTGCATAGCAAGCGTTATGATATGATTGCACATCTAACCTATAACTTGGCGAAGCCAATCATAACGATACGAAGTATCTCATAACTCATAACTTGCCCGTAAGGGCAATCATAGTTTAGCGTGAATACTCCGTTAAGAGTATCACGCTAAATTGCCCCTTTTGTGTCTAAGTTAAATAAATCTTTGACTCCCCGTGGTGGATTGCAATTTTGGTAACATTAGAAAACCTGTCGTTATTTACATGCTTTAGGCGCTTTAGCATTTTAATAAAAATATCTATATCCTCTTTGAAGCTACCATATATTTTGTCAAGACCGATTATTTCAATATCAAGACCCTCTTCATCCACAAGATCGGTTATGCAGTCCCAAAAAGCATCCCAGTTAGCCCCATAATAATTTGGAAAATCAAATTCCTTTTCAATGATATTGTGAATGTCTATCCGTGACCTTACATTTGTGAAATCAAGTATATATTTTTCTTTATGCTCGTACATATTTTACCATTCCATTCTTTACACTTGGATTTAGAAGCGATACCGATCGGTACACTTTTATTATAATTCATAAATTGCTTGTTTTCAACAGAAATTCATATCTTGATAAAATAGGGATAAAGAATAAAAGGAACAAGCTCGGCTTGTTCCCTTTTGTGTTATAGCAAATAGTATGGTAGGCTATCTCCTATGGCAATATGCTCAAAGCTTTGCTTTGCGCTTGCTGTCGCCTTCTTTTTTGATGGCTTTTTTGCAGCCTTTTTAGGAGCTTCCTTAACAGCCGGTGCTTCTGCCACCGGTGCTTCTTCCACCTTTACCTCAACAGCCACGCTGTTTTCCATATCGGGTGCTGTGGTTTTTACGTTGGAATAGCCACTATTTGAAACTCTTTTTATTGCATTTTTACCTATTGGCATATTCTACTATCTCCTTTGCAAGACTTCTATATTCAATAGCGCTTCTTGAATATTTTTTGTAGGCAACAACTGGCTTGCTGTTGTCCTGTGACCATTCGATGGCGCTATCAACTCTGACATATCCCTTAAAAACCCTAACATCCTCGCTCTCTCTTAGGGATTTTAGTGTTTCCTTAAAGTAATTCTTTCTTTCGTCTGCCTTGGTTACCATAATTCCCATAACCTCAAGGCGAGGGGACATTTCCTTGACCTTGCCGATAAAGTCGAACATATTTGCAAGGCCGAAAAGACCCCAAGGGCTTGCCTCAACAGGAATTATAACATAGTCAGAGGCACACATAATGTTCATAACCCAGCCACCAAGGGTCGGCGGGGAGTCGATGAGTATGTAATCGTAGTAGCCGCGGGCTCTTACAGGCTCTAAGCACTTTCTTAGGATAAATTCCCTCTGCCATTTTGGGAAAAGGTCAAACTCAATAGAGCTCATAAGGGAGGTTGACGGGACAATATCAAGCCCCTCGTACTCTGTTGGCACAATAAAGTCGGAAAGGTCCTTTTCCTCCTTTAGCGCCGTATATATATTTTTTCCGTTGCTTGCGTACTCCAAAACCTTTTCCTCATCAAAGAAGGAAAGAGTTAGGTTTATTTGCATATCGCCATCTATCATCAGCACTCTTTTGCCCATCATAGCAAGGGCACAGCCGATATTTGAGCAGGTTGTGGTTTTTCCACTTCCGCCCTTATTATTGGCAAAGGCAATTATTTTAGTTCTGCTCATTTTTTTGCAAATCCTCCTCGTCGGCTAAAAATTCTATAAGCTTATCAAGTCCCTCTCCTGTATATGCGCTGACAGGAAATATTTTTTTACAGCCCGCAAGCCTTAGCCACCTTTCCACCCTTTCCGGATTGGCATCCGGCTTATCAATTCCTGTGATAATGCCTACAACCTCTCTGTTTACAAGGCTTGTAATACAGGGGGAGAAAATAGAATATGGCTCGTTTGCGGAAAGCACAAGTCCAACCACGTCTGCCTCATAGGAATAAAGGGCTAATGCGCCGCTTGTCTGCCTAAGCTCCGTATACTCGCCGGGGGTGTCTATTATTGTATCAAGGTAATTAATATACTGGGTTTTGTAGTAGTGGATATTCTCCCCGTTTAGGGCTTGAGTCAGGGTGGTTTTTCCTGCCGCAACTCGTCCAATTAAGATAATTTTTTTCATTATGTTTTAGTTATTTCACAGCATACATAGGCAAGCTTTGAGGTAAAGTATTCTCTTATTGCAGAAAATGCAGATTCCACGCTGGATACGCTGCCCGAAATGATTAATGTTCCTGTAAATCTATCAACAAATCCAATCTCAGCGCCGGAGGACTTTATAGAAATATCGGCTGCGATTACCGCACTTTCAGCAGGGGAAACGGTTAAAACACCGATTGCACTTCTTGTATAGTCTGTCTTTGGGTCAAGTCCAAGCTTTGTGAAAAGAACATCGTCCGGATTTGCAATTATATGGCAAAGGGTTATCTGCTTACCGGGCACCAGCTCCTGCACTATTCTCATATTTTCTTTAAGCTCCATTGTTAGCCTCCAATTTTACATTTAAGCCCCGATGTCTGGGCAACTGATAAAAGATATTCCATCCTTTCCTTGGACGGTGGCTCTATTTCCTTAAGGGCATAATTTCTGCCAAGCCCTTGATACTTGTCTGAGCCAAGACGATGATACGGTAAAAGGTGATGCTCCCTTACCCCCGGCAGGGTGCTTGCTAAGGCTGAAATTGCCCTTATGTCCTCTGCCGTGTCGTTAAAGGTAGGGATAACGGGTGTTCTTATTATAAGCTCCACGCCGCTTTGTGCAATTTTTCTTGCGTTTTCAAGGATAAGCTCGTTTCCAACGCCGGTATATTCCTTATGCTTTTCGCTATCCATATGCTTTATATCCATAAGGTATAAATCAAGGTAAGGAAGCAGCTTTTCTATCTCTGAAAACGGCAAGGACGCGGCGGACTCAATAGCAGTATGCAGCCCCTCTGCCTTGCATGCCTTTAGCAGCTCCCCTGCAAAGTCAGCCTGGCAAAGCACCTCTCCGCCCGAGAGGGTTATGCCGCCCTCGCTCCTGCGATAGTATGCCTTGTCTGCAAGAAGCTCCGGCATAATGTCCCAAACGGTAACGTCCTGCCCAACGATTTTCTCCTTGTCCTTTTCGATGATTGTTTCAATTTCTCTGTTTTGAGATTCGGGATTACAGCACCAGGCGCACCTCATGCGACAGCCCTTGAAAAAGACTATTGTCCGTATCCCCGGCCCGTCGTGAATGGAAAAGCGCTGAATATTAAATATCCTGCCCTTTATTTGCTCCCTCTGCATGTAATCACCTCCTCTTTTCGTTAATTAAAAGCCCTGCTCGGTTCTGTTTATAATATCGTCCTGTAATGAACGGGAAAGGGTTGTAAAGAGTGCGCTGTAGCCTGCAACTCTTACCACCAGGGTTTTATATTTTTCCGGATTTTTTTGGGCATCAAGCAACGTTTCCTTGGTTACAACGTTAAACTGAACGTGCATACCCTTTTGGTCAAAGTAAGAGCGAATAAGTGCAACAAACTTTGAAAGCCCACTCATGCCTGCAAGGGCAGATGGATGGAACTTTTGGTTAAGGAGTGTGCCGTTTGATGCAACGCTTTGCTCCAGCTTGGCAACTGAGTTTGCAGTTGCGGTAGGACCCTTTTTATCTCTGCCGGATGCAGGACCTATACCGTCAGCAAGCGGAGTGTATGCAAGTCTGCCGTCCGGTGTTGCGCCTGTGCTTGCGCCAAGTGGCACATTTGCGGAAACAGGATAAAGCCCTGCCTGGAAAACGCCGCCTCTTGGATTTTTGTATTTTTCAACCTCTTTTGTGTAGGTGTTTGCAACATCACGGGCAAACATATCAACGTCGTATATGTCGTTACCGTACTTAGGCGCTTCCTCATCGATTAAGCGCTTGATTTCCTTATATCTTGATTTTTGCTCAGGGCTTAGGGAGGTTTGGTTTGTTACCTCGTCATAAATTGTTCTTATAACGTCCTCGTTTACAGAAAGACCCTGGGAAACAAGCTCGGTTGCTATCTCGGTGGTTAGCCTTTCTGCCGCCGCACCGTGCACACCGTAGCCAAAGTTTGCTCTCATAGCCTCCTTAAGCTCGCCAAGGGTAAATCTACCCTCCTCAAAAACAAGCTTTTTGATGGCAATAAGTCCGTCGGTGTTGTTTGCTATACCAAAGCCCTGCGGACCTGTGAAGTTGTAAATTGCGCCGCCCTCCTGTAGGGACTTGCCTCTGCCGATGCAATCCTCAACCATACAGGATTGGAAAGGAAGTGGACACCTTACCGCGTGCGCCATATCTATTGCGTTGTTTGCGTTAACAAGAAGCTTTATCATATAGCTTTGCTGTGTCTTATATGCATTATAAAGCTCCTCAAAGGTCTTCATGTCGTTAACGTCCCCTGTGTCAGGGCCGATTTTCTTGCCCTTATCGTAGCCGTTTGAGAAAACAAGCTCCATAGGGCGACACATATTGAAGAACGCCGCATCGTGCCAGCCGTCTGTTTTTCCCGCCTTTTGAGGCTCTACACAGCCGATGATACAATAATCTCTTGCGTCCTCAAGGGTAAGACCTCTTGCCATTATAGACGGAATAATTATTTCGTCATTATAGTATGCGGGCAAGCCTGTGCCAAGCCTTGTTAGTGCTGCAGCCTTAATTAGCAGGTCCTCCGGAGAGCCGTTCCATACTCTTATAGAGATAGATGGCTGCGGCAGCGGCACGTGCATAGCTGCCTCAATGCACATATATGAAAGGTCGTTTGTTGCATCCATACCGTGGATATCCTGTCCGCCCACAATAAGGTTTTGGAACATACCGTAGCCTGCAAAGCCGTCAGCGGATGCAGCATCTCTTACCTTGTTTATGTCGTTGAATTTTACCCAAATGCAGTCAAGAAGCTCCTGTGCCCTTTCCCTTGTGATTTTTCCTGCGTCTAAATCCTTTTTATAGTATGGATACATATACTGGTCAAAGCGACCTGGGGATATGGAGTGTCCGCTTGATTCAACCTGCAAAAGAAGCTGTATGAACCAGAAGGATTGACAAGCCTCGTAAAAGCTTGTTGCACCAAACTCCGGAACTCTTACGCAGTTTTTGGAAATTGCCTCAAGCTCACGTTTTCTTTCGCCATTTGCTTCCTTAGCTGCAAGCTCCTTGGCAAGGGCGCTGTATCTGCGTGCGTATTCAATAACCGCCTCACAGCTTTCTATAACTGCGTAAAGGAAATTGCTCCTTGAAACATAGTCGCTATCGGACACATCAAGCTTATTAAGCGCTGCCTCAGCCTCGGCAATAATGCCTCTGTAGCCTATTTTTAGAACCTTGCCGTAGTCTACGCAAACGTGACCTATGCCGTTGTAAAAATAGTTGCCGGGGGTAAATATCGAATGCTCAACAAATGCCTCATATGCCTCCCTTGACATATTAGCCTTAGCCAAGTCGCTTGTTGTCTTGCCCTGCCACCAGGGATAGATTTCACGAAGCTCCTCTTTAGTTTTTTCGCTTATGTAAAATGGGTCAGCAGTACGAGTTGAAACTGTATCAAGCTCGGAAAGAAGCCACTCATATGAATATTCCGGGAAAACCTGACAGCCACGGGGCGCAACCGTTGCGCTACCAACAATAAGCTCATTTTCTCTTATAACAATTGGAATGCTTTTAAGGATATGAGCAAATGCGTGGCTTCTGCGTCTTATAATAGGCAAATTTTCTGTCATCTTGTAGCTTTCTGTTACAAGCTTGCCTCTTGCTGACTCAATTTCAGGCATTTTTTCATAAAGAGTGTCTATAAGACCCTTTATTCTTGAGCTTTTTTCAATTATATACTTAATATTTTCCAAAGCTATTTCTCCTTGCCTTGTGCTTCCTTATTACATTTGATTCCACAGCTCGCTGTGTGGGGATGCAATTACTGTATATGAGGAAAGGGTTGCCTGCTCCTTTGCGTAGCTTGCGCCTGCCTCAACCGCCGCAGTTACGTCGCCGACGTCGCCCGTTAGCATAACAACGCCCTTACCGCCCATACCTCTTGAAACTCTTAAATCATATATTTCTACTCTTGCGGTCTTAACTGCAATATCGGCAGCCTTGATAGCACTTGAGGCTGAGAAGGTTTCGATAAGACCGAGAGAGCCCTTGCGCTCCCCAACCTGTGTACCAAACAGAGCCTTTATAACCTGCTCCTCTATTTTTCCCATAACCGCAGAGTCAACCACATAGCCGTCAAACCTCTTGCAAACGTGCTGGATAGCAACGCTAACGTCGGATATTGAGCCTGTCAGTATAATCTCATACTTTCCGGGGCAGGAGGGATGGGCAGAGACCATTTCTATGCCTGCGCTCTTTAGTGCCGCATCTGCCGCCTCTACACCCTTAGGTATGCATTTTAATTCTATAACACCTATTGCCTTATACATCTTATCTTACCTTATCAATTATTATTTTATCCTTGCCAAGCGTAACCCTGCCGGAAATAGCGGCATGCTGTGGAAGGGAAAGACCCTCTGCGGCGCTTGCAATCAAATCGCCTGCGCTTACAATATCTCCGTCCTTAACAGCAGGAATGCTTGGTGCGCCTATGTGTCTTGAAAGAGTCATTTCAACTCTTGAAAAATCCTTTATTTCTCCACCGAAATCGGTATCCCTGTCAAACTGTGAAACACCGAGGGCGCTCATCCATTTTTTATATGGAATCATTCTGTAGTCGCGCTCTGCCATTACGCTATATTCGCCGTTTTTATCAAAGCGAAGCTTGTTTTTGGAGAGCAGCTTTTTATAGTTGTCAATTACAGCCCTTGGGGAAATACCCTGGTTGCAGGCTAAGCTTTCGCAAACGCCGCAGCCGCAGCAAAGGGTTGCGCTAATAACCATATCCGGCATAACCTCAACCGCACCCTTAGCCGTTCTTACCATTTTATGCGGCTCAAGGGGATAGCCAAGCAAATGCCTTGGGCACATATCGGTGCATCTTGTGCATTGACAGCAGGCTGTTTCTGCCCTCTTTGTTGCAATTTCCTCGTTTGTCAGCTTTGAAAGAACTGCCTGTGAGTTATCGGGGAGAATAAGTATTCCCTTTGTGGTTTTGTTTACCGCATAGGTTCTTGGGTTTATAACCTTACCCATTGAAGGACCGCCGTCAAGGACGGTGTACCCCTCCTTAACCTCTATGCCCAGCCTTTCAAATATATCGGTAAGCTTAGCGCCGATAGGCACCTTTATAACTGTTGGCTTTTTAACGTCGCCGCCGATTGTAAGCCACTTTGTGGTTACAGGCTCCTTATATCTTAACGCTCTGCCAAGGTTATACATTGTTTCAACGTTGTAAACTATAATACCCTCGGTAATAGGCAGCTTGCCCGGCTTTATAAGCCTGCCTGTTGCCTCATAAATAAGGCTTATTTCGTCGCCTATTGGGTAAATGTCGGGTAGGGCCCTTACAAAAACACCGTCGCAAAGCCTGTCTCCGTCCTTCCAGCCAAGACGCTCGGCATTATGGGCTTTAACTGCCATATATGCCTTGGAAATGCTTGTTTTTCTGATTATTTCCGAAACTCCCTGAAGAACCAAATCCAATTCGTCCCTCAGAAGTATGTAGTCTGTGGCAAGAAGCGGCTCACACTCCGAGCCGTTTATAACTAGTAGGTCTGCTCCATCTGCAAGCTTGGCATAGGAGGGAAATCCGGCGCCACCGGCACCTACAATGCCGAAATCGCGCATTAAATTCTTAAGCTCTTGCATTTTTTCTTCCTTTCGCTAAAGTATGTAAGAAGATTTTTGTTAGTCAACAATACCAACTATAACAGCATCAGCCGGACAGCTTGTGTTGTGGAGGGCAAGCCTTGCTGCGCTACCTGTTGTAATAAGCACGGTTTCACCCACGCCTGCGCCAACTGAGTCAATTGCTACTATATATTCGTCTGTGCATACGCCGTTTTTAATTAGCTGAACCTCCATAAACTTACTGCCTACTAAGGATTCCTGCTTTCTTGTGGAAACGATTGTTCCTCTGATAATACCCTTTAACATATCTTTATCCTCTCTTTACTTTACAATAGTTACTATAAATCCGTTGCTGATTCCTGCCGAGTTTGCGTCGTCCGTGTCAACGTGCATCTCAAGGCGGTAGTCCTTGTCTACTCTGACCTGCACATCGAACCATCTTGTTTTTCTTTTGCCATTTACATCTATATCAACATAGTCCCCGTCCTTAAGGCCAAACACTAAAGCCTCATCAGGCGACATATGTATATGTCTGTTTGCTATTATACAGCCCTCGCTTAGCTGAACCACACCCTTAGGGCCGATTATTGTAATGGGGGCGGAGTCCTTTGTTTTTCCGCTTTCACGCACAGGGGGCTTAACCTTTAAGATGTAAGAATCGGTCATAGATATCTCAACCTGTGAGGCTTTTCTGACAGGACCTAAAACTCTTACATTTTCTATTGGGCGCATTGATGGCCCTACGATAGTTAACAGCTCCTTGCAGGCATATTGTCCGGGCTGGGATAAGTCCTTTATGGGAGTTAGCTCATAGCCCTTGCCAAATAATACCTCAAGGTCACTCTGTGACAGGTGTATGTGTCTGTTTGATATACCGATGGGGATACCACCGCTTTTTTGAGCCAAGCCCTCCTTGCTGTCTATTTCAACAAGCGCGCGCTTTACAAGCTCTACTATTTGTTCCTTTGAAATATCCATTTTCTTATCCTTTCTTAAAGCCTTGTTGAGTACTGCAAAATAGCTCAATGGCTATTGATTAAGCGCTTTTGCAGTACCCCAAGGGGCAAACGCCCCTTGGGTACTGAAAAACTAGTCTTCTATTGATTTTTATTTAATAGATGGAAGAAGCTTTTCAACATCTGCGTGTGGTCTTGGGATTACGTGAGTTGCAATAACCTCGCCAAGAGATGTAGCTGCTGCAGAGCCAGCCTCAACAGCTGCCTTAACTGCGCCAACGTCACCGCGAACCATAACGCTAACGAGACCGCTACCGATCTTTTCGCTACCAACAAGAACTACATTTGCAGCCTTAACCATTGCATCTGCAGCCTCAATTGCAGCTACAAGACCTCTTGTTTCTACCATTCCGAGTGCTTCCATTTTCAAATCCTCCTATAAGATTTATTTTTTATTTTTTGCTTTTGTTATATTTTAAAGCCGAAGCTCTAAAAGCATAAGTGATTTGCCCCTATGGGCATCTTAACCCGTTGTTAAGAATTTCATAACATCGGGGTGTGGACGTGCGATAACCTCACAGCACTTAACGTTTCCGACCTCGCCGGCTGCCTTCGCACCGGCATCAAGGGCTGCCCTCACCGCGGAAACCTCGCCTTCAACGACAACCGTTACCAGTCTGCCGCCAAGGCGCTTTTCCACGTGAATCAGCTTAACGTCAGCTGCCTTTACCATTGCGTCAAGTCCTGTAATTGCGGCTACCATCGCCTGTACCTCAAGTAACGCAATTGCCTTCATATTATAAACCTACAATTATTTTATAATAGGAAGAAGCTTTTCAACGTCTGCGTGTGGTCTTGGGATTACATGAGTTGTAATAACCTCGCCAAGGGCTGTAGCTGCTGCAGAGCCAGCCTCAACTGCTGCCTTAACTGCACCAACGTCACCGCGAACCATAACGCTAACAAGACCTGAGCCGATCTTTTCGCTGCCAACAAGAACTACATTTGCAGCCTTAACCATTGCATCTGCAGCCTCGATTGCTGCTACAAGACCTCTTGTTTCTACCATTCCGAGTGCTTCCATCATTGTCGTATTCTCCTTTTTAATTTAATTATCTTAATTTATCCTTACCGAGCGCAGATAGGTGTGCAAACCACTCAATATCCTCGCTCTGTCTTGCAATCACCTTGTGGGTGATATACAAATCTCTTTTTTCTGCCTCCTTCTTGCCTGCTAAAATTGCAGAGTCAACGGCTGAGGCAGAGCCTTCAATTTTTATAGCCATAACAAGAGGCACTCTTGCAGAGTCGCCGCCTGCGGGCTTGTTTTTGTCAATGGCAACAACGCTAACGTCTGCTGCCTTGGCCATAGCATCAGCCACCACTATTGCAGTAGCAAAGCCATAAACCTCTATCATACCAAGAGCCATATTATAATAACCCCTTTACTAAATTACTCGTTAACGTAGCAGATTTTAATGCCCTGCTGTGAAACGTTAACCTCCATTGCCTCGTTTAGCTGGTCAAGTGGGAAGGTGTGGGTAATTAGCTCCTTGATAGGAATGTTCATTTCTCTTGCCTGGCGGAGGAATGCCATTGTTGTTGGATAGTCGTCAGCGCTGTAATCCCAAGAGCCAACAACGTTAATTTCCTTATTACACATAGCAAAGTGTGGGTTGATGGTATATTCGCCGTTGTTAACGAAGAAGCCCATCTCGCACATACCGCCGCCACGACGGATATACTCGTAAATATCCTTTGCTGCCATAGGTGCGCCTGTGCATTGGAATGCAAAGTCAACGCCTACGCCGTTTGCAACGCTTTTAACAAGGCTAACTCTTTCCTCAAGTGAGGTAATCTCCTTGAAGCTGATAACTGTTTTTGCGCCAAGCTTCTTTGCCATTTCAAGTCTTTTTGGTGTGCCGTCAATAGCAACAATGTGGTTAACACCCGCTGCGCGAAGCACGCTTATCATAACAAGACCAACCGGGCCAAGACCCTGAACCAAAACCTTTGAGTTAAAGTTGATTAAGCCTGTTGTGTTAGCTCTCTTTAGCGCATGCACGCAAACGCAAGCAAGCTCAAGAAGCATTCTTTCCTTTAGGTCAAGGTCGTTTACTACGAAATATGTAGAGCCCTTTCCGCTGATGAGAAGGTGTGATGCAAACCAGCCTGTTAGCGGATTTGCGTCATTGTGTGGGATAAGTCCAAATACGCCCTGCTTGTCGCAAAGGTTGGTATTTGCAGGCTTGTTGCGGCAAACAAAGCATTCGCCACAGCTGATAACGGATGTAACAATCTTGTCGCCAACCTTGATTGGATTTCCCGCTGTGTCAGCCTTTATATTTTTACCGAGAGCAATGATTTCGCCTGTTCCCTCGTGGCCAAGTGTTACAGGGATAATTCCAAATGGGTCACCCTTCCACTCGTGAACGTCTGTTCCGCAAACACCGCAGCCCTCAACCTTAACGAGAATATCGTTGTCCCCAACGGTTGGAATAGGAAATTCCTTAACCTGGATTTTCTTAGGAGCTGTTAGCATTGCTACCTTGGCAGTTGCAGGGATTTTTCCGTTTGATGCACTGCTTGGTGTGTTCATCTCGCCAAGAATCTTGCGGACAATGCTCTCTACCTGTGATGATGAAATATAATATCCTTTTCCTTTCTTAAAATTTTATATTATCCTAAAGCTTTCAGACAAAACGCAACGGCGCAGTCTTGTAAAGCTTTTTGCGCTGGTAATGCCCTCGCCTGTCGGACCTGCTATTGTAAAGGTGGTGTGTCCCTCTCCGCCAAAGCCTATGCCTGCGTAGGATGGGGCATTCTTTACAAAAATAGTTGTTTCAACGGCTCTTGCAAATCTTGTTAAATTGTCAATGTTTTTAGAGTGCATATGAGCTGTGTGGCGGTTGCCATGCTCTGCCTTAACGGCAAGGTCAATAGCCTCGTCAATATCTCTTACTCTGACAATAGGAAGAATAGGCATCATAAGCTCGTGCTGAACAAAATCGTGATTAAAATCAGTTTCGCATATAATGCAACGGATTTTATCGCAAACATTGATGCCGATTTTTTCAAGCAGCACCTTGGCATCTCTGCCGACGCAGTCACGATTGACAATTTTTGATTTTATGCCTGTCTTTGGGTTCGTTTTCTCAACGAGAACAATGCTTGCAAGCATATCTGCCTGCTGGCTGTTTATTAGGTATGCGCCGTTTTCCTTCATAGCATCAATAAGCTCTGATGCAATGCTGTCAAAGGCAAAAACCTCCTTTTCTGCTATGCAGGGTAGGTTGTTATCAAAGGTACAACCATCGATAATATCCTTTCCAGCCTTTCTTACGTCGGCTGTGTCGTCAACAATAACCGGTGGGTTGCCTGCCCCTGCGCCGATTGCCTTTTTGCCGCTTGAAAGAACGCTCTTAACAACGCCGGGACCGCCTGTGCAAACAAGAAGCTTGATTCTTGGGTCCTTATACATAATGTCGGCTGTGTCAAGGGTTGGCTTAACAACAGAGGAAACCAAAACGCTAGGACCCCCTGCCATTTTACTTGCGCGGTTGATAAGGTCTACTGCATAGTTTGAGGTTGCAATAGCGTTTGGATGGGGGTTGAAAACAACGCCGTTTCCTGCCGCTATCATACCTATACTGTTACAGATAACTGTTTCTGATGGGTTTGTGCTTGGGGTAATGCTGCCCACAACACCAAAGGGAGCCATTTCGGTAAGGGTAAGACCGTAGTCGCCTGTCTTTACCTGCGCCGCAATATCGGCAGTGCCTGGGGTTTTGTCGGCAACAAGAATGTGCTTTGCGGTTTTGTGGTCCACTCTGCCCATTTTTGTTTCGTCAACGCCAAGGCGCGCCATTGTTGGAGCTTCGCTACGGCAAAGGTCACGAATTATTTGGATAATCCTCTCCCTTTGCTCAAGGGACATTGCACGAATAGCCTTGTAGCCGCATTCAGCAGCATCAATAGCATCCTTCATATCGGTGTAAACGCCGATAAATTTCTTGCCATTGTATTCGCTGCCGTCGTACTGGTCCTTTGCGCAAGGTGCTTCCTTCTTAAGACCCTTCATAACCGAGGCGACAATTTCTTCAATTTGCGCCTCTGTCCAATTTATAGCCATTTTTATCTCCTTTCGCTAAATTTTATAAATTTCGCCTGGGAGAATTACTTTCCGAGAGCTGCAATTACTCTGCGTGTAATTTCGTTAACAAGGTCCTCGTTAGATGAGCACTTGCACTCCTCCTCACCGTAGTCAATGCCTGGGTGACGGCCGGGGATGTTCATCTTCTTACGAAGGTCCATAAGCTTCTTAAGCTGGTCGTTTGGAATTTCGTGAACTGCGCCAAGCTCCATAGCATACTTACAAATCTTTGCGTTGAACTCAACCTCCTCCATAACGAACATTGCCTTTTGTAGGCTGAAGCCTACTGTCAATGCGCCGTGGTTCTGGAGAAGAAATGCGTCGTGGTTCTCGATGTATGGCTCAAGTGAGTCTGGAATTTCCATTGTAGAAGGTGTTCCGTAAGCGCAGGTTGGAACCTCGCCGATTGTAAGAACAGCCTCCGGAAGAATGTACTGGTCAAGGTCAATGCCTGCAATTGTAAATGCAGTAGCAATCGGTGGATGTGCGTGAACAACTGCGTTAACGTCAGGACGCTTTTCGTAAACACGCATGTGCATCTTGATTTCTGATGAAGGATTGAGCTTACCCTCAATCTTCTTTCCGTTTTTGTCAACCTTGATAATCATATCAGGTGTAAGAGCGCCCTTTGATACGCCTGTCGGTGTGCAGTAAAACTCGTTTTCTGATACCTTAACAGAGATGTTACCGTCGTTTGCGGCAACAAAGCCGAGATTGTAAAGGGCGTGGCCAACCTCACAGATTTCCTTTTTAATTTCGTAAGCTGATTTCATTTTCTTTTTTTCCTTTCGGTTTATATATATTTTTTATTTGACAAGATTGAATGTGTCGAGGGCAATCATATACTCCTCGTCTGTTGGGATAACAAGGGTTCTTACCTTAGCGCCTGCCTTGGTAATATCTGCCTGTGTGCCTCTTTCCAGCTTCAGATTGATATCGTTATCAATCTCAATGCCGAGATAAGACATATCCCTGCATATAAGATCTCTTACAATGCCGTCATTTTCCCCGATGCCTGCTGTAAATACAAGGGCATCAACGCCGTTCATTTCCGCAATATAAGAGCCTATAATCTTTTTAATGTAATGGATTAGAATATCCATTGCCAAGCCTGCGCGCTTGTTTCCCTCGCCTTGGGCTATGAGAACATCACGGCAGTCGCTTGAAACACCGGAAACTCCAAGAAGTCCGGATTTTGAGTTAAGGAGCTTTTCAGCCTCATCGGCTGTAAGTCCTTCCTTTTTCATAATATAAGTAACAACCGTCGGGTCTACCGAGCCGCTGCGTGTTCCCATAGGAACGCCCTCCTGCGGGGTAAAGCCCATTGAGGTGTCAACTGCTTTGCCACCGATGCTGGCTGTTATTGATGAGCCGTTGCCAAGGTGGCAGGTAATTACCCTTGCATCCTTGTTTCCAAGCATCTTTATCTCCTTGCCGCAAACAAATCTGTGGGATGTGCCGTGAAAGCCGTAGCGACGGATTTTGTACTTTTCGTAAAGCTCATAAGGAATAGGATAAATATATGCCTTTTCCTCAACTGTTGAATAATAAGATGTGTCAAACACGCCTACGTGCTTAACGTCCGGCATAACGCTCTTGCACGCCTTGATTCCGCTTATTGCCGGCGGACCGTGCAGTGGGTTGATTTCCACAATGCTTTCAAGGTACTCAATCTCGCTCTGTCCGATAATGGTTGACTGTCGTAGCCTTTCGCCGCCGTGGGCAACTCTGTGACCGACTGCGCCAATTTCGGAAACGCTTGATATAACACCAAGCTCCTTGTCGCAAAGCAGCCTTAGCACAAGCTCAATTGCTGCCCTGTGGTCCTCAAGAGGTGCGCTTGCCTTGTAGTTTTCCTTGCCGGGTCGCTTATGGGTGATAGCACCGTCAATGCCAATTCTCTCACATAAGCCCTTTGCTAAAACTCCCCCGTTGTCCATATCAAAGAGCTGATATTTGAGAGATGAGCTACCCGCATTTACAACGAGAACCTTCATTTTTCTCTCCTTTATTAATAATGTAATTTTATTCTACGATTCGCTTCGATTGAAGCTCTGCCTCACTTTCCCCAACGCTGTGGGCAAGGGCATCATTTTGATAAACTATTTTGTAGCACAAGGCGTCTATTAATATAAGCCTTGAAATATGGGAATTAAGTCCTAACGAGCTGTGCATTGTTTCCTCCGTGTCCGTAAGGAGCAAAATATCGCTTTGCCTTGCAATTGGCGAGCGCTCCCTTGAGGTAATTGAGATGGTGGTTGCGCCGTGGGCCCTTGCCACCTTCATAGATTCCACAATATCCTTGGACGAGCCGGATTGAGAGATTCCTATAACCACATCTCCTGCCTTCAGCTGAGAAACTGCAATTGCCTGCATATGGGTGTCGGCGTATGCGCTTGAGTTACAGCCTGCGCGCAAAAGCTTGTTGCTTGCGTCCTCTGCAACCTGCGCCGATGTACCAAGTCCTATCAGTACAACACGCCTTGCCTTGGTAATTGCCTCCATAGCACGGGACATATTCTCTGCCGAGAGGGTTTTCTTTGTTCGCTCTAAGGACATATACGCATCGTTACATACCTTTTCAAAAATAGCAAAGCAGTCATCGTTGCCGGTTATCACGGGGGCGACAACCTTCTTTTCATGCTCCTTGGCCAGGGTCAGCTTCAAATCCTGATAGCCTCGACAGCCCAGCCTCTTTGAAAAACGAACAATAGTTGCCTCACTGCTCTCACACTTGGAGGCAAGATCTGTTATGGAATAGGGAAGCACCTCACCGGAGTGAGAAAACAACCAATCAGCGACCTTCTTCTCAGAGCGGCCCATATCGTCATACATGAGCTGCGCTTGCAGTAAAGTCCTGTTCAAAATTTGCCTCCTTTCTGTGAATTTTGAAAATTTATTTCGGTTTTTGAAAATTATTTTCATTTTTCAAGGTGTTTTTGTCTTGATTTGTTTCAATTATGAAAACAATTTTCAATATTGATGAAAAATACTTTCACAATTCAGATTTTAGCATAAAATTACTTATTTGTCAACTTTTTTCACAAAATTTTGGATAAACATTTTGAAAACCCCTCAAAATCCGTGTTTTTGCCTTGATTTTTTGTTTTCACTCGGCTTTTGAAAAATGAAAATTTTTTTCACTTTTTTGAAAAGCTTTGAAAATTATTTTCATTTTTTCGCTTTTTACACTTTTGAAAAAATTTTTTTGTAAAAAAATGACGATTTTTTCATCTTTTTTTCAAAAACGTATTTACTCTTTTGGAAATATATGCTATAATGTCTTATATCTTTACAGGAGGTGCAAAATGCGTAGCTGTAACCTAAAAACCACTATACACTTTGAAGGCAATGCCCTTGCGCGTCTTGCCAAGCTGGAGTATAAAAAGGTATTTATCGTTGCTGACCCATTCCTTGTTTCAAGCGGACTTATTAAGGCTGTTACAAAGCATTTGGACTCGGCTAATATAGAATATAAGGTATATTCGGACGTTGTGCCCGACCCAACCATTGATAAGGTTGTTTCCGGCGTTACTGCCCTTCTTCGTGAAATGGCGCCTTGTCTGATTGCCATTGGCGGCGGCTCTGCTATTGACCTTGCTAAGTGCGTGCGCCTGTTTGCGCACAACCACAATGCTGACTATGCCCCGCACTTTATTGCAATCCCTACAACAAGCGGCACAGGCAGTGAGGTTACGTCCTTTGCCGTTATTACCGACCCGCAAAAGAACGTAAAGCACGCAATTATTGACGATTTTCTTCTTCCAAACGAGGCTATTCTCGACGTGGAAATGGTAAAGAGTGTTCCTGCATCTATTACAGCCGATACAGGTCTTGACGTTTTGACACACGCCCTTGAGGCTTATGTCAGCACCGAGGCTGATTACTTTTCGGATATGTACGCAGAAAAGGCAACCTCTCTTTGCAAGCACTACCTTGTGCGCTCATATAACTATCCAAAAACTCACGAAAACAAGGCAAGGGAAAAGATGCATATTGCATCCTGCCTTGCAGGCATTGCCTTTAATGCTGTGTCCCTTGGCATTTGCCACAGTATAGCACATCAGCTTGGCGCACAGTTCCACATTCCGCACGGGCGCGCAAACGCAATCGTTCTTCCCGACGTTATCGGCTTTAACTCCGGTATTGCTGAAAACACCTTTGCCCTTGAAAGCCCAGCTCCCTGCGTTGCAAAATATGCAACCATGTCTCGCCGTATAGGTCTTGCCGGCTATGATGATATTGCTTGCGTAAAGGCGCTTGCCTTCTATATTCGCGCAATGCAAATTCAGCTTGGTATGCCTGTTACCGTTCACGAGGCTGTGCCTAACCTAACCTATGAGGAATATGAGTCAAGGCTAAGCGCCATGGCAGACGCTGCGCTCCTTGACAGATGCACCGCCACAAACCCACGCAAGGCAACAAAGGAAGATATTATAAAAATCCTAAAGAAAATTTGGTAAACAAAAAAGGAACAAGCAAAGGCTTGTTCCTTTTCATTTTACTGCTCCTCTTGCCCCGTGTTGTGTGTAAAATCTTCAAAAGCAGCAAAAAAGGGAATCGGTTTCCCAAATTCCCTTTATGCATTTAGAATAAAAATCCTCTTGACTTTCGCCAAGAGGGAAGGTAAGCCTTTCGGCATCCCTTAATTCGATATTATTATACATTATTATAAACAATTTGTCAACCCCAAATAAAAAAGCCGAGGCTTAATTGCCTCGGCGCAGAAACAATAGTTTCCGCGTTGCGGGTCGCACAAAGGCGACTAAACAACCCTTGGTTGAGTTCGCTACCATGATATCATTATATACCATAAGCCCTGTTCTGTCAAGCCTATTGTTAAGACACAGCTTTTTTCGACGGCACAGCTTGCAAATTATCAAAAAAATAACTCACTCCTTGGAGTGAGTGGTGTCGCCTGAGGGCAACTGCTGTTTTTATTATATATCGAAAAGAACATTTTGTCAAGAAAAAAGACTTTAACCCGAGCGACGTTTCCATCAATTTCCTGAGATAACTGCACAGGCATTGGTTGAAATCTTGTAGTCATTATATACTATAAAACACTTTTTGTCAACCCCAAAATAAAAGGGCAGATTTCTCTGCCCTTAAAAGCAAGAAGAGGGCTTTGTCTTTGTGTGAATTAGATATACCTATGAGCCCCAAAAAGAAGAGATATACAGTAAAAGAGGTTTACTTAGAATACTGTGAGAAGGGGAGGTATGGAAAGCCATATGGCACCACCAGAAAACAAGACAGTTTGTGGAAGAATCATATCTTTAAAAGGTTTGGTAAAAAGTATATTGATGATATAAGTGTTTCCCAAGTGGTTGATTATTTGAGTGAGCTTTATTATGAAGAAGGTAGAGCCTTTAAATATGTTGAATCGTTCCTAAAAATGTTTTATTTAATTTTCGGTCAGGCTTATTCAAGAGGGTATTTAGATGTAGATAAATACAATACTCTGTGTGTAAATAAGAACTCTAAAATACATATGCCCAAAATGAAGATAGATGATGAAGATGAAATCATTTCTTAATTCCCTCGCAGAATATTTTACTTTTGTAACGAAAAATGCTTGACAATAAATAAATCTTATTTTATAATAGCCTTGCTGATAAGATTAATAATTTCAGCGGAAAGGAAAAAACAATAATGAAAAAACTTAGTGTTTTAATCGCGCTATGTGTACTTCTCACCGTTGGTGGCGTATACGCAACATGGATTTATTCCGGAAATCAAATCGACGCACAAACAGAGCCGTTTGTTTCAAAGATGGGCGGCATCGACCACGAAGGAAACTCAGGTTCATACTCATTCACAGAAAACAGCCTAGACTTTGCTGTTGAACCGGATTCACAGGACACCAAGATTACAACAATCGCTTGGGGTACAGGCTCAATTACGTTAGTATTCACTCCTAAGGGAGATATTAGCGACGATATGCTCGCAAATGCATTAAACGCTACTCTCACCGTTGAGCTCGCAAGCTCTACCGCAGGCACATACAATGGCACTACTATTTATACAATCGACCCTAACTTCGCAGTTGTTCTCACAGAGGCCGATTGGACCGAGCACAACAGCGGTGAGTACTACACATACACAATCACAGCAGCTACAATAGAGGATGCTATCTCAATTGGCAGCTTCCACCTACCAACACAGGATGAATACGAGGAATTCAAGGAAGTTATCCAAGACGTTAAGTTCAGAGTAAAGGTTGCTCCTGCTGCATAATTAAAAAATAACTTATTAAATAAATCGCAGATCCCATGGAAACATGGGGTCTTGCATTTAATTACAAGAGGCATATGACAGGATTTGAAATTTATACCTTTGTTCTGTGCTTAATCGTTTTTGTACTGCTTACGGCAATGTTTTCGTATCTTATCGGACACATAACAAAAATGGAGCTCCAATTTATCAGATTTGGACACAGGGACGAAGCAATAAAAAAAGAAAAAGAAAAACAATTGAATAAAAACAAGAATCTGAGTCAAGCCATACTTTGGTTCAACAGGATTTTATCCCTGATACTTTGCTTGATACTGATAGGAGCGTTCGCTTTTGCCATTTATGTTCGCGCAACGGAGGACAGACCCGCTAACGGAATTCCGTCAATTAAGGTTGTCAAGAGCGAGTCCATGGCTAAAAAGAATGCCAAAAACGAGCATCTTTTCCTGTACGGTCTTGACGATCAGTTTCAAATGTTCGATGTCGTAATTTGCAACCATATACCTGAAGAAGAGGATTTGGAGCTGTACGATATCGTTGTATACAAGCAAGACGATATATATATTATTCACCGTATTGTCGGAATCGAGGAGCCAAACGAAAAGCATCCTAACGAACGACACTTCCTTTTGCAAGGAGATGCAAACGAGCGTGCCGACCAATTCCCCGTTCTTTACAGTCAAATGAAGGGAATTTACGAGGGACAGCGAATTCAGTACGTAGGAAGCTTTTTGCTATTCCTGCAATCCCCTGCCGGCTGGCTTTGCGTTTTACTTATCGTGTTCGGAATGATTATTTCGCCAATAGTTGAAAGACTAATCGAAAACGAAAAGAAAAAGCGCTTAGCCATTTTGTTCCCCTGTGAAACAAAGAACGAGCAGGATGCTAAGAGCCCGAATTTCAGATTTTATAAGCTGATACCTCAACAGTTAAGGATCTTTCAGTACGCCGATAATAATAGACTTTGCTCGGTTGGCACGAACGTGCTTGACAGACACTATCAGGATGACGACGTCGTAAGTGTTTCCTCCTTGAAGGAAAAGCACTTGATAAGACCTGCAAGCGAACGCTTGAAAATCATTTCGGTAGGAAAGCTGAGCAAGCGCTTGACAGTACACGCTCACTATTGCACAGACCCCGCTCGCAGAGCAATCATCGAAGCAGGCGGAGCCTTGAAGCTTCTTCAAGACCAAGCACATGAGTCAAAGGAGGGCGACAATGATTAGACATCACACGTTGATTTCTCTTTTCGTTTTATGTGTGTTGGTGATTTCCCTTTCTGCAGGCGGAGTTTTCGCCGTTTGGCGTTATTATGACGATGCCGAGGCGACATACCACGAAATGATTCCTGAAATAAAGGGCTTCAATTACTTAACCGAGGAGCTGCCGAGCGAGGAAGTGAACTTGATTGACAGACTTGATAAAATCCTGAATCAAGAATACCAAACCGACATCGTAACAGACTCAAGAGACTATTTGTTAAACGAAACCATTCAGGTTCGTTGGGACCCCAGCGCACCGCCTTATGTTGGCAGTATGGACAAGAATTATGCCACACAAATAGAGGCGCTTTTCGGCGACGTTATGTTAGACACCTCTCTATCGTTCATTTTGAAAAATCAGGATTTGAACTGGGACGGGTACAGCGAAATTTCAATGTATTCAACCCTTGACCCTCTTGATTCAGATAGCGAATGGCCAACAGGCGCTATTTGCGTGTACTTGACGGTATTCACCCCCGTGCTTGATGCTCAAAGAAACATTATCGGATACGAATTGGTTTGCGAAGCCCTACACGGCTTTGCGCCAAAGGTCAGATACGGCTCAACCGATACTACTCCGTCATTTTCTACCGACCACTGGAGAGATGATATCGGTTATATGGTATGGAACGATTTGACGGGTACGTCCGATACCTACAGAGTACCTGCCGACGCTATGAGCAACGACGGAACAAAGCCGTTCCGTTATGATTACAACTCTTACAGTAAATATTATCAAAACGTCTGGTATGCAACAACCCCTTACGGAAACACGGCAAGTCAATGCCTGGATGGAAAAATCCCGTGGCTTGGCTGGTAAACGAAAAAATCAATAATAAATTTGAAAGTCCGACAGCTTTTGTCGGACTTTTACAGTATCAGAAAAGTCAATTTAAAATCATTATTTTATGTGTTATAATTAAATAAAAACTTTCCATAATCACAAGTTCCATAATTTGACCTTTTTTGAAAAATCAAAATTAAAAATTCCACTATTTTGTGGAAAAGTGCGACAAAAAAGGGAACGAGAAAAACTCATTCCCTGTGTTTATAAAAGGTGCGGGCAGCCAACTATCGCGGCCCCCGCTTTAGATACAGCACCTTGCTCTATCTAGTGTCAAACAAGATGACGCTTGTATTATATACCGCAAATGCACATTTGTCAACCCCAATATAAAAGGGCAGATTTCTCTGCCCTTTATGTATTCTTAAAATATCTATTGAGAAGTCCCGGGGATGCCTTGACCTGTCTTGCCTCGTCGCGTACAATCTTAGTATGTCGTGAAAAGCTTTGTGAATGTTCAAGGAATAGTTATTATAAGTATAAGCGAGAACTTAAAATGGGCTGAGAATCACAAAAACACAAATTTCATTACTTAGTTCTCAACCAAGCAGCAATTTCAGTATTCCAATCCTTTCCTGCTGAGGAATAATCTACAAGATAGAATTCACCACCGTTCTTATCAGTAAACCGCATCTTCAGAAGACACGGAACACCGCGAACGATCTCACGGTCGGCACAAATCTCGCCAATGGGTTCAAAATCAAATACCGAGTCAGCTGCCTTGCCCATTCGTGAATCAACTGCCAGCGTAATTGGACCACGGAACAGTGTAACATAATGGTCGTTGTTTTCATCGTGATGCACTGCGGTAGGACCAGGGACGTAGATTGTTTCTTCATCCCACGCTTCTGGAGTTTGCGTGTGAAGTTTCATTGGATATTCGACAACGATCTCATCATTAAACCATTCCCTTTTGTACGTAGCATAACTGCCGCCCTTACCCGTCCACGAAGGAACACGGATACGAAGCGCAAATTGCGTTGGCTTGTCGGTGCTTATTTGAAGCTTAACTCTGCCATCCAAGGGATAATCGGTTTCCTGCTTAATTTCAATGGTAGTGTCGCCGTACTGTACTGTATACGTGCCGCTCTCAAAGAAATTGACGGTAACACCGATCTCGTCTGCGATTACTATGTTCTTCGCAAACATACCGACACCTGCGCTCACTATACAAGCGCAACAGCCGTAATATGATCCGTCGGGAAGAAATTGTATACCTCCAATGGGCGTTCCGCGCTTTCTCGAAAGCAGAGGACTATAGCTATCAGCGGGAATAAAGGTGTAAACGGTAGGACCTTTCGCCTTCTGTTGTATGTAAGGGCTTTCGACGCGCTCCACGTTCAGAGTGCTGAGATAAGCGTTATAAAAGGATTGCTCCATACAATCTGCAAACCTTGAGTCCCCTGTAAGAGTAAGAAGTCTTGCACAAAATTTCATCCAAGTAACGGTTACGCAGGTCTCCTGAGATTCGCCCTCATATCTGACGGTCTGACGCGCGCGAGTGTAGTCAAAAAGCTCGTGGGTAATGCCGCAACAGCCTATGACCGATATTTCGGTATCAATAACAGCGTTTGCAAAATTGATTACCGCGGTCTTATATTTCTCGATTCCCGTAACGTAATAATATTCAAGCAAGCCCTCAAAGCAGGATATCATTTCATAAGCCTTGGAAACGCCATACTGATACGGCTTGATCTCGTTTTTGTAAGCAAGCTCAAAGATATTGATGCCCTTGGCCCCGCCCTCCTCTACGATATAGGTTGCAAAACCCAGATATTTTTCCTCACCCGTCAGGCGATAGAGCTTTACAAAAGGCTCCAAGATCGAGCAGGAATTCATACCAAGCCAATTCTTTGATGTATCGGTGATCGGCTTTTTGCCTTCCTCATTTCCAATATGTGCAAGGACGTAGTCGGCACAGCCTTTGATAAATGATATGATTTCCGCGCGAAGATCCTCGTCCCTACAAATATCAAGATAATATTCACAGCCAAGGATAACGTACTTTCTGCACCACATATCCCAGCCGTTAAATTCAGTCTCGCGATTGTACGTTGAAACGCGACCGTCATTCTCTGCTACCGTCAGCATATCCTGAACCGTCTCGGTGAGCACGTCATAAAGCCCATCATCGTGAGAATATTCATATACAAGTGCTCCGCCACGCATCATCTTGCCCCAGTACTCACCGC
Source organism: Clostridia bacterium (assembly GCA_017503285.1). Classification (GTDB taxonomy): domain Bacteria; phylum Bacillota; class Clostridia; order Oscillospirales; family CAG-272; genus RGIG2000. The sequence goes on along the minus strand of JAFVTH010000020.1, from coordinate 22,723 downwards.
GCCACCCGGCATTTACCGTATCGGTATGATTTCGAAACTGATCTACGAACTTTTTCCAAAGCTTTCTATCCTTAAGCTGCTCTTCCTGAAAGAAACGAGCGGCATAATTTACAAGTCCCGTTGTATTTGCATATATCATAAAGTGTCTCCTTGCATCAATATCCAATGGTTTTTTACAACCGTGCCACGGATTCCACGCTATTGCTTTTTCTATTTCTGTGTTTTGCATGGTATCGCCTCTATTAATTCTTATTTATCAACTAAATTGTACCACAACCGCAATCACATTTCAATAAAAATACTTTCCATAATTTATTTTTCCATATTTTGAGCTTTTTTCAAAAATCAAAATTAAAAATTCCATAAAAATCCCACTATTTTGTGGAAAAAGTGCAACAAAAAAGGGAACAAGTTAAACTCATTCCCTATATATTGATTCTTTTCTTGTAGCAACCTTGGGCTAAGTTTTAATTAAAATCTATTCTGTATAAGCAATCACTTTCCATATCAGCAAGAAAAGCTGCGACATCAATGTCGTTTATGCTTAAACAGCATTCAGAGCTTATCTTTTTACCTGCCCAAGCCAATGAAATATAGATATATTTTGCATCTTTGGCGATTTTTAAGTCGTTTATAAGCGACGCAAGCTCTTGTATTTCCTTTGCATCTTTGTTATGCTTACCGGTAGGAAAGTCGCAATCACAAGCCCGCTTGGTTATTCTGTGGCTTCCTGAATCGTTTACAATACACATTTTAACATCATGCTTTGTGCCTAATGCAAATTTATATTTAGCTTTGTCAATAGCTTTGCTATATTCCTCACTGTTTATGGATTTGTCAACAGCACCGTATAAAATATAACACATAAAAATCACTCCCTCTTTTCATCAGTTTAATTATATCATACAAAAAATCTCTTTTCAATGTAAAATAGTGCTTTCCATAATCACAAATTCCATATTTTAACCTTTTTCCAAATTTAACACGCTCAAAATTCCATAAAAATTCCATGTTTTTATGGAAAAAGTGCAACAAAAAAGGGAATCGGTTTCCCAAATTCCCTTTATTACGAGCCTTGCGAGTAACAAGGTTCTGACCGTGAAAATACTATTTGATTTTCACAAAACCTGCAATTATAAATATAAAGCGGAAATAAAAAGAACCGACTCTATTTAAGAGCCGGTCTTTCTATTATTATTTATTATAAAATCACACGCCACAGTGCCATTTCATAGAAAATTCTTGTTTTATATTTCAACAATTTACTAATTAACGATTTCCTTCTATGTATTGGCTAACTGCATTATATAGTCCTTCTTCATATTGATAATAGCTTATGTACGACATATATTTGCTTAAATTCCAACTTACTAAATCGTCAGTATAAATGCGATAGCATCCGTATAGTTCAGTAGGAAACTCCTCGCTATATTTGTCTCCTGTAAAGTTAACATTTATGTAGTCTGAAGATGGATCAACAGAGCTTTTAGATGGCATTCCGTCTAATTCAGTATAGTCGAAATTTGCAATGATATTATAAAGCTCTAATGCTTTTTCTTTTTCAAAAACTATTTCTTCATTTGTTTGTCCAAATACAATTTCGCATTGTAAATTACTAACATTTTGCATTTCAAAACTTGGAATATCGCTATTGGTGGAATTGTTTGAATTATCTGTTTCTTCATTGTTGCAAGCAAACAGGCAAAGTGAGCATAAAACAATAGCAATTATTAGTAAAACTTTTTTCACAGGGATTTTCTCCTTTAATTTGAATTTTACATTTAAATTATATCACACCATATAAAGCATTTCAATAACGCAATAGTTGATTTTAAATATAAACCACCCAAGCGAGTGCCGAAAAATCAGCACTCGCTATTTTTATTTTTCCATAAGCTTTAGAGCTTTTTCATAAAGAACTACAAATCTTTCGTTTGTGCGAACATTGTCAAACCAATGCCAATGTGTCATAGCCCTTCTTATATCGTTTTTGAGTCCCCAAAAGAGCCATAAATAAGGAGTCCAAACCTTTGTTCCGTTTTGCAAATGAATATATACAACATTTGAGCTATCATTTTTATTAACCTTAGCATTTTCAAATAGCTCAGGCTTTCCTACATCCATAAGTCTTCCTTCGGGAATTTCAATCCATTTTTCATATAATTCAAATGATTTTTCAAGATATGCAAATCCCTCGTCAAACTCGTTTGCACCGATTAAAGCACCGCCAGCTTTTAGGCATAACTCAGCATAAGCACCGAGCCAAGCCTCCGGTATTTCTCCGTCAGTTGAAATATTTTCAAGCACTCGCATTTTGAATTTTGAAAGCTCGGCAGTTCTCATTGGATTTTCAAAAACTAATTTGAATCTGTCCTTTTCCCTTATATCGTGAAATCGCATACAATCTCTGCCTAAAAAGTGCATTAAACCGAGTAAATTATTCGCATTTGATTGAGCTTGAAAGCTTTCACTATTGCATCTTTGATAGTATCGTTCTTCTAATTTTTCATTTTCACAATCAGCAAATGTTCGCGGACTTCTATATTTCCAATTTTCAAATTCTTCGTCCGGGCACACAATATTCATATAATAAATGGCGCTTTGTCTTATCCACTCATTTGTACATTCTTCCATTATTTTTTCGCAAATGTGTTTTAGTAAAGGATATTCCTTTTCCCAATAGTCTTTAATTTCTACTATTGAGCCGCCTAAAACCTCCATAATTTCAAAATTTTGTGGATATTTTTTGTGATAAGCCTTGGCTAATGACAACCGTTCTTTATAGTTTGATTTTCCGTATTTTTCAAAAAAGTTTTCTATATCACTTTTCACACTAACCTCGTCATTTCCTATAAGCTCGTCAATAGTAATTCCAAAAAAGTTGGCAATAGACGGGAGCAAGGTTATATCGGGATAACCACCTCTTTCCCAATTTGATACAGCTTGAGGGGATACATATAAAGCCTTTGCTAATTCTTCTTGTGTTAAATCAAGACGCTTTCTTTCCCTTGAAATAACCTCTGAAATTTTCAATTCTACCATAATAAAATCCTCCTGTATTATTAGAGGGAGTGCACACCTTCTGTCATTATGATAGCATTGTTTTGTGTGATAGTCAATAACTTTGCACTTTAGTTTAACTCAAATAATGTTTGAATTTTACAAACAACAATTTAATAGCGAGTGCCGAAAATCAAGACTGTATAACTTCTCACACGGGTAGATAGTGTTTAGTAGAGCAAGTGCACATTTAGATAGTTGGCTTTTGCAGAAAAGAAATAAAAACTAAACAGAAGGATTAGTTAAAATAAAAAGAGCGCCAAATTGGCACTCTTTTATTGCTTTTTGTTAGAAATTGGTGCAGTTATAATCGGTCCAAACACACTCGCGCTAGTTATTTGAGCGATGAGAAGAGATGCTCTCGAATAAACAACATCGAAAATAGAGTTGTCGCTTTTGTACTCAGTAAATATATTTTCTTCTGTTTCGCGTTCTTTTGTTCGCACCATTGCATCGAACTTTACTTCTACATATGTGTTGTTCAATGGTTCGAACACTAGTGTTCTTGTAATTGTTATTGTAAAACTATCATTTTTGATCTCTTTAATTTCAAAATTGTCAGTTGTTTTGAGAGAAATTGATACTCTTTCGGATGACTGTTCAAAATTAAAAACTGCACCAGCCAACACAACGCTCATTCCACCATATTTCTTTTCTTTCATTGTTCATCTGCTCCCTCATATATAAGTTCTCGGTCTGCTAAAAGAGACCATAAAGCATTTTGGTTTTGTACGGTATATCCTTGCAAAATTAAATTTTGTTCCGTCAATTCTTGAATCCTTTGGATTTTTTTATCCAACTCGAATTCATATTTTTTTATTCCCAAAAAGTTTTCAAGGGCAGAACAAATTACAGAATTTATACTGATTCCCTCTGTTTTAGATATGTTAGCAATTTTCTCGTGTGTAGATTTTGCTACGCGAAGAGCAATTTTTCCAGAATATTGGGCAGGAACATAATCGTTAGGAATCTCCGCACCTTCTTCTTGTAAAAATTCAAGATAAAATTCTAAATTTTCTTGTGCCTCTTTCACCGCCTCATCTGCGGTTTCGCCACAACCGACACACCCCTCAATAGCAGGATATGAAGCTGTCCAATAAACTTTACCATTTTCATCAGTGTTGGGAATAATTTTCATTTCGTAATTTCTCATTTTACTCACCTTCCACTTCTAATATTATATCTCTAATTTTATCAATGTATGCAGGTTTAATAGGGTCGTGCATAGGAACAACGATTTGATGTTTTTTGTTTTTTACAGTATCTATATATTCGTAAATAAAGTGACTAGCATTCGATCGCTTCAAGACAAAGCCATAACTAGTTAAAAAACTTTGCAGTTTCTTTGGTTTTATATCGGTTGCGGTCGGGCGCTTCATTATTTTTGCCTTAAAATCGTCAGTGGAATGCCCCATTACACTAATCAAACCTCCATTTCCATAAATTTGATATCACATATGATATCGCAAGTTCATTTTAACACACCTTTGTGTCTTTGTCAATAGTAGCCTGTTAAATTTTCTAAAAAATCAATGTGCGTGTAATCTCGCCAAACCGATTTTTTATCAATCTGATAATATCACACAAATATATTTCGATTACCACACAAAAAATTCTGTTAGAAAAGTCAGTTTAAATAGCATCAAATTCATGTTATAATTTTTCCATAATTTGAGCTTTTTTGAAAATTGCAAAGACCAAAATTCCATAAAAATTCCATGTTTTTGTGGAAAAAGTGCAACAAAAAAGGGAACAAGTTAAACCCATTCCCTTTAGGTATTAAAAATAAAAAAGATTTCAACCCGAGTGACGTTTCCATCGAGTTCCTGTAAACAAAGTACAGGCATTGGCTGAAATCTTGATACTATTATATACCACAAAACGCACTTTGTCAACCTCAAAATAAAAGGGCAGATTTCTCTGCCCTATGTATTTTATTTTACTTCTTAAAATATCTATTAAGAAGTCCCTCAAAAGCCTTTCCATGTCTTGCCTCGTCCCTTGCCATTTCATGAACGGTGTCGTGGATTGCGTCGAGATTTTGCTCCTTAGCCTTCTTTGCAAGCTCAAACTTGCCAAGTGTTGCGCCGTTTTCTGCCTCAACTCTCATTTCTAGGTTCTTCTTTGTGGATGTAGTAACAACCTCGCCGAGAAGCTCTGCAAATTTAGCTGCATGCTCTGCCTCCTCGTATGCTGCCTTCTCGTAGTACATACCAATCTCCGGATAGCCTTCTCTGTGTGCTACTCTTGCCATAGCAAGGTACATACCAACCTCTGTGCACTCGCCCATGAAGTTAGCGCGAAGACCCTCAATAATCTCCAGGTCAACACCATTTGCCACACCAACAATATGCTCTGCAGCCCATGTGTAGCTGTTTTCAACAACCTCAACAAACTTTGATGCAGGAACACCACATTGTGGGCACTTTTCCGGTGCGCTATCTCCCTCGTGAATGTAACCGCAAACTGGACATCTAAACTTTTTCATAATACTTTCTCCTTATATATAAAAATTTTTAACTTAATTAAGAGGCTAAATTAGCCCGATTTTGCCTATTTTGACTGATTGCACATCTTGCACACGCCGTAATAAACAACTCTTTGATTTGACACCGTGAAGCCTGCCTTTTCAGGCTCTGAGGTGGTGCTTTCCAACGGAAAGTCGTAAATTTCCTTGCAGCATTGACACACAAAGTGAGAATGGCCGGAAATAAAACCGTCATAGTACACACACTTGTCGCTGGTTTCCACAGAAATGATTTCGCCGTCCTCAAGGAGCGAGGCAAGATTTCTGTAAACCGTGCCAAGGCTTATATTTGGAATCTTCTCTCTTACAGCATCATATATTTGTGTGGCGCTGTAATGATGCCTTTTGGAGCGCAAAAACTCTAAAATGGCACTTCTCTGACGTGTAACTCTCATAAGCACTCCTTTCTGAATGTTGGCTTAATAGTAATGATTACTATTATCATTATACACATACAACAACCACTTGTCAATACTTTTTTGAAAAATTTTTTGAAAAAATAAAAGGAAGCGTTTTTGCTTCCTTTTTATTATAAATTGAACAGCGAAAGTAACCAGGGCATCAGATATGTCATACCGTAGGAAATTGCCACAGATGCCACAATAAACAGGGGCAAAAGCCACCAGCTTGTCTTAGTGCCGTAAGAGGACCTTGCCTTTTCCTCGTTTCTTTCGTCTATGTAAAACCTTGCTTGGTCGTAAGCGAGGCGGAAGGATGGCTCTATATCCTTTTGTGAGTCGCTGTCGGTTTCCTTCTCGACAGGCACAGAGGGTATCTTGCCGCCTACGCAGGAAACAGTGTTCCTAAGCACTGATCCGTCGCGAAGCAGATGCTTGCAAACGAAAAGCAAAGCACCGCTTATGCCCAGCTCTCCAAAGGTGTATGCGTGCTTTGAGCCAACACCCTTGTCAAGCAAGCGCCTAACTATAATTCCGTTAAAGTTTCTTATAAAAAATGTAGCTATAAAGGCTATATTTGCGCCTACGCACATAGCCCAAATGATTGTTGACGTGTCAACGATTTGTGTACCCTGCAAAAATATATTCATCAGTCGGTAATATCCTTGCCACAAAGGGTGTTGAGTATCTCCACAAGGTCGTCGTCGTCAACATACTCGATTTGAACGGTTTTCATCTTGCCCTTAGTGTTAATCTTGATCTGCTTTCCAATGAGAGCTCTAACCTTTCTTTCAAGGTCCTTTACGTAGTCAACAACAACCTCGTCCTCAAGGACGTCGTCAACCGCCTTTTGACCCTTTTCAAAAAGCTTATTAAGCTTTTTGACCAAATCCTCTGTTTCTCTTACAGAAAGGGAGCGCACGAGAATCTTTTGCGCCAAATCAACCATATCGTCCTTATTCTTAAGACCTAAAACGGCTTTTGCGTGACCGGCAGAGATATCTCCTGTCTTTAGCATCTCTAAAATCTCCTCCGGAAGGTCCAAAAGACGCAGGGTGTTTGCAACTGCACTTCTTGATTTGCCAACTCTTGCGGCAACCTCCTCCTGTGTAAGACCGTATTCAGACATAAGTGCCTTGTAGGCAGATGCCTCTTCATATGCGTTCAAATCCTCACGCTGCACGTTTTCAATTATAGCAATTTCAGCAGCCTTAAGTGCGTCTGCATCCATAATAACGACAGGAACCTCTGTAAGTCCTGCCATTTTTGATGCTCTCCAACGTCTTTCACCTGCAATAATCTGATAAAATCCGCCTGCGCTTTCTCTTACAATAATAGGCTGAAGCAAGCCGTGCTGCGTAATAGAATCAGCAAGCTGCTGTAATGATTCCTCGTCGAAATGCTTTCTTGGCTGGTCAGCCTTTGGCTCAATTTCGGAAAGTCTAAGTGTTTGTACACCCTCGCTTGATGCTGAGGTTTCTATGTAGTTGTCTGCAAAAATGGAGTCAAGTCCTTTTCCTAATCCTCTTTTTACCATGGTTTTTCTCCTTATCCTTCAATTCTTGTAATGATTTCCTTGGCAAGCTTTGTGTATTCCAAGCTTCCCTTAGAGTATTTTGAGTAGTAATTTATTGGCTCGCCATAGCTTGGTGCCTCACAAAGAGCAACCGAGCGAGAAATTTTTGCCTCAAAAAGCAAATCCTCGTAGTATTTTTTTAGCTCACTCAACACCTCGCTTGATAATCTTAAGCGAGGATTATACATTGTTATTAATATTCCGCCAATAATTAGCCTCGGATTATACCTTTCTCTGATAGCCTTTATTGACATCATAAGCTGTGTAAGACCCTCAAGCGCATAAAATTCGCACTGCGCAGGTATCATAACGTAGTTTGATGCCGAAAGGGCGTTTATAGTTATCACTCCCAATGACGGTGGACAATCTATTACGATATAATCAAACGCATGGTCCTCTTTAAGCTTGCCTAGCTGATTTTTTAAGTAGAATTCGCGTCTTTCCGTGCGTGACAGCTCAAGCTCTGCTCCTGCCAAGGACATATTTGATGGCAAAACAGAAAGGTTTTTGAATTCGGTTTTGATAATCGCCTTGTAAATATCGTCGCATTTTCCTACCAAAATATCGTAAGAGGAATATTTTAGCGCGCTTTTGTGTAAGCCGACACCACTTGTAGCACTACCTTGTGGGTCTAAATCTATAAGCAAAACTCTTTTGCCCAGCGCGCCAAGACAGGATGCGCAGTTGATAGCAGAGGTTGTTTTGCCAACACCGCCCTTTTGGTTGGCAAAGGAAATGATATTCACAGCTACCCAAAATCCTTTCATTATCTATTCTTATTTAGAGTATAACATGTAAACGGCTGAAAATCAATACTAAAAAAGCTAAAATTGTAGAATTTTGCATTGCCCATAAAAAGCATTCTACCAAAAGAAATAAGCAAACCATCAAACAAACCAAGCGGAAACGCCCCTAAATTTTGTTTGCTTTCGTATTGTTACCTAGCTACCTAGCTTTTCAATTCAAACCAAAAAGAAGGAATAGCCTTGGATTTGTTCCACGTGAAACACGCGCCCTCTTTCTGTCTACAAAATACCTTGATTTTCCACCCGAACAAATTGTTCCACGTGAAACACCACCAGTTTCGCCTCCAAGCAAAACCTAATTTAACTAACCCCGCGGACGGGGATGTTCCACGTGAAACACACTTGTTTTTCTGTTAAAATCAATCAAATATCCTATTGCTTGTTAGCTATTATAATCCTGCCTCTTATTCCCTATATCGCGTCGCGAATTTCCGCTTTGTTCCACGTGAAACAAAAGTAGCCTTGCGTGACGGATGGAAGATTCGGTCCTGAGTCCCCACAACCTACCCAAATACGATGAACGACATTGATAACCCACACACCGACAAGAACGACATTGATACCACACACCCACCAACCGGATATATTTATAATTCAAGTCCAAAAAACAACACTTTTTATGCCTTAAAATACCTGTTATTTGGTGCCACCAATTATGGCGTTTGCTTCCGTTCTTTTAACTACGTTTATATCCTCTTTCCTTTTCGCTGATTGGTCAGTTAGCTTGCGATATTTCTATTCATATGCGTAGAGAAGAGTTCTATTTGCCCTTTCAAAGCAATTTTTACCCCTGATTACTACTAAAATTAATCGTGTTCCACGTGAAACATTTGTATTTGACTGCTTATACCACTAGTTTTCTAGCATAATTTGCTCCTCTTATACCACCCTTAATTTCTAACTATTCATAACTTTTTTAACACTTTTAACCCTTATTATCTCTATTTTTGACGTTTATTTGTTTATTTCTCAAGCATATACTCTTAAAATTCATAACTTTTTTCTTTTGTTCTGCATATAAAACGTTAGACAACTAACGATATTGAGGTTAAAACAATAAAAAAGCCCCTAAAAGGGGCTTTAAGTCTAAAATTTGCTTATTTTTATGTTTTATTGGGTGTAATTTGCATTAATTTCCCACATAGCTTGGGAGTTGTATCTCCGGCGAGGAGTCTAAGCTCGGGTCATCCTGTGTCTTTGGTATTAGAATAGTTAGCTCTGTAAAATTGTCGTTTTCTATTTTCCTGCTCTTGATTTTGAATCCGCCCTTTGACGCTGCATCAATTGCACGGTTTATGGCGGTGACAAACGCACTTATGTCCTTGTAAGAGCTGCTTTTTTCTTGCTTTTCTGTCTTAGACACAAGTCTTTCGATAATTTCCTCGGTTTTTGCAACGTTTAGCCCTTCGTCAATAATCTGCTTCAGCAGCTTGGCTCTTAAATTCGTGTCAAAGACTCTAAGCAGCGCCCTTGCGTGCCTTTCTGAAAGGTGATGCTCCAAAATTTGCTCTCGCTCGCTTTGGCTCAACCTAAGCAGCCTTAGCTTGTTTGCTATGTAGGATTGACTGTTTGACAATTTTGTTGCGATTTGCTCCTGTGTAAGTCCGTAAGTGTCGATTAACGTTTCAATTGCCAGGGCTTGCTCGAAAATGTTCAAATCCTCTCTTATAAGGTTTTCTATTATGGATATTTCGGCGCTTTCCTCCTCGCTCGCGTTTGACACAACGCAGGGAACATACCTCATTCCGAGCTCCTTTGCTGCCCTTAAACGCCTCTCTCCGGACACAAGCTCATATCCATCATCAATTTTTCTCACAGTTAGTGGCTGTATGATACCAAACTGCCTTATACTATCTGCAAGCCTTAATATTTGCTCCTCCTTAAAGACTTTTCTTGGCTGGTTTGGATTTGGAACGATTTTAGATACCTCCAAGGGTACGATTTCCTTGCCAAGACCTGTTTTTTCATCCTTTTCCTCTGTTTTCATTGCTTTTACCTCTCTTTTTATTGGAAAAACTATTTCCAACCCAATAATAACATTTCTCGACCGAGAAAAATGCCTAATTGTGCTGTAAACATAGGTCTTTTTATATAAAAAGCTCTCTAAAATGCCGAAAAATCGTTGAATTTTAATGAAAAGTGGGGAATTATGCGCTAAAATCCTAAAAAACACAGTAAAAACGCTTAAAAATTCAAATTTTCCACAATATAGTGTATAAATATACAAAAATTGAAAAATTAAAAATTGAATTACAGACACAGGGTCAAGTAAATGGAAATCAATGAGTAATAAATATACAGTTTCAGCGAATAAATATAAATTTTAGCAGAGAAGAAGTATGGGCGTCAAAAACGCCGAATTTTAAGAGAAAGCAAAAGCAGGGGCAAAAACCTGCCCCTGCTTTAGTATTCACCCAAATAACCGCAAAATAGGCTTATTATGCGTATTTTACGTTGATGTTAATGATTTCCTTTGGTCTTACAACCTTGCCGTCAAAGAGCGCATAACCCTTAACTGCGTCAGCAAAGGACTTTTCAGGACGATAAGCCTCTGTGTGAGTTAGTGGGTTTACGAAAGCAATTGCTCTCTTGGTTCTTATCATAATGTTGTCAGTTGTGCCGTCCTCGGTCTTTGCAACGTTGTTTGAAAGCTTAATGGTAACATTGCCGTACATTGCTACTCTGCCATTTTCGAGGGCTGATGCATTGTCGGTGTTCTTGCCGATGTATGCCTGCTTGAAAAGCTTGTAGAAGCGCGGGGAAACTGTGATTGTTACCCCTGATGCCATGTTTACGTCATTTTCTTGCAACTTTTCGATTGCGTCATCTAGGATTGAAAGGATGTTGTCCTTGTTTACAAGCTGGGCTGTAGCGGTAAGAGTGCTAACGTCCTCGCTTGTTGCCATATTTGCAATAAACTTGTCAATCTCATTAGCAAGACCCTCGGAGGTTTCCTGGGAAAGCGTGTCCATAAGTCCGCCAACTGACTGTGCCTTGTCGATATCGCCTACCTTGTAGTTGAAGTAACGGATTTGATTTATGTTTAGAATAACAGAGGTGTCCTCAATCTCCTCGGCTGCATCTATCTCTCCGCTTGCGTTTTCTCTCTCAAGGCTTTTGATTGTTGGCTTTCCAACACCAAGAATGTGAACGCTGTCGCCCTTGCCGGCAACAAGACCCTCGTACTGTCTGTTGCAGTCCTCAAGGAATACACAAGCTCTTTCCAGCTCTCTGTTGATGGATTCTGCCCAAACTGATGGAATAAAGTTATTAAATGCCATGTTTTTCTCCTAAAATAAGTAATTTTGCGGAATACTTAACGAAAAACGCTTATTCCTTTCGGAAAAGGTGCTTATTTAACTCCTTCCTTGCGAAAAATTTTGCTTAAAAATTCAAAAACAGCCGACCCTGTGTCGATAATTCCCGTTTTTTGCCCCGAAAGCTTAACCCTTACCATCTTGCCTGACTCCTTCGAATTTTGTCAAAATTGCGCCTGATTTGCTCCTCTGACATCTTGAGAACCTGCTCCTTGGTAAAGTAGTCCCCGTCTATTCTTTCATTTGACGAAAGAGAACCAACGGATGAACGATTTGTTGCGTTTTTTGCAAGCAAGCGCTCTGTTACCTTTCTTTCGATGCTGGCGCTAAGCTCCAAAAAATCCTTATAAAGGCTTACTGTGTCTTTGCTTTGCTCTCTTGCGCCCTTGAATAGTATAAAATCGGGGTCCTTTTCCACCTTTTCTCTTTCTATGCCCGGAAAAGCTGCAGAAAAGTCTTGCTCCTCCTGCTTAGTGGGGACATTTGTGGGCTTATCCTTGCCCGGGTATGCGAAAAAATCCTTAATTATCTTGTAAAAACGCTCAAGCGAGTCGTCATTTGGCAACAAAGGGGCTTGCTCGCTAATAGCTATTGAATTGGCGATAACATTGTCAGCCGTGCTTTGTGCGCAAGAAGGCTCTGCGCCTGCCGAAGCAGAGATGCTTTCCTTACTTTCATCCTCTGTTTGGGGGCTTTGGTCGTTTTTTACATCGGTTAATTCGGTTTTTGATAAAATTTCTTGCATAATACTCCTGTTTTTGCTTATTCGACCAAGTGTCAAAATATGAAATTATCGACACAGGGTCGAGTGTTTTCCACTTTTTGGTTGAAAATTTAATCAACCTGCTTCTGTGATTTTTGTGACAATTTTGCTTTCAAATCTGCAACCTCTAAGCGCAGATTTTCAAGCTCTGTACCCTTTTCCTTTTCAATTTGCCTTAAAAGCGCGCTTTTGTTTGTGATTGCGCTTTCCGGATAGGCATTTATATATGTCTCAAGAGAAATATATCCGTTCTTAAGACAAGTATCAAGAAAGGAAATGTCCTGGGCTATGCTGGATTTTGTGCCACCAACTGCCTCAACAATAACCTCAAGAGATGAGTTTTCGTATTCTTGAGACAAAAATGTGTCAAAATATTCCTCGGTTTTGCCCTCTTTGTTGCTTCGGGTGCGAATAAAGGCTCTTTTATAGTAGTATAGTCGCATAAATTGAGCCAAAATTGCTCCCTGCTTCTTTTTAGCAATGTAAAAATTGTTTTTTAATTCCTCAATTGGCATCTGCGCCTGCGCTTGTAGGTAAGCGATTGCCGAGCCTGACAGGTTGGAGTTGAAGCTATCGCCTGTAAATACCTCGGTTGTGCCGGCAACCATTCTTGTTAGCTCGGTTATATCGGCTGTAATGCTCATTGGCACTTGTGAAATGCCTGCATCCGGCATACGCTTAATGCCGCTGCCCGTTCCGGAATAGTCTATAATCACCTGACCCGGTGAGTTTGTAATTTTCTGACCCTTAAGCGCGTTTGGCAAGGCAATATACTTGCCCCAAGCACACTCTTGAGCGTTCAAAAGGCTCATAGCAATGTTAAAATTGATTGCCTTTTGGTTAGGAATTAATCCTTCAACCTCGCTAAGACCGTAAATTGTGCCCTCACGCTTTTCGTAATAGCCACAAGCAATAGGGTAGAGCGTGGCAACCTGCCTCTTGACAGCTCTTTTTAGAGTAGAGTCAAGCTGGCTAAGCTCCGAAAAGTCCGGTGTTAGGCTAAAGGGTTTTGAAATTACGGCACTTTTTGTTGCTCTTTCGCAAAAAACCTCCCCATTTATTCTAAAATAGCGGGTTAAAAGGGTAATTTTCCTTTCAGATGACTGCTCCTTAGTACCATAAGCGCTGATTCTTAAGTCAGGCTCCAAATAATCAAGGGAAATATCCTCATCTGCAAGTGACTTAATTTCCTCAACGGTTTTTCTTGTGGAAATTAATATCCACTCCTGCTTTTGCTCGTTTAGCTCCTCGGGAGAGGAGAAGAAGATGTTTAACGGGTCAATCAGCTCACACCTTACGCCACCAAGCTCCTCCGAAGAAAGAGAAGGCGCGCTTGGGTCCCAATAATAATGGTAGAAGTAAGAGCCCTTTTTAACTCCGTCGTCTATGGCGCGCCTGTCAATCTCGTCCTGGTCAAGCTCCTTGAAAAGGCATGTGGCAAAGTCATTTAGCTTGTCAATGTCCGTAAGGGGCGACAGGCTTTTGTAAAAAATCTTCACAGGAGTTGATAAAACTGCGGATTTTTTACTTCTGCATATCATTTTTACAATGTTTACAACGGGTCTTGGCAGATTTTTGGTGCTGGGTGTCGGTGCAGGCCATTGCCTGCCCTCAAAAAAGTTAACATATGTAGGGATGCTTTCCCTTATACCAATAGAGGATTGATAATCAAGGCCTTTTTCATAAAGCTGCCAGAGGTGTGTTGTGTGGTTTAGGTAGTTTTCTTGCCATTGAGCCACTCTTCAAGCACCTCCTTGTAGGAAATTTGGTCGCCGCTTGGGGTAAAATCCTTGCTTTCAGCGACCTTAAGAGCCTTTTCAAGAGCTTCAATGCGACCCTCAAGCTCCTTAAGCTTTTTAGTGATTTTAATCATTTTACCACTCCATAAAGGTTTCTTCTTGCAAGGGGATTTTAGTAAAGTTATTTTCCAAAACACTTGACCCTGTGTCGATAATTCCGACTTTTTTGGAAAAATCGCCAGAAATAAAGTGGGCAATTGCGCTTGCCATAACAAGGTCGTCGTGCGCTCCGCTTGATGCGCTTGCCCGACCGTTTTCGTGACGGACAAAGCTTGTCATCTCGATAAGAGTTTGCCTGTCAGTTTCCAAAAGCAAATTATCACGCATTATGGAAACTAGGTTAGCAATAATTATTGGTCTTGTAACTGAGGTGGTAATAAAGCCAAGGTAGCTCCCTGTGCTATCGTAGCTTGTCCCCTTAGAGGAGTAAAGATTGGGATAGCCAAGGGATTTTAGCACACGCACAGGATGGGCAGAGAAGTTACTCTCCACACCAATTAGCGCGTCATTATAGAATTTTCCCAGACAGAAAAGCTGCTTAGCAAATAAATCCTCGTCAAAATGCTTTTTCCTAAGGGTGGCAACGCACCTGCCGGTTGTGTTGTCCAGCACCTTTGCTGTAAAATAGTCCTCGCCACTGCCTGCTGTATCTGCCCCTATAACATAGGGCTTAAAGACAATTTGACTGCCTAAATCTTGCGTGTAAGGCATATCTACTATGGAAATGTAGCCGTTTTGGTCGGGAATAAATTTGATATCGTAAAGCTCCGAGCTTGCGCTGGCAAGCCTGCCGTCAGGCAAATACACAGGATTTGTTCTTTCCTTATATGTAAAATAGCCCGGCGTTGGCTTAATATCAAAGCAGCTTAAATAATGAGAGATTGCGTCGCTGTCAAAGATACACCTTCCGCTTGAAACGAATGCCTCCTCGGGGGACGATGGATATTCCTGCCTAATTGCGCTTTTGTCTAAGTACATTTTGTACTTCCTTGCGTACCAATTAAGCTGGCTTTCATCAAGCCCTCGTCTTTTTAACGCCCCAAGCCGGTTTTTTAGCCAGCTATCGGCGCTTTCTTTGTAGGATGGGTCGTTTTCTCGATATTCGCTACTTAAATACCAAGGGTAAAACAGATTTACACAGACCCCGCTGTCCCAAAGGGCTTTTGCCTCGTTAAAGCCGTTTGCGGTGGTTTCGTAAATGCAAAGCGCATCCTTTACCCCTGCCTCGGAAATAGATTTCTGAAGCTGAGATAGAGGGCACCTGTAAAATGCCACCTCGGAGTAGTGTATAAAGGAAAGGGTGCGGCTTCTGCCCACGCTTTCGCTTGCTGTTGACACTCTCCAGGAGGAATTAAGCCTGTCAAAGAAAAGCTCATTTGCTGAGTTCAATTTTTCCGACGGCTTAAGCCTTTCCGGCAGCATATCATACATTAGCTTTGCCTTATCCAAAAATATAGCCCTTGCGTTGTCCTCTCTGTCCGCCAGTGTAAAGCCTGAAAAATTCCTTGTTGTAATTGCAAAGGAAAGACCGATTGCAGTAATTAAGGTGGTAAAGCCCTGCTGTCTGCTTTTTAAGATAAAGTAGGGTTTTGACCGACCCTGTGTCTGCAATTTGTCCAAAAAGTCCTTTTGAATCGGGTTCAAAAAGAACGGAACCGTCTTCCTTTCCTTGTTTACAACCGAGAAGCATGCCTCAATCAAAAGATAGGGCCTTTCAAGGATCAAGTATCTTATTTCCTCTCTGTCCAGTATCTCGTCGGCTATTGCCTCAACAAGCTCCTTGTCTAGGGATTGATCTCTGTGCTTTTCCCACAGGCTTTTTCGTTTTTTAATTAAATCCCAAAGGGTTAGCTCTATTTTGTACCTCCTTTCGCCCCTTGCAAGAGTATTATCACACAGAAAAACCGGTACCAAACGGTACAGTTTTGGAAAATCGAAAAAATCCCCACCTAATTTTTCTTGACATAGTTATTTATAAGTGCTATACTTTATTTAATAAAATTTTCGCGCAAATAAAGGAGAGCTAAATATGAAGGCTGTTGTTACTGTTATAGGAAAGGACTCTGTGGGTATTATTGCAGAGGTTAGTGCAGAGTGTGCAAAGCACAACGCAAACATTGTTGATATTACTCAAAGCGTTCTTAAGGACTACTTTGCTATGATTATGCTTGTGGAGATTGAGAAGATGGAAACCGAGTTTTCTGTTTTCCAAAAGGAGCTTTCTATCCTTGGCGAGCGTAAGGGGCTTGACATCCGTGCTATGCACGAGGACATTTTCAATTCCATGCACAGAATCTAAGAGGTAAATATGCTTAACATAAATGATATACTTGAAACAGTCAATATGATTAAGCAGGAAAACCTTGATATTCGTACTGTTACGATGGGTATTTCCTTGTTTGATTGTATTAGTGACGACCAAAAAAGACTTGAACAAAAGATTTACGACAAAATTACCACCTCGGCAAAGAACCTTGTGCCCGTTGCAAACGAGCTTGAGGCTACCTACGGTATTCCGATTATTAATAAAAGAGTATCTGTAACTCCGCTTTCCCTAGTTGGCGCAAGCTGTGATAGTGAGGGCTTTGTCCGTCTTGCAGGCGTGCTTGAAAGGGCGGCAAACGAGGTTGGCATTAACTTTATCGGTGGCTTTGGCGCGCTTGTGCAAAAGGGTATGACCAAGGGCTCAAAAAACCTTATCGAGGCTATACCGGAGGCGCTTTCCACCACCACAAAGGTTTGCTCCAGCGTAAATGTTGCCAGCACAAAGGCAGGCATCAATATGGATGCGGTTAAGCGCATGGGCGAGATAATGAAGGAAACGGCGTACCTAACAAGGGACAGAGATTCCATTGGCTGCGCAAAGCTTGTTGTTTTTGCAAACATTCCGGAGGATAATCCGTTTATGGCAGGCGCAATCCACGGCATTGGCGAGCCTGATACTGTTATAAATGTTGGCGTTTCCGGACCTGGCGTTGTGGCATCTGCCATTAAGCGCGAGGGCTATTGCGACTTTTCTCAGCTTGCTGACGTAATTAAGAAAACTGCGTTTAAGATTACAAGAGTGGGTCAGCTTATTGCCTATGAGGCATCTAAGCGCCTCAACACACCTTACGGCATTATTGACCTTTCCTTGGCTCCAACCCCTGCAGTTGGCGACTCTGTTGCAAGGATTCTTGAAAATATGGGTCTTGAAAGATGCGGCACTCACGGCACAACGGCTGCCCTTGCTATGCTTAACGATGCTGTTAAGAAGGGTGGAGTTATGGCATCAAGCCACGTTGGCGGTCTTAGCGGTGCATTTATTCCTGTTTCCGAGGACGCAGGTATGATTGAGGCGGCTGAAATGGGCGCGCTCTCCATTGAAAAATTAGAGGCTATGACTGCTGTTTGCTCTGTTGGTCTTGATATGATTGCTGTTCCCGGCGACACAAGCGCAGCAACTCTTAGCGGAATTATCGCTGATGAGATTGCAATCGGTGTTGTGAATAACAAAACAACCGCAGTAAGACTTATCCCTGTTCACGGCAAGGGCGTTGGAGAAAGCGTTGAGTTTGGCGGTCTGCTCGGACACGCGCCGATTATGAAGCTTAGCGACTATTCCTCTGAGGAATTTATAAACCGTGGCGGCAGAATCCCTGCTCCAATCCATAGTCTTAAGAACTAAAGGAGAAAAATATGAAAAATTTAGATACAATTTGTGTGCAGGGTGGCTACACACCAAAAAGCGGCGAGCCACGTGTTACACCTATCGTGCAAAGCACAACCTACTACTATGAAAAGGCTGGGGAAATGGCTGACCTCTTTGACTTGAAGGCAGACGGCTATTTCTACACAAGGCTTGCCAACCCAACCGTTGATGTTTTTGAAAAGAAGCTTACCGCCCTTGACGGTGGCGTTATGGGTATTGCAACGGCTTCCGGTATGAGTGCTACATTGCTTGCTGTTTTGAACGTTTGTAACGCAGGCGACAACGTTGTTGCATCAAGAGCAATTTATGGTGGTAGCTATAATCTATTTTCCGTTACTTTGCCAAAATATGGCATAGAGTGTCGCTTTTTCGACCCCGACGACACAAAGGAGAACATAGAAAGGCTTGTTGACGATAAGACAAAAATCATTTTTGCAGAAACAATTGCAAACCCAACTATCGTTGTTCTCGACTTTGAAAAGCTTGCTGATATTGCCAAGAGAAACAAGGTTCTGTTTATGGTTGATAACACTCTTGTTACACCGGTGCTGTGCAGACCTCTTGACTTTGGCGCAAATGTAGTTATCTATTCCTCATCTAAGTATCTTGACGGCCACGCAGTTGCCTTGGGCGGCGTGATTATCGACGGCGGTAACTTTGATTTTAAGGCGACCGACAGATATAAGGAGTTTTTAGTTCCGGACGAGAGCTATCACGGACTTATTTATGCTGACCTTGGCAAAACTGCCTTCGGTGTTAAGTGCAGAGTTCAAATGATGAGAGATTTGGGCGCGATTATGAGCCCACAAAACGCTTTCCTTACCAACCTTGGCATGGAAACTCTTGCTCTCCGTATGGAAAGACACTCCGAAAACGCAAGAAAGGTGGCGCAGTTCCTTTCAACTCATCCAAAGGTTGAGTGGATTTTGCACCCATCTCTTGAAAGCAACAAATATCACGATATAGCTATGAAATATATGCCAAAGGGACAGGGCGGTATGATGAGCTTTGGCGTTAAGGGTGGCAAGGACAAGGCATCAGAGTTTATGGAAAAGCTTGAAATGATTGCTATTGTTACCCACGTTGCAGATGCCAGAAGCTGCGTTTTACACCCTGCATCAACAACACACCGTCAGCTTTCAACATCAGACCTTGAGGCAATCGGCATCAAGGAAAACCTTATTCGTCTTTCTGTTGGCATCGAAAATCCGGAGGACATTATAAACGACATAAAACAGGCGCTTGACGCTATTTAATCGACACAGGGTCGACTAAAACATAGAAATTTTCAACACAAGGGTCGGACGAGGCTCGGCATTTATCGCTCCGAGATAACCCGGTCCGTATCCTTTGCTGATAAAGGAGATATTTTATGCCCATTATTATTCCAAAGGACATTCCTGCGTACCAAACCCTTTCAGAGGAAAACATTTTCGTTATGAATCACGAAAGGGCGATGACACAGGATATACGTCCTATTGAAATTGCAATTCTAAATCTTATGCCTACAAAGATAGAAACGGAAACACAGCTTATCAGGCTTCTTTCCAACTCTCCCTTGCAGATAAAGGTTACGCTTATCGGCACAGAGAGCTATGTGGGCAAAAACACTCCCCTTGGCCACCTACAAAGATTTTATAAAACCTTTTCCGAGGTTAAAAACGAGCATTTTGACGGTATGATTATAACAGGCGCACCTGTCGAAATGATGGAGTTTGAGGAGGTTAAGTATTGGCGCGAGCTTTGCGAGATATTTGACTTTGCAGACAAGAATGTTACAAGCACAATCTTTATTTGCTGGGGCGCGCAGGCTGCGCTTCATTACTACTATGGGCTTAACAAGCTCATACTTGACAAAAAGATTTTCGGCATATTCAAGCATACAAAATACGTTCAATTTGACCCGCTGCTAAAGGGCACCGATGAGGAGTTTCATATGCCTCACTCTCGTCACACAACAATGAAGGAGGAGGAAATACGCAAGGTTGACGACCTTATGCTCCTTGCCGGCTCAAGTGAAATCGGACCCTCTGTTATTCGCTCCAAGGATGGCAGAAGGATTTTCCTAATGGGTCATATGGAATACGATAGAGATACCTTGAAAAACGAGTATTTGAGGGATCTTGCAAAGGGGCTTCCGATTGAAGAGCCGCAGCATTACTTCCGTGATGCGGAAAAAACAAAGATTGCACCAAACTGGTACTCAACAGCAAACATTATTTACTCAAACTGGCTAAACTATTACGTCTACCAAATGACCCCCTACGACATAGAGGGCATTAGCAAAAGAATAATGGAGAAAAAATAAAAAATGCGACCCTGTGTCGCATTTTTTGCTTTTTATAGCCCAAATCTACCCCCTTGCCCACCCCTATCTCGCAGGGCAGGGGCGTATCTCCTGCCGAATTTTATGGCATTTGCCACACCCGTAGGGGCGGATTCCATATCTGCCCGTCGAAAGATAAAAATCGTAGGGTGGGGGCTTGCTCCTGCCGAAAATTATGGCATTTGCCACACCCATAGGGGCAGATTCCATATCCGCCCGAAATATCGCAAAGCTCGCTCTTACCCACCGTAGGGGCAGGTGTGTTCCGACTGCCCAAAATGCTGTTGTAAAAGCCCTTTTTGAAAGCACTCGTGGGGCTAATACAAATTAGATTAATCTATTATGGCATATTTTTGCATATGTTAAAAAAAGTATGGTAATATGTACCAGTACCGTAAGTTAACTAACTAAAAAGGGGGATTTAGGATGAAATATATTTCTCCTACCTACAAAAGAGAGGAAGCTCAAGCAGAGGATATTATGGCATTTTCTGCAAACAACATTAAAACAGAGCAAACAACCTTCGACTTTGGCAACGGTCTAGAAACTGTAACAAAGGGCACATCCACAGTTGGTATTCTTGACCTTCTGTTTAACTAATTCTGTAATGACATAAGAAAAAGTCGCACGCTTGTGCGGCTTTTTATATCTATTTTTATATCTAAAACATTGACATAAATATTTATTTATGATATAATTTAATTGGAAATATATTCTATATTATAAGGGAGTATAAATTATGAAAAAGAAGCTTTTAATCCTTGCGCTTATGGTAGTTGCAATTGTTTCCGTGTTTGCAATTTCTGTTAGCGCAGAGGAATATTTCGGCGATGTAGAGATTATCGACCTAAACGGCGACGGTAATAGCGATATTGCGATTGGAGACATGGTAAACACCGTTATCGTAAAGGATAACGAGACAGGGGTGCCTGCGACAGAGGACGCACGAGTAACGCTGAACTGCACATGCGAGGCAGGCTCTCACACATTCCCTGCTTACTATATTTCTAAAAAACAGGCACTTAACGACGGTTTTAATTTTACAGCATTAAATGGACTTATTGAAGAATACTGTGGAAACACCACAGGATTTTCTACGCCTGACATTACTGCATACGAAATGCCAAACGGCTACACAGACATGAATGCTCTTTTGTTTTATTTGTATGAAGGTAACAAAAATGTGTTCCGTGGCACAAGTCTAAAATATTTTAGCTTTGCAAAATTATCAACAGACACAGAAATACCAGGTCCTCTCACGGGAGTTAACTGGATCTCCACCTCGCCTGTAGAGGTTGTAGAGTTGGGTAATTATGTAACTAACTATCCTGCTTGGTTTACTTATGAGTGTGACAAGCTAGAGAAGCTTGTTGTTCCTGACCAGGTTAAATCCATTGGTCATATGGCATTGTATGGTTGTGGAGCTCTTACATCAGTGGAAATCGGAGCAAACTCCAAATTGACATCTATCGGTGCACAAGCGTTCAAGGATTGTGACAATCTCACAGCATTTTATATTCCAAAGGGAATTACATCTCTTGGCGTAAATGGCTCAAACCAATCACCATTTGATGGTTGCGACAAATTGTATTTTGTAAATGACCCAAGCGAAACAGAAAAGCCAGAGGTTTACTACTTCCCAACAAATCTAACAGCCCTATATGGTGAAACCTTTAAGGGCTGTGCGTCGCTTAATGACGTTATTGTTTTCCCCGAGAATTTAACAGTCTTGGATAATGGTTGGGCTTTTTGTAACACAAATGCTATAAGCATTGTGTTCCGTGGCGATATGACAAATATCAGCACAACAGGAAACGCTTGGAAACCAGGAATAAAGATATATTTGTGTAACGAGAACGATTTGTCTAGCGCAGATATTTCCACACAATACTCATCCGCAGCATTTGTATATTGTAACGCAGACGGTAACGAAACACACCTTTACAAGGTAGACAAGGCGGCTACATGTACAGAAGAGGGCGGAAAAGGCTATAGCTGCTTCTGTGGAGCGAAAAATCCGGGTGTTACTCCGATTCCTGCACTTGGCCACACAAAGGGCGACTTTATTGAGCTTAAGTACGACAACGGCTTCCTTAAGGTAGGCTACTACTACTACAAGTGTGCAGCATGTGATGTAGAAAGATATACATATACAGACAAGGCAGAATATCAAGTTCCTGCAATCTTTGTAAACAACGGCTATTCATATAGTGGCACAGCAATCCTTCAAGGCTTTGCAGTAAACTTTGAGGCACTTGGCGCATACGAGGCAACCGGCAAAACAGTTCAGTACGGCTTAGCAGTAGCATCTGTAGCAAAGCTTGGTGCAACAAATACACTATTTGATGGTACAACATTAAAGGAAGGTGCGTTTAGCGCATCATTTGATGATAAAAAGCAGTATTCAATCTTTGAAATGCAGGTTACAGGACTTGTAGATGACTACAAGGATGCAGAGCT